>NCHM01000160.1 GCA_002257205.1 Rhizobiales bacterium 24-66-13 | reverse complement strand
GCGTTCGACGGCGGCGTGCTGCGGGCGCGCGACGGCACCGTGGTCACCACGCGCATGGATGAAGCGCGCCTGCGCGAGATCGCGGCCGCCGGACGCGGCAGCTTCTCCGCCATGACGGTGGGCGACGGCGACCTCGACACGGTGCTCGCCAAGACCTCCGGCTCGGCCGCCCCGCTGGACACGGTGCTCCAGGACAGCGGCCTGTCCGCCGACCAATGGCTCGACATGGGTCCCTGGCTGCTGCTGGGCGTCCTCGCGCTGGCGCCGCTGGCGTTCCGCCGGGGCTGGATCGCGGTGCTGCTGGTGGCCGCGCTCGGCGGCGCGCTGGCCCCGCGCGATGCCCAGGCCCAAGGTGCAATCTCGCAAGGCGCGCCCCCGCAAAGCCTGGACCTGCGCGGGTTGGATGGGCAGAGCACGCAAGGTCAGGGCACGCAAGGTCAGGGCACGCAAGGTCAGGGCACGCAAGGTCAGGGCACGCAGAACCTCGGGGCGCAAGGCTCCGCCTCCGCCGGCGCCGATGCGGGCGGATCGCGCGGATGGGACGGCCTGTGGCGCACCCCCGACCAGCAGGGCGCCGACGCCTTCGGCCGCGCGGACTACGGCACCGCCGCGCGCAGCTTTGAAAACCCGCAATGGCAGGCGAGCGCGCTCTATAAGGCCGGCTCTTATGACGAGGCGGCGGCCGCCTATGCCAAGGTGCCGGACGGCGATTACAATCGCGGCAATGCGCTCGCCCGCGCCGGCAAGCTGGAAGAGGCGATCAAGGCCTATGACGCGGCGCTGGCCGCCCATCCCGGCCAGGACGATCCGATCCGCGCCGATGCCCTGTTCAATCGCGAACTGGTTCAGAAGGTGCTGGATCAGCGCAAGAAGGACCAGCAGAAAAAAGACCAGGACAAAAAGGACCAGGACAAGAAGGATCAGCAGAAGCAGGATCCGAAATCCGGCACCGACCAGAAGCCGAAGGACGAGCCTGGCAAGGACGAGAAGAAGGACAAGCCGCAGAAGCCGGACGACAAGAAGCCCGACCAGCCGCCGCCCACCCCGGACCCGAAGGGCACGCCTCAAAAGCCTGAGCCACAGAAGCCCGAGCCGCCGAAGGCGCCACCCAAACCCGAACCGCAAAAGCCGGAACCGCCCAAGCCCAATCCCCAGGACCAGAAGCCATCGGACCAGAAACCGCCCGAGCAGAAACCGCCCGAGAAGCCACCGGAGCAAAAGCCGCCCGAGCCGCCTCCGCCCGAGCCGCCACCTCAGCCGCCCCAGCCGGGCGCGCCAAAACCCTTGACCGAGGAGGATCAGAATCGCGCGCAGACCCTGCGCCTGGTGCCCGATGATCCCACCGGCCTTTTGCGCGCCCGCATCCGCAGCCATTATGGCGGCGCGGGCGTCGTCGACCCGTCGCAGAACTGAGAGATGACAGCGCTCCGCATGCAGCTCGCCCCCCTGCTCCGCGCCCTGCCGATGCTGGCTCGAATGCTGGCCATCCTGCTGGTGGCGCTGGCGTGCGCCGCGCCCGCGTTCGCCGCCGCCCCCACGGCGCGCGTCGATCGCACCACCATGTCGGTGGGCGAAAGCTTCGAACTGGTCATCACGCTGGTGGGCGGCGATAGCGCCCAGCCGCCCGATCTGGCGCCGCTGGCGCGCGATTTCGACATTCTCGACCGCAACCGGGCAAGCCGGGTGGACGTGGTCAACGGCCGGCGCACCCAGGTCAATGAGTGGATCCTGACGCTCGCGCCGAAGCGAGCGGGCGCGATCAATGTTCCGGGACTGACCCTCGCCGGCCAGACCACGGCGCCGATCCGCCTGTCGGTGGATGCCTCCTCCGCCGTGGACCCGGCCGAGGCGCGCCCGCTGTTCGTGCAGGTGGAGCCTCTCGGCCCCGCGCCCTATGTCCAGGGCGAAATGCTGGTGGCGGTGCGCATCTACACCAATGGAAACCTACTCGGCGGCCGCCTGACGCCGCCGGAAGCGGTGGGCGCCACCTTCACCAAGGTCGGCGATCAGCGGGTGTTCGGCAAGGTGGTGGGGCGCCAGCGCTACACTGTGATCGAGCAAGGCTACATCATGCGCCCCCAGCGCAGCGGAACGATCGAGATCGGGCCGATCACGCTGGAGGCGCAATTGCCCGGCTTTGCGGGCGCAGGCCTGCCCTCGGACCTGGCGCGCCTGCTCGGCCGCAGCGGCGCCGTGCCGCTCGCCGGCGCCGATCCCAATCTCGGGCGCGAGGTGACGCTTCATTCGGATCCGGTGCGCATCGAGGTCAAGCCGCGGCCGGCGGCGGCGGTGGGGTGGTTCCTGCCGGCGCAGGACGTCATACTCTCCAGCACCTGGAACCCGCCGCTCGCCCAGGCCAAGGCGGGCGAGACGCTGACGCGCACCCTGACCCTGGAAGCGGTGGGCGCCACCCCCAATCAATTGCCGCCCCTGCCCATCGTCGAGGCGGACGGCGTGCGCCAATACGAGGAATCCAGCCGTTCCGATCAGGCGCTGATCAATGGCAAGCCCGGCGCGGTGCTGATCAAGACCATTTCCGTGGTGCCGACGCGCGATGGCGCCATTACCCTGCCGGGCCTGGATGTGGGCTGGTGGAACACCGAGACCAAGACGCAGGAAACCGCCCATCTTCCGGCGGAGACCTTCACCGTCGCCGCCTCCGACCAGACGCGCCCCGCCGCGCCGCCGCCCCAAGCGCTACCTGCGGCGCCCATCGACGTGCCGCAGGCGCCGCCGCCGACGGTGGAGACGCAGCTTGCCTTGCCGGCGTGGCTGGCGGAAATGCTGAATTTGCGCACCGGCGCGACGCTGGCCGCGATCCTGCTGGTTCTGGGCCTGACCGCGCTGCTGCTGCGCCGCCGCGCCGCCCATGCGGCGCGCGCAACGTCTGGTGCCGCGCGCCCGGCGTATCGCAGCCGAGGCCGGGCGCGCATCAGCGCCGCCGCCGCGCTGGACGATCTGCGCGCCGCCTGCAAGGCCGATGACGCGCTGGCCGCCCATGCCGCCCTGATCGCCTGGACGCGGGCCGAAGGCGGCCCGGCCCCCGTCGCCACCGGCCAGAACGCTTTGGACGCACAAGCTTTCGACGCGAATACCTTCCGCACGCCCGCCATGGCGAAGGCGGCGGAGGATCTGCGCCAACATCTCTATGGGGCAGGATCCTCCAGCGCAGGCTCCTCGCGCGCCGGCTCCACACGCTGGCGCGGTGCCGCCTGCCTCTCCGCCGTGCGCGCGGAATGCGCCGCGCGCGCCCGATCCGCCCCGAAGCGCCGCGGCGCCCGCCTCGCCCCGCTCTATCCCTAGGCGGGCTAGGACCGATCGACATTCACGGCTTGGCGCCGTCGCCAGAGGAATCGTCATGCACGGGCTTGTCCCGTGCATCCACGCGGCACCGTTGGTGCCAGCCGTTCAAGACCGGTGAGTTCGGCCCGGCGTAGATGGCCGGGACGCGCCCGGCCAAGACGCGCAAAAGGCGATCGACCGGTGAAAGAAATACAATCGCGCACACCGGCGGTGAGCCCCTCGACGATCACCACGCCGCTGACGGCCGATTGGTCCTGAAGCCCCGTCGGGCCAGCGCCGCGGAATCGGGCGGAGCCGGACCGCGCGGGCCGGCGCCGCCCCGCGCCTATTGGTTCGCTTTCTCGAACGCCCGCAGCATCTCATTGCCGCGCGACTGGGCGGCGGCGAGCGCTTCCTTTGGGGTCTTCTTGCCCGCGAGGGTGGCTTCCAATTCCTCCTCGATCACATCGCGGATCTGCACGAACGAACCGAAGCGCAGCCCCTTGGAATTCTCCGTGGGCGGGTTCAGCGTCATCTGGAGAATAGAGATGTCGGTCCCGGGGTTCTTCTCATAGAACCCCTGGCTCTTCGAGAGATCGTAAGCCGCCTGGGTGATGGGCAGATAGCCGGTCTGCTGGTGCCACCAAGCCTGCACGTCGGCGCGCGAGAGATAGGTGAAGAATTTCGCCACCCCGCGATATTCCTCCTTCGGCCGCCCGTTCAGCACCCACAGCGAGGCGCCGCCGATGATGGAATTCTGCGGCGCGCCCTTCACGTCGGGCCAATAAGGCATCATGCCGTAGCCGAGATCGAATTTCGCATTGGCGAGGATCGCCGCGCGTGCCGCCGACGAGCCGATGGAGATGGCACATTCGCCGGAGAAGAATTTCGGGTCGGCCTTGGACTGGCGTCCGCCGTAATCATAGATCTTGGATTTCTGCCACTCGGCCAGCGCGGTCCAATGCTTCTCGACCAGCGGGTTGGCGATCTCCAACACGGTGTCGAGCCCGCCCATGCCGTTCTGCTTGGTGCCGATGGGAATATTGTGCCAGGCGGAGAGATTTTCCACATTCACCCAGGACGGCCATTGGGTGGTAAAGCCGCACGGCACGCCGGCCGCCTGGAGCTTCCTGGCATCCGCCTCCACCTCGGGCCAGGTCTTGGGCGGCACGTTGGGATCAAGACCCGCCTTCGTGAACAGGTCCTTGTTGTAATAGAGGATCGCGGTGGAGGAATTGAACGGCAGGGAGAGCATGTTGCCCGCCGTGTCGGAATAATAGCCGGTGACCGACGGCAAATAGACCTTGGGGTCGAACGGCTCGTTCGCGTCCGCCATCAGCTTGTAGACCGGATAGACCGCGCCCTTGGCGGCCATCAAAGTCGCGGTCCCGACCTCGAACACCTGCACGACGGCGGGATGCTGCTTGGCGCGAAACGCGGCGATGGCGCCCGTCATGGTCTCCGGATAGGAGCCCTTGTACACCGGGACAATCTTGTATTCGCCCTGCGACGCGTTGAAATCGCTGGCGATCTTCTCCAGCTTCTCGCCCAGCGCGCCGGACATGGCGTGCCACCATTGGATCTCGGTTTGCGCGGATGCCGGGCCGGCGAAGGCCAGCGCGGCGGCAACCAGCGCCGACGGCAGGATGCGAGATGCCATATGTGCCTCCTCGAGTGCGCCATGCAGAGCGCCATGGACCGATCAGGCTCAACGCTTGATCGGTTAGCGTTACGTTTCCATGACAATCGGCGAAATCCGCTGCACGCGGCCGTGGACCGGGCCCTTAGGCCTGGAGCCCGCGCAGGATGGTTTCAAGATCGCGCGTCTCGTCTTCGCGCGCGCGCCGCGCCGGTGCCGGGGGGCGCGGCAGGCCGGCGAGCGCCGCGCTGCGGGCATCGCTCGGGCTGAAGCCGAATTCGCCGCGAAACGCCCGGCTGAAGCCGGAGGCATCGGCAAAGCCGAAAAATTCGGCGATCTGCCCGATGGCGCGCGCATCGGCCGGATCGCCGAGCGCGGCCAGCGCCGCCAGCAGCCGCTGGCGCTGGATGTAGCGCGTGACGCCGCCGAGGTCCTCGAACAGCCGGTAGAGGCGTGAACGGGAAATGCCGAGCACGCGGCACAGGCCGGCCGGCGTCAGGGTGGGGGAATTGAGATGGGCCTGAATCACCCGCCGCGCCCGCTCCAGCGTGGTGCGCGCCAACGGCGCCTGCGCCTGGGCCAGCGCGTCCGCGCTCGGCGCGATGCAGGCCGCCAGCAAAGTGCGCGTCGCCTCGGCGACAGCGGGCAGGTCCGCCGTGGTGAGGCGGGGCATCTGCTTTTCCAGGCTCAGCAGGTAATCGGCCAGCAAGCCGCCGAGCCCGGTGTCGGGGATGTCCGGTGGCGCGGCATCGAAAGCGGCGGCGGTGCCGGCGAACAGGTCGCGCGGAATGAACAGCGTCAGCACCCGCCGATCTGAGCCGCCGCCCACGAACGGTCGCGCCAGCGAACGAAAGCCCAGCGGGGCGCGGCGGCCGGGGATTTCGCTTTCGTAGAGCACCAGGCACCAATGATCGATCGGGTCCTTGCCGAGATGGCGCCAGCTGCGCTGATAGCCGGCGCCGGGCATGCGCGCCGAGGTCAGGGCGAAGCGGCCGAGATCCCACACCGTCTTGTCGGCCTCGAATCCCACGGCGGGGGCGGCCACCAGGGACAGGTCCACGGTGGAGGCGATGAAATCATGCCAGCCGTCGAACTGTTCCGCCTTCGGCAGATCAGCCGTGCTGAACTGCAGCGGCGCCAGCGGCGAAGGGGCCGCCGGATCGCCGGCCTCGGCACGCGCGGCAATGGGCTGAGTCTGGTTCATCGCCACGAATGACACGTCGTTCCCGCCTGCTTCTCCCGGCTCCCGCCGGCGCATCCCGGCGACATGTTAGCGCAGGACCGGCCAAGGTTGAACGCTGCCGTTCCAGCTCGCTGCCGGGACATCGCCCGCGCGCATGGCGCGCGTGGGGGGCGCGAATGGGGATTGGGATCGAGCGCATGGAGGCGGGACGGCCTGCTCATCGCAAACGACCCTGACCGCGCTAGCCTTGCAGGTGTCCTGCGCACCGGTTTCCCCCCGACCCGCGCGGTGCAGGCCCTCGGGGCTCCCCCGCTCCGATAGCGCTTCCCGGAAAGAGGCCCATCCTTTCCGGGAAGCCGGCCATTTTTTCCGCGCCGCTCCGCCGACGCGCGCTGGAGGACGAAAGCGTGTTGTTCTGCTGCGCCCGCGCGCGGCCGTTCAGGCCGCCGTGATGAGCGCCTTGCGCAGCCGCTCTTCCGCCTCGTTGGAGAGTGAGGTCTTCAGGATGCGAGGCTTGTAGGGCTCGACCTCGGGCAGGACCTTGTCCTCCGTCACCGAGCGTACCAGCACGAACAGCGCCGAGGAATCGGCCGGAATGGTGCCGCCCAGGTCCTTGATGAAGCTGTCATTGATGCCGAAATCCACCAGCGAGCCGGACAGCGCGCCCGTGCCCGCGCCGGCCACCGCGCCGATCGCCATGCCGGCGAGCGGGTTGAGGAATAAAATCCCCACCAGCGCGCCCCACAGGGCGCCGGAGACGCCGCCGCGCGCCGCACCCATGGCGGTGAGGTTCACAGCCTGCTTGATATGGACCTTGCCCTCCGCGTCGCGCTCCACCACGCACGCATCCTCCAGGTCGATCAGATGCTCGACATGCAGGGAGCGTAGCTTGTTCAAGACTTCGTCCGCGGCGTGAATGCCATCGAACCCAAAGACAACCAGATGACTCATGACGTTGATTCCGCGACCACGGAGGTTTTATGAAACCGCCAAAGGGATATTCGACCAGCGCGCAAGATGGACGGGCAGATTATTCGACGTCCTTCGCGGCGCGATATGACATCGCTGCCGCTGCCTATTGCCTGCTCGCCCAGTATTTGTGCGCCGGCCAAGCGAGTTATGCCGCATTCCGAGGGTCCGGCAATGGGCGCAGAATCCCGCGCCTGTTCCGCCCATCCCAATTTTCGGCCTGCTCAAGCGGACCGGCGGACCGGACCGGATCGAAGGCGGCCGTTGGCGGGCCCGCGCGTACCGCCATAAATAATTGAAACTATTTAGATTTTTTCGACGCGAACGATAATCGCGGCACGCGCGGGCCGAAACTGCCCCCAAGGCAGGCGGCGGTTGCGCCGCGCGCTTTGCGTGCAATGCGGGAGCGCGAGCGTTGCAACGCCCAAGGCCCGGCGATACAAGTTCCTAAGATCTTCTCGCAGCTTCCTGCGGTATCGCGTCGATCATGCAGTGTCTGCGAGAGCATTTCGCCCCCTGGCAGTCCCGCCGGACGCTGCGTCCGGGACTGGAGAGACCGTCATGGGGCACATGCCGGACGGGCGGAAACCGGAAGGGCGGGAACCGGAATGGCTGAGCAGGCGGACCAGGCATTCCACGGCCCTGCCTTCGCCTGCCGCTGGCTCGGCTTTTTCCTGTTCTGGATCATGCTCGGCCGCGTCTCGGCCCTGGATCTCTGCGCGGGCGCGGTGATCTGCGCGCTGGCGGCAGGGGCGAGCCTTTCCCTGCTGGCGCCCGGCACCGCCAGCGCCAAGCCGGCCGCTTTGCTGGCCTTCGCCACGCGCTTCGCCCGCCGCTC
>NCHM01000159.1 GCA_002257205.1 Rhizobiales bacterium 24-66-13 | reverse complement strand
TATCGCTCCCGTCAGTGGCACGGTGGTAAACCTCCGGTTCAAGACCTTGGGTGGCGTCATTCGCGCTGGGGAAGCTATCCTTGACATCGTGCCGGATGGGGAAACATTACTAATCGAAGCGCGCGTGTCGCCGGTGGATATCGATGTTGTCCATGCTGGCCTCGCTGCCCAGGTGCACCTGACCGCGTTCTCGAAGCGCGCCCTGCCCCGGATGGACGGTATCGTGAATTCGATTTCGGCCGACCGGCTCGTGGACCAGACGACCGGGCAATCCTATTACCTTGCCCGTGTCGAAGTAGACGTGAAGGAGTTGGAGCGCTTGAAAGGTATTGTCGAGCTGCTTCCAGGCATGCCGGCGGAGGTCCTGATCGTTACACAGGAGCGGACATTTGTGGACTATTTGATCGAACCTTTCAAGGATGCGATGAGGCGCAGCTTCCGCGAAGTCTGATTATGTTTCAGGCTGAAGAGTCGGCCAACGTCTCAACAATCAGGGTTATGTTGCTGCTCCTTTCATGTTGAAGGTTGATTCGCATCTGTATTTCGACCTAGATTACGGGCGAATGCGACGCTTTAGTTGACCTTCCTTTTTCATTCCCTTGGGGAAAGTAATACTTTAGATATATCGGTATCAGTTTTTGATTTGAAACAAAGATTTTAAAAATAAATCTTATCATGGTTAGTATATTTTTATATTTTTCAGTCGCGAGTTTGTATCCATATTGAGTATAGACTTAGTGATATCTACTCAATTTGCATAATTGCACAGGTTATTACGGCGTTGGGAGGTTCGAATCGGCAGAGAGTGACGTCTTTTGGTTTTTTGCACACCATTTTTCACATATCATGTTTTTACAGCGTAAAACTGAGTGATGGGTGGGGTGTAAGGCGGAGGAAGTCATGATCTCGGTGCCTGATAATCTTGCTGGTCTTCTACGAATCATCTTAATAGATGACCTTCCGTTCCGCAGAGCGAGCCTGAAAAGCCTGCTCGAGGATTGGGCGAAGGAAGATAATATGCGGCTCGAAGCGTTGGACTTGTCCGACCTTCGTGAATCCGGTCAAGGCAATTGCGACGTGCAGCTTATCGTCTTCAACGTCGGGGGAGAATCCATGGAGGCGCCCGAGCTTCAGGGCCGCATCGAGGAGTTGCGCGGCAGGCAGCCGGACGTGCCCCTTGTCATCCTATCGGACCGTGACGACGCGGACGAGGTGGTCAATGTGCTCAAGGCCGGCGCGCGCGGGTTCATCAGTTCGCAGATTTCGCCTTCCGTGGTGTTTCAGGCGCTGCGTTTCATCATGGGTGGCGGCGTGTACTTCCCGGCGAACGCCTTGCTGGGAAGCCAGAACCGGGCTCCCACGCCCGACTGGCGGCGGCCGGTGGTGTCGAATGTCATGCACAATGGCGCCTATTGCACGACCCTGACGGTCCGGCAGAACGCGGTCCTGCGTCTGCTTCAGCAGGGGCACTCCAACAAAAGGATAGCCCGTGAGCTGTCCATGTGCGAGTCGACGGTCAAAGTCCATGTCCGTCAGATCATGCGCAAGCTTGGGGCGTCGAACCGAACCCAGGCCGCCTTGTGCGGAATGGAGCGAGGCCAGGCGGTGGGCGGCTTGTCGCCCGCATTGCCGGAAGCGGTGAAGGGGCCGGAGAGCTGGGTGCCGGGCCTCTAGAGCAGGTTCGGCGAACGCCGGTTTGCCGAACGTGCTCCGGGCTTTTATTATGACGCGTTTTCGTAACGCAAAACCGGAATCCACTTTTGCTGAAAACGCTCTAGCTCCAAATATCCGGCTCTACCGCTTCCGATATGAAGGCGACCGCCATCGGACCTCGGTCGCGCATTATGGGGCCGAGTCTCTCTGCCCGGCGCAATGCCTCGGGAGTACAGCGCATTTGTACGCGTTAGGGGCTTCATGCTTCAGTATTAATTGTTTTGTTGCAGGCGATTGAAATATATTTAATCAACTCTCTATCTGCTTCGATTTCACGCGCCTGCATGAAATCTTCAAGTGTACGGCGTTAAATTGCTGGTTCTTGATGCAATTGGATGGGAGAGGATCTTGCATCATCAGGTGTGGCCTTGTCCGAAGCGATCGAAAAGGATCTCCCGCCCATCGTCCTCATCGTCGACGCTCTTCCACTGAGGCGCTCCGGCATCGTGGGGCTGCTGCGGGATTGGGCTGAGATGCACGGCGTTTCGCTTCGCGACTGCGATCCCGCGGACCTTGAGAGCGCGGCGGACCGACATCTTGCATTCTCGCTGGGCATTCTGAGCCTCGGCCGGCTGTCGGTGCAGGATCCCGTGGCCTCTGAATGGATGCGGCATGTCCAGGATTTCACCCTCAACGCCCCACTGGTCATCCTGTCCGACAGGAGCGATCCCGAAGAGGTGACGGACGCCTTTCGGCAAGGTGCGCGCGGCTTTGTCCCGACAACCACGCCGCCGGAGGTGGCCAAGCATGCGCTCTCCTTCATCATGGGCGGCGGCACCTTCTTTCCACCGGGCGCGCTTCTCGCCACCAATGTAAGGCACGGCAGCCGGGGCTCGGCTACCGCCAAGCGCCGCACCGATCCCAAGGCCGGCTCCAGCAGCTACATCGAGCATCAGGTGGCGCATATGCAGCACGCCCTTAATGCGGGATCAGCCGGTGAAGGCGGGCACGCGGGGTTTCTGCTGCCGGGCGTGGTCTGGCTGAACGGCCGCAGGGCGCTGAAGGATCTGGAAGCGCCGGGTCCGACCCGAAAGCGGCCGGACTCCCACATGTTCGGCCCCTGCGTGCGGGGGCAGATGGGAATTGTGCTGCCCTTTCGCCCAGTCAACCGCTTCCGGCATCGGCGGGGATAGAGCCGGGTCTGCCCCTATTCAATCGCCTTGGGCGTTTCAATATGGGCAGTGAATCCGCCTCTATTCAATAAGTGAGGGGGCGATTTACCGCCCATATGGAACCACCAAGTGATTCCATATGGGCGGATCGCGCTCTAGGCCCGGCGATCACGTATTCTGCGTATTCTGCGTATTCTGCGTCGGCGGCGGCGGAGCGGGAACGACCAGCGCCTGCTCGACGCGATGTTCAACCAGGGCTTGGCGGTGGTCGAGCGCATCCAGGAAGCGATCGAAGCGCGCGTCCATGTCGGCAAGCTCCTGCCGGATCTCGCGCACGCCACGTCGCCGCTCGCTGGTGGTGACGATCAGCGCCATGACGAGCGCGACGGCGCCAAAGCTGATGGTGCGCCATTGGGTCTGTACGTCATAGGCCTGGAGCGCCAGGAAGATCGCGCCCAGGGTGAGGGCCATGATGCTCGGCATCGCAAGCCGCAAGATGGCTGCGACGCCCGCCAGGATGAGCAGGCAGAACAGCACTGTCGCCGTGGCGATGGCCTCTTGTGGCAAATCGCCGATCGGGGCGCTGAGCCATTCGAGCTTGCCGAGCAGGAGTTCCCAAGTCGCGCCCATGACCGCCTCCCAGATGCCGTCTTCGCCGCACCTTTGAGACAAGGCTAGATTTATTCTCTTGCGCGCGCGAGGCAACAAAAGATGAAGCGGGCTTATCAAGCGGTGGGATGCTACACCTTCGGGGGATCATCTTGATGAACACTTGATTTTCAAGAGCTCGCCTTAAGGTGCAAAGGGCGTTTTGAAGATGGCCTTTGGCATGAGCTTTTCCCGCCTGGGAAGCGCAAGGTCATCCATTCCTGTCCAGCCCCGCGCGTGCGGGATGATTTCCGACGTCCGGCGTCCGGGTCCCGCCCTAATGATCGAAGCGCAAAGTGATGCGCGCGCGCCCGGCGGCCCGGCCGAAGGTGACCCGGTCGCCCAGCTTCACCAGCAGATAGGCGGCGAAGCCGGCGACCTCCTTGGCGTCGCCCAGCAGCGCCTCGGGGGAGGGGCGCTCCTTGGGCACCTCCAGCACCGCGCCGTCATAGAGCACGAACACGTCGAGATGGCTCTCGTCGAAGCGGGCGCGCAATTCCACCGGCCCTTCGGCGATGCCGGTGTCGACGATCACCTCCAGCGCCTGGGCGGCCACCGGAATGGCGGCGGCGATGACGTCGCGCCGCGCGCCCCACAGATCGCCCTGGCGTTCCAGGAAGTCCTGGGCGGTGAGGAAGGCGTTCGCCCCCTCCGGCACCAAGAACGAACTTTCCTTGGATATGCCGATGCGGAACAGCAGGTTGAGCGCGATGGCGCTGCACGCCGCGACGGTGAGCGGCGTGGAGAACAAGGGCTGGACCCAGAACGGCAATTGCCCCTTCAGCGGCAGCAGCGCCACCGAGAGGCCCGCCAGCACCGAGAGCCCCACCAGGAACACCCGCCGCTCGCTGAGTCGGCGGGACAAGATCAGGTCCATGCCCGCAACCAGCAGGTAAGCGGAGGTGTAGAGCAGGATGCCGCCGATCACCGGCGAGGGGATCAGCGTCAGCGCCATGATGGCCTTCGGAAAGAAGGCGGTCGCGAAGATCACGGCGCCGGCGAGGATGCCGATGCTGCGCGCAGTCGCCCCGGTGGCGAAGGCCAGGCCCACGGCCGACGACGACAGGCCGGACTGGAAGCCCGAGGTCATGCCGTTCAAGATATTGCCGATGCCGCAGGCGGTCACCGCGCGTCCCGCCGCCTGCATGTCGGCGCGGCGCCATTCGGCGTCGTTCATCTTTTCCAGCGAGACCGTGACGCCGAGCACGTCCACCAGCCCCATCATCACCAGCAGGGCCACCAACGGGAACAGGCGCGGCTCCAGCGCCAGCGAAGGCAGCTGGAGATGGGGCAGGGCGACGAAATCCGCCTTGGCCAGGGCGGCCCCCATGTCGGTGGGATCGACGCCGCTGAACATGGCCAGCGCCCAGCCGCTGGACGCGCCCACGAGCACCGCGAACAATTTGAACCGGCGCGGCGCGAACACGGTGACGCTGACGATCAGCACCAGGGTCACCATGGACACCGCGAGCGGCCCGAGGTTCACCTCGGTGCCCCCGCCTTCCAGGCCGAGCGCACGCCGCAGGGCGGGGCTGGCGAGCGAAACGCCGAGCATGGTCACGGCGACGCCGCACACCTCCGGCGGCAGCAGCACGCGCAGCGGCCGCACCAGGCGCGCCATGAAGAGCTGGCACACGCCCACCAGGATGGTGGTTGCCGCCATCAGCCCCAGCCCGCCGATGGTGAGCGCCTGCACCGCCAGCGGAATGGCGCCAGCGGCGGGAATATGGATGCCCAGATAGCCGCTGCCGAAGCGGGTGCGCGAACATTGGATGATGGTGGTGAGCCCGATGCACATGGCGCAGGCGCTCAGCATGGCCTCGATCTGGTCCTCCGGCAGTCCCGCCTCGGTGGCGGCGACGATGGGATAGATCAGGAAGGTCAGCGCCAGCATGGCGTGCTGGGTGGACAGGGGAATGAGGGCGGAGAGCGGAACCTTGTCCTCCAGCCCATAGACCAGGGTGGAGGGCCGGCGCACCGGGCGGGGCGCGGTGCCGCGCGCCGGGGCGATCAGCTTGCGCACCGGCCGCAGCGCCGTGCGCAGGGCGCCGCGCCAATGCAGACGCGCGGGACGATGATGCGCGGGCGGTGCGCCGTCCTGCTTCGGCCGTGCCTGGGTCTCGGGTCCGGAGCTGGGGTGTGGATCCGGCACGGGTGCTCTTTCAGACGGTGGCGCCCTCGACGAAGGCGCGGATCAGATGATGGGCGATGGCGTTCGCCGGCGGAACGAACAGCCCGTCGGGGTGCGCGCGTACCAGCATCTTCGCGATTTCCGCGCGGGAAAACCAGCGGGCGCCCGCCAGCTCGTTCGGGTCCATCGTGATGGTTTGCGACGTCGCCTCGGCGATGCAGCCGAACATCAGCGACATGGGATAGGGCCAGGGCTGGGACCAGCGATAGCGCACCGCGCCGGTGGTGATGCCGGTTTCCTCCAGCGTCTCGCGCCGTACCGCTTCCTCGATGGTCTCGCCGGGCTCGACGAAGCCGGCGAGGCAGGACCACATTTCCGGCGCGAAATGCGGCGCCCGGCCCATCAGGCATTCATCGCCGCGATAGGTCAGCATGATCACCACGGGATCGGTGCGGGGAAAATGCTGGGCCCCGCAGCTCGGGCAATCGCGCCGCCAGCCACCTTCGATGGCGCGGGTGCGGGTGCCGCAATTGGCGCAGAAGCGGTGCCGCCCGTGCCAGGCGAGCATGGCCTTGCCGCACGCGAGCGCGGCCAGATGGTCGTTGGACACCAGGCCCTGCACGGCGGTGGAGCGCAGATCCGGCACCAGCAGGCCGCGCGCCTCCAGGCGTTCCTTCTCCGCCGGGTCGATCCGGGCGGCGAAGCGCGGCGCGCCGTCGGCGAGGCCGAGGAAGATCCGCTTGCCGGCGCCGAGCGCGGTCGCCGCATCGGCGGTGAACAGCGGGTCGCGCAGCGGCTCGCCGGGATGGAGCACCACCCCTTCGCCGCCGAGGAGATAGAAGCGGGCATCCTCCCGCTTGGCGAGGTCCTCGACCGTGCCGCGCAGATGGGCGGCGCGGTCGAGCGGGCTGCCCTGATAGCCGAGCGCCGGCCAGGGTCCAAGTTCGGTTCGGTCGAGATCCGTTAGGGAAAGCAGTGGCATGGCCCCTGAGGGAAAGCAGTGCGGGATGGTGTCGACCGTGGCATGGGCGGCACAGCGAGGCAAGGCCGGTGCGCGCAGGCCCGGCGGAAAGCGCGCGCGAAGGGCCGCTCCGCGCGCGAAGCGCTTGCCTGCGGGCGCGGCCTGCGGCACATCTCACGCGCCATTCACCAAAGGCCACGCCGATGTCCGCTCCCCTGTCCCCGCTCGCCCCCCGGCTGATTCCCTATGTCCCGCCGGTCGGGGGCGTCCGGTTCGCGACCGCCTCCGCCGGCGTCAAATACCAGGGCCGCACCGATGTGCTGCTGATGGCGTTCGCGCCGGGCACCACGGTCGCCGGCGTCACCACGCGCTCGCTGTGCCCCTCCGCGCCCGTGGAATGGTGCCGCGCGGCGCTGCGTGGCGGCCGGGCGCGGGCCCTGGTGGTGAATTCCGGCAATGCCAATGCCTTCACCGGCGAAGCCGGCCGCGACACCACCGCTGCCACGGCGGAATATGCCGCCGCCGCCCTGGGCTGCAAGCCGTCCGAAGTGTTCCTGGCCTCCACCGGTGTGATCGGCGAGCCGCTGGACGCCGACAAGTTCGAGGCCCCGCTGGCGGACGCCGCCACCCGCCTCGCCAGCGAGAACTGGACCGAGGCGGCGCGCGCCATCATGACCACGGACACCTTCCCCAAGCTCTCCACCACCACGGTGAAGCTCGGCGAACTGGACGTGACCATCGCCGGCATCGCCAAGGGCGCCGGCATGATCGCCCCCGACATGGCGACCATGCTCTCCTTCATCGTCACCGACGCGCCGATCGCCGCCGACGTGCTCCAGAAGATGCTGTCCAAGGCCGTGGGCACTACCTTCAATGCCGTGACCGTGGATGGCGATACCTCCACCTCCGACACGCTGCTGCTGTTCGCCACCGGCGCCGCCAAGGCGCTCGGCGTTGGCACCATCAAGCGCTGGGACGATTCGCGCGTCGAAGGCTTCCGCGCCGCCCTGAAGGGCGTGATGGCCGATCTCGCCGAACAGGTGGCCCGCGACGGCGAGGGCGCCCGCAAGCTGGTGCGCGTGCATGTGACCGGCGCGGTCTCCAAGAAGTCGGCGCGGCGGATCGCCATGTCGATCGCCAATTCGCCGCTGGTGAAGACCGCCGTTGCCGGCGAGGACGCCAATTGGGGCCGGGTGGTGATGGCGGTCGGCAAGGCCGGCGAGCCCGCCGACCGCGATCTGCTCACCATCGCGTTCGGCGACATCCAGGTCGCCGCCCACGGCGCCCGCGATCCGGATTACGACGAGGGCATGGTCTCCCAATATATGAAGGGCGACGTGATCGACGTGCGGGTGGACCTCGGGCTCGGCG
>NCHM01000158.1 GCA_002257205.1 Rhizobiales bacterium 24-66-13 | reverse complement strand
GCCCTGAACCTCCACCGTCATCTCACCACACTGCGCCGAGACGTTGCGCGCGGTCTCGAGCGCCTTGATCGCGGAATAGGAGGCGAAGGCGCAGCCATCGATCCACGACGTCGCACCAGCCTTGCCGAAGTGCTGTTCCAGCTGGCCGACCGACTGGTACATCAGCATCAGCGTGATGCCGTACTTACGCCCCCGATCGCGTGCCTCCTCGAGCACGCGCATGTAACCGAGCAGGTCCACCTCATCGAGCATGAACAGCGCCCGGCGTGCGAAGCCACCGTCGGCCTGCACCATGGCATTGATCAACGAGCCGATGATCACTCGGCCGATGCCGGGGTAGGACCTCAGGATTGACGCGGGGATGTTCAGGAAGACGTCCTTCTTGCCCGAGACGATGTCGCACGACTTGAAGGCATTGCCGGAGACCAGAGCGGCGTAGCTCTCCAGAGACAGCCACTGCGTGTCCTTCGAGGCGGTGGAATAAACGCCGCTGAAGGTCTGCTCGGTCATGTTCGTGAAGACGCCGAGGGTCTCTCGGATAAACGTCGACTCGGAATGCTCTTGGATGTCGCGAAGCATGGCGAGCACGGACGGTTCGGGCTCGGAGACGATCTGGCGCAAACTGCGCAGAGTGCGTCGGCCAGCATATTCCGGCGAGAGCATGACGTGCGCCAGCAGGCCGGTCAGAAGGTTGTGCGCCTGGTTCTGGAAATAGGCGCCGGTCGAGGATTCAAAGCGCACGCTTTCCGACAATAGCATGTGCGCAATGCCGACGATGTCCTCCTCTTTTTGCCGCGATTCCTCGATTCCGTCGAGCACGTTGAAGCCCGCGATCGGATTGGTCGGATCGAGCACCATGACCTCGCGGCCGAGCGCGCGTCTGCGATGTTCCCGCACCATTGGCGCGACCTCGGTCGACGGATCGAGACAGATCAGAGGACCGGAATAGCGCAGCGCCGTGGGGATGACGTTGCTCGTCGTCTTGAAGCCGCCGCTCCCGGCGAAGAACAGCATATGGGTCGAGTCGAAATCCTGCTTGTAGGTGAGAAGCGGAGCCCGACCGCCCTGACCCCAGGTCGAGCGGTTCGTGGGATCGAACGGCAGTTCATGCACGATCTCCCGATCGACGCGATAGCGCTCGCCGATGACGATCTCGCCGTCCGGCGGGAACAGCCTTGCCGCCGCCGTCATCGGCAGCCAGTCGGCATCGCCGAAGGCGGCGCGCTTCGCGCGCTTGACGGGATCGGGGACGACGACGGAGATGCGCGCCGCGACGGCAACGATCAGAAACCCGACGATGGCGCCTGCAACAGCGAAGCCATCGAGGTATGAGAGCGCCTGGTCCCACGTGACCGTTCCGCTCTCGACGAATGGCGCGAGGCGATCATATTCGCGCATCCCATACAGACCCACCACGCCGAGAAAGCAGAGCAACGTCGACATCGCGATCGGCCGGCGCCGATGCATCGGCAGCGCCCAAACGGTCACGAGCCCCGCGAGCGGCCCAAACAGCAGGGCGGGCAGCGGCGCGGCTCGCAGGAACCAATGGGCGACCTTGCCGGACATGCCGATGGCGAGATCCTGCCATCGCCAGCCGGCGACGAAGACCGTCACGACCGTCACGGCGATCGGCACGAGGGCGAGCAGCAGGCTCGGATGTAATTGTCTCTTCACGGCCCGTCTTCGCTTTCCTGATCTGGCGCCGGCGCATCCTCCATCGGCTGTCGACGGAACGCCTCCAACCCGATCGCCTTCAGCCGTTCATGCTGATCCGAGCCCGCCGCGAGACGCCCTGCCTCGATCAGCGCGCCGAGCAGGAATGCCCGGTCGGCCTCCGCCAGACCTGCGCGCACCACCAGCCCGCCGAGCAGGAATTTCTGACGCGCCTCGTGCCGGCGCGCCTCACTCATGCTGACCCTTCGCCGCCGTGCCCAGCGGACGAGTTCCTGATCGATCTGTCGAAGCGGTGGGGGAACCCGCGCTCCCTTTGCCGCCCTTGCGAAATCGCGACGCGATCTCCTCGCAGATCGCGTCGAGTTCCTCGTCGGCGATCTCCATCTCGACCAGGCCCGCCTTCGTGGCCGCGCGGGCGAACCGCTCCCCGGCTTTAACTATCAGGAATTTCTTACGCTCACGCAGCTTCTCGATCTGGGCGTCGATCTCGGAAAGTGACGACTTTACACGCATGTCTGTGGCCTCATCCCATGCTGGAACCAGTTAGCGTGGGTTGATTATAACGACTCGTTTAAGTGAGTTAAATAGGGTAGTTTGATCCCGAGCCAAATGGCTCATCTGCGGCAGGCGCCTTTGGCGGCCTGCCGTTCGAAGCGGCATCGGCCCTGCGGTCCGATCTGTTTGAGGGCGCAATATACGTCGCTGCCGCGACGTGCTTGGAGGAGGAGACGGCGGCCGTGGCCATCATGTTCGTCAGGGCGCAGGTGATCAGCCGGGGATCGGGACGCAGCGTCGTCTCGGCCGCCGCCTATCGCCACCGCACCAAGATGACGGACGAGCAGGCGGGAACGACGTTCCGTTATGAGGGCGGCGCCTCGGAGCTGGTGCATGAGGAGTTGGCGCTGCCGGACGCGATGCCGGCGTGGCTGAAGGACGCGATTGAGGGAAAGAGTGTCTCGGCCGCCAGCGAGCTTCTGTGGAACGCGGTCGAGGCCTTCGAGAAGCGGGAGGACGCGCAGCTCGCCCGCGAGTTGATCATCGCGCTGCCGGAGGAGCTGGGCCGGGCCGAGAACATCGCGCTGATGCGCGAGTTCGTGGCGAGCAACTTCACCGCGAAGGGAATGGTCGCCGACTGGGTCTATCACGACAAGGACGGCAACCCGCACGTCCATCTGATGACAACACTGCGGCCTCTGGCGAAGGATGGCTTCGGCCCGAAGAAGGTGCCGGTGGTCGGCGAGGACGGGATACCTCTCCGGGTCGTCACGCCGGACCGGCTGGGCGGCAAGATCGTCTATCGGATTTGGGCCGGCGATCGCGAGGCCATGAAGGCGTGGAAGCTCGCCTGGGCTGAGGCGGCCAACCGCCACCTCGCGCTCGCCGGAGTCGATATCCGCCTTGACGGGCGCTCCTATGCCGAGCAGGGGCGCGAGGGCATCGCGCAGAGGCATCTCGGGCCGGCGAAGGCGGCGATGGTGCGCAAGGGTAGCCAGATGTTCCTGGCGCCGGCTGAGCTCGCCCGCCGGCAGGACATGGCGGATCGCCTTGCCGCGGATCCTGGCCTGCTCCTCCGGCAGCTCGGCAACGAACGCTCGACCTTCGACGAGCGCGACATCGCCCGGGCGCTTCACCGCTATGTGGACGATCCGGACGACTTCGCGAACATCCGGGCGCAGCTGATTGCCTCGCCCGATCTCGTCATGCTGCGTCCGCAACGGCTCGATCCGGAAACAGGGAGGAGAGCCGAACCGGCGATTTACACGACGCACGACATGCTCCGCGTCGAGCACGGCATGGCGCGCTCTGCGGATAACCTCGCGCAGGGCGCCGGCTTCGGTGTGGCCGCGGCGCGGATCGCGTCTGCGATCGAAAGCGTCGAGGGCCGGGATCCCGACAAGCCGTTCAAGCTCGACCGGGAACAGGTCGATGCGGTCCGCCACGTCACGTCGGATGCGGCGATCGCGGCGGTCGTTGGTCTCGCCGGCGCAGGCAAATCCACCCTTCTCGCCGCCGCCCGCGTCGCCTGGGAAAGCGACGGACGCCGGGTCCTCGGCGCGGCGCTCGCCGGCAAGGCGGCAGAAGGCCTGGAGGACAGCTCGGGCATTGCCTCGCGCACGCTGGCGTCCTGGGAGCTGGCCTGGGCCAATGGGCGCGACCGGCTCGAGCGGGGTGACGTGTTGGTCATCGACGAGGCCGGGATGGTGTCGTCGCAGCAGATGGCGCGAGTGCTGAAGGTCGCCGAGGATGCCGAGGCGAAGGTCGTTCTGGTGGGCGACGCCATGCAGCTCCAGCCGATCCAGGCAGGCGCGGCCTTCAGGGCGATCGCGGAACGGATTGGCTTCGCCGAGCTTGCCGGCGTACGGCGCCAGCGGGATGAATGGGCGCGCAATGCATCCCGGCTGTTCGCGCGCGGCGAGGTCGAAACGGCCCTCGACGCCTATGCCCGACATGGCCATATCGTCGAGGCCGCGACCCGTGAGGATGCCATCGGCCGGATCGTCACCGACTGGACCGAGGCGTGGCGCGCACTGACTGGCGAGACGGCGGCCGAGGGCGAGCGGCAGCCGCCGCGCGGGGATGAACTGCTTGTCCTCGCCCACACCAATGAAGACGTGAAGCGCCTCAACGAGGCGCTGCGCAAGGTGCTGACGGACGACGGCGCGCTTTCGGCGAACCGCACGTTCACGACCGAACGCGGAACGCGTGAATTCGCCGCCGGCGACCGGATCATCTTCCTGGAAAACGCGCGGTTCGTGGAGCCTCGCGCGAAGCATCTGGGCCCGCAGCACGTCAAGAACGGCATGCTCGGCTCGGTGACGTCCACCAGCGACAAAAGGGGCCGGACACTTCTCACAGTGCATCTCGACAATGGACGCGAGGTCGTCTTCGGCGAGGACACCTATCGCAATGTCGACCACGGATACGCGGCCACCATCCACAAGGCCCAGGGCGCGACGGTGGATCGGACCTTCGTGCTCGGCACCGGCATGATGGACCAGCACCTCACCTATGTGGCGATGAGCCGTCATCGTGATCGGGCCGACCTCTATGCGGCGCAGGAGGATTTCGAGCCGCGCGGCGAGTGGGGGCGCAAGCCGCGCGTCGATCATGCCGGAGGCGTCACCGGCGAACTCCTCGAGATCGGCCAGGCCAAGTTCCGCGAGGGCGAGGATGTCGCGCCGAGCCCCTATGCCGATGTTCGCGCGGATAATGGGTCGACTCATCGGCTGTGGGGCGTCAGCCTGCCCGCCGCGCTCGCGAAGGGCGGCGTGAGCGTGGGAGACACGGTCACACTCCGCAAGGACGGCGTGGAGACTGTCACTGTGAAGATCCCGGTGACGGACGAGGAAACGGGTGAGCGGCGTCTCGAGGAGCGCCAGGTCGAGCGCAACGTGTGGACCGCGAAGCAGCTCGAAACGGTAGAGGACCGCAGCGAGCGCATCGACCGGGAAAGCCATCGCCCGGATGTCTTCACGCAGCTGGTCGAGCGCCTGTCGCGGTCCGGCGCGAAGACCACCACGCTCGATTATGAGAGCGAGCCGTCGTACCAGGCCCACGCTCGCGACTTCGCGCGGCTGCGCGGCATCGACCAGCTCGCCGGTGCCGCGGCCGGGATGGAGGAGGGGGTGGCGCGGCGGCTGGCGTGGTTCGCCGAAAAGAGGGGCGAGCTGGCGCGGTTGTGGGAGCGGGCGAGCGTCGCGCTTGGCTTCGCGATCGAGCGGGAGCGCAGCATCGCTTATAGCGACACGCGCCTGGAAACGCCGGTCCGGCAGCCGGACGCCGAGTCCCGCTTCCTGCTGGCGCCGGTGACGCGCTTCGCCCGTTCGCTCGAGGAGGATGCACGCCGGGCACAGATCGCCTCGCCGGCCGTGAAGGAGAGGGAAGGGGCCCTTTTGCCGGTGCTGGAGCGGATCTACCGTGATCCCGACGCGGCTATGGTCAGGCTTCACGATCTTGCCTCTGGATCGAAAGCGGGCTCGCGGGAACTCGGGGATGTGCTTGCGCGGAGCCCGGAACAGCTCGGCCTCCTGCGCGGCCGCGATGCCTCTGGTGACGGCGGGGCTGCGCGCCATGAGCGCGCCACGGCCCTGAAGGTTGTCGCGGCGGAATTGGTCCCGCTCGCCCGCGCCCATGCCGCGGCCTTCAAGAAGAGCGCGCCGTCCTTCGAGATCCGGGAGGAGCAGCGGCGTGCCCACATGGCGCTGTCCGTGCCGGCGCTCTCGGCGAACACGCTCGCGCGGCTCTCGGAGCTCGAAACCGTGCGGATCCACGGCGGAGAGGGGGCCTATGAGGAGGCCTTTGCCTTCGCCGCTGAGGATCGCGCGGTCGTGCAGGAAATCAAGGCGGTGAACGAGGCGCTGACCGCGCGCTTCGGCTGGAGCGCCTTCACGGATAGGGCCGACGCCGTCGCGGAGCGCAACATGGCCGATCGCCTGCCGGAGGACACGGATCCGCAGAAGCACGCGGAGCTGAAGACGCTGTTCGAGTCGGTGCGCAGGTTCGCCCATGCTCAGCATCTGGCCGAGCGGCAGGATCGCTCACGCGTCGTCGCGCCGGCACCCTATCGTCCTGACGCCCCTGGCGCCGCGCCGCTCATGCTGCCGGCGGTCGTGGAGTTCAGAACGTCCATCGAGGACGAGGCCCGGGAACGGGTGGTCGCGACCCCCCACTATCGTCAGCAGCGCGCTGCGCTCGGTGAAATCGCATCGCGCATCTGGCGGGATCCGTCGGCAGCCGTCGCGAAGATCGAGGATCTCGTCGCGAAGGGCTTCGCGGCGGAGCGCATCGTGGCGGCTGTCAGCAATGAGCCCTCCGCGTACGGAGCTTTGCGTGGTTCGGATCGGTTGGTGGACCGGCTCTTGGCCGCCGGGCGGGAGCGCCGGGATGCGCTGGCGGCGGTGCCGGCTGCGGCGGCCGAGCTGAGCGCCCTGGGGTCCGTCTATGCCGACGGGGTCGACATCCAATCGAAGGCGATCGCCGAGGAGCGGCGGCTGATGGCCATCCCGATCCCCGGGCTGTCGAAGCCGGCACACGATGAACTGGCTCGGCTGGCGTCCGAGGCGAAGAAGGATACCCGTGCCCTCACCGCGATGGTGGCAAGGCTTGATCCGGCGATCCGCGAGGAGTTCGCCTCGGTGAGCAAGGCGCTCGACGCCCGCTTCGGGCGCAACGCGATCGCACGCGGCGAAAAGGATGCGATCAATCGCGTGCCAGCGGCGCAGCGCCGGACCTTCGAGGCGATGGGACCGTCGCTCAAGGTGTTGCAACAGGCCGTCCGGATCGAGGCCAGCGAGAAAATCCTGTCCGAACGCCGCATGCGCACCATCAACCAGGCGCGCGGCCTCGGCCGATAGGAAAGGAGAAGTCCATGGCAGACGACATCTCATATGACGCCATCGTTCGGGCCGAGATCGCGATCGAGTTCCTCAATCGGGCGCGCGGCATCGTCGCGAGCCGCATCCATGAGATCGAAGCCGACGATCCGGCGGCGGCCGAGGAGCTGCGGGTCCGCCGCAGGGCGCTCGTCGAGCTCCAGCATGGTGTCCAGGTCGCGGATCGTGAGGGCGTCGAGGCGATCATCGCCACCTGGGGACCGCGCGTCAGGGACGAGCGCCTGTTCTGGCAGGAGTTCTGACCATGGCGGTGGATGGGTCCACCGGCCTGCTGTCGCCGGAACGGAACGAGCATATCTTCCGCAGTGACATCGTGCGGGACTACCTTCCGGATGACCTCGCCCCGGTTGCGCGGCCGCGCCTGATCCTTCTTGGAGGTCCGCCGGGCTCCGGGAAGACCGCCGTGCTGACGGCAAGCCATGCCGAGCTCAGACGGGAAGGGGCCGCGATCCGTATCGTCGGTGACGATCTGCGCTCCTACCATCCCCAGTTCCTTGCTCTTCAAAAGGCGGATCCGGAGACCGCATCGCGCCACACCCAGATGGATGCGGGGATCTGGACCGAGAAGCTCCTGGCGGCGGCGACGGAACGCGGGGCGAGCGTCGTGTTCGAGACGACGATGCGAAGGCCGGAGAATGTCGAGCGCGTCATCCGAACCGCGCGCGACGCCGGCTATGAGGTTGAGGTGCGCGCCGTTGCGGTCAATCCCTGCGTCAGCTGGCAAGGCAACCACACGCGCTTTGAGGAGATGCTTCATGCCGGCGCGCCGGCCCGCATTCCACCGGCGGCGATCCACGATGCGGCCGTCGTAGGCCTGCGCGCCAGCCTTGAAAAGCTCGAGCAGGCCCGACTGGTGGACCGGATCGAGCTGCGCGCGCGCGGTGGGACGATCCTCTAT
>NCHM01000765.1 GCA_002257205.1 Rhizobiales bacterium 24-66-13 | reverse complement strand
CACCATGAGCTTTCCGCAGATCGTGGGAGCGCTCGGGGAAGCCGGCTTCGAAAGCTATGCGGTCGATTACCGGCGCGCCACCGCGACCTATTATCTGCCCGGCGGGGAGAGCATCGAACTGCCGGCGCATCGGGCCGCCGGCGCAATTGCCCCGGCCTTCGACGCCGCGCGCCTCCAGGCCGCGATCGGCGAGGCCCAGCAGCAGGTTCCCGGCTATACCTACATGGGATTCTGCGAAAAGGCGGTTGCGGCCGGGTGCGCCGGCTATCTCGTGTCGTTCTCCGGCCGCCGCGCGCTTTATGTCGGCCGCACCGGGGAAACCCACGTCGAGCTGTTTCCGAGCCCCTAGGTGGCGCCGCTTGCGCATGGGCCCCCGGCGGTTTGAGAGGGGGGCATGCCTTGCCGCTGCCACCGCACTGGCGTAAGCCTCCACGGCAGCCAAAGGAAGTTCCCATGCCGCAGGTGAGCCCCCAGCCGAACCTGACCGTCGATCCCGCCGAGGTCGCCCGCTTCGAGGCGCTGGGCGAGGAATGCCCATGCCGCAGGTGAGCCCCCAGCCGAACCTGACCGTCGATCCCGCCGAGGTCGCCCGCTTCGAGGCGCTGGGCGAGGAATGGTGGGATCCCAAGGGCAAGATGGCGCCGCTGCATGCCATCAATCCGGTTCGCCTCGCCTTCCTGCGCGACGTGATGGTGCGCCATTTCGGCCATGACCCGCGCAGCCTGCGGCCGCTGAAGGGCCTGCGCGTGCTCGACATCGGCTGCGGCGGCGGGCTCATCAGCGAACCCATGGCGCGCATGGGGGCGGACATGGTGGGGATCGATCCCTCCGCCGGCAATGTGGAGATCGCCAGCGCCCATGCCGCGCGCGCCGACCTCGCCATCGACTATCGCGCCACCACGGCCGAGGAACTCGCCGACGCGGGCGAGCGGTTCGACGTGGTGATGGCGCTGGAGGTGGTGGAGCACGTGGCGGACGTGGGCCTGTTCGTGCGCCGCGCGGTGGAGATGGTGCAGCCGAACGGCCTGTTCATCGGCTCGACGCTGAACCGCACGGGCAAGAGCTTCGCGCTCGCCATCGTCGGGGCGGAATATGTGCTGCGCTGGCTGCCGCGCGGCACCCACCGCTGGGACAAGTTCGTCACCCCGGAGGAGTTCGAGGCGAGCCTCGCCGCCGGCGGCTTCGAGATGCGCGAACTGGCCGGCCTCAGCTTCGATCCGCTGCGCGGCAGCTGGGAGCTCTCGGCGGATACGGACGTGAATTATTTCATCGTCGCCGGGCCGATGGGCTGAGGCGCGTCCCGCCTCAGTTGCGGTCTTCCGGCAGGACGGGCAGGGGGAACACCTCCACCTCGTCATCGCGCAGCGCCTTTACCTCGTCGGCGCTGGCCTCGCCATAGATCGAGCGATGCGCGATCTCGCCGCCATGCATCTTGCGGGCGAGGTCCGCGAAATCCTCGCCGACATAATCGGCCTTGCTGGTGACATGGTCGCGCAATTCGCGCACCAGG
>NCHM01000157.1 GCA_002257205.1 Rhizobiales bacterium 24-66-13 | reverse complement strand
ATGAATGTCTAAACTTCGATTTCACCATCGGGTGCAACGAAAAATGGGGCCGTGGCCCGCCCGACGCTTGGTCCGGGCCAGCCTCAGTGGGAGCGAACCATGAGAGCATGCTCACTTCGGGCTCGGGCCTGGTCGCCTTATGTGGCGGGCATCCTGATCGGCCTGCTTCAGGTTCCGGCCTTCCTCCTGATCGACACCGCGCTCGGGGCCTCGTCCTCCTATGTGACCGTGGGCGGCACCCTTGCCGCGCTGATCGATCCGGCGGTGACCCAGATCGCCTATGTGGCCAAGCACATCACGCCGACCGCGAAGAATTGGTGGCAGGTCGCCCTGGTGGTCGGCATCGCGCTCGGGGCGATGATCTCCATGTCGCTGTCCGGGGCAAGGCGCAAAACCATCTCGCCGATCTGGGCGCGGGCGCTCGGAACCTCCAGCCCGACGGTGCGCTATCTGGTCGCCTTCGGGGCCGGTTTTCTCATGCTGTTCGGCGCACGCCTCGCCGATGGCTGCACCTCGGGGCACGGTATCTCGGGCATGGCCCAGCTTGCGGTCTCCTCCACCATCGCGGTGGCCTTCATGTTCGTCGGCGGCATCGCCACCGCATTCCTCCTCCTGCGCCGCATCTGACGCGCCCCGGATAGGATCAGCCATGTCCCTCCTTCAAGCCATTCTCATCGGCCTCGCCATGGGCATCGTATTCGGCGTCGCGCTGGAGAAGTCCCGCGTGTTCGAGCCGGGGATGATCGTCGGCCAGATGCAATTGCGTAATTTCATCATGCTGAAGGTCTTCCTCACCGCGGTCGCCACCGGCGCCGTGGTCCTGGCGGCGCTGCACGGCTTCGGCTTCATCAAGCTGGCGCCGAAGGCCACCTTCTTCGCCGCCGACGTGCTGGGCGGCATCGTCCTCGGCGCTGGCATCGCGCTTGCCGGGGCCTGCCCGGGCACGGTCCTCGCCCAGGTGGGCGTCGGCTATCGCGACGCGATCTTCACCCTCGTGGGCGGCCTGTTCGGGGCGATGGCCTTCAGCTATGCCGAACCGACCCTGACACCGCTGCTGCTGTCGGGCGGACCGGGCAAGCTCACCTTGATGAGCTTCACCGACGTGCCCTATTGGATGCTGGCGCTCGGGTTCGCCGCGCTCCTGGTGGTGGTCTTGATCGCCCTGGAAAAATGGCGGCCGTGGCGGGCCGATCTCGGTGCCGACGTGGATGGGGATTTCGCCCCCGCACAGCGCGCAGCGGATGCTTCGGCCTCGCGCCTCAAGCCGGCGGAATGAACCCGATGCCGCCGGTCCAGTCCGCCCGCATCACCATCCTCGGGTCCGGCTTCGCCGCCCTCACCGCCGTTCGCGAACTGCGAGGCCAGGGCGTCGCCGCGCCGATAACGGTGATATCCCCCGACGATGCGCTCACCTATCTGCCGAGCCTGATCTGGATCCCCGCCGGCTTGCGGGCTGGGGCCGACCTGCGGGTGCCGCTGGGCGGCTTCTTCGCCAAGCATGGCGTGGTGCATCATCGCGCGCGGGTGGAAGGCGTGAGCGATGGCGGGCGCACCGTGCTCACCAGCGCCGGGCCGGTTGCCAACGACATGCTGCTGATCGCCAGCGGCGGGCGTTACATCCGCAAGCTGCCGGGCATCGATTATGCCGCCATCCCTTGCGAGGGCGTGGCGGCGGCGGAAGGCATCCGCGGCCGGCTTGCGGCCCTAGAGGGCGGCACCATTGCCGTCGGCTTCGCCGCCAATCCGCAGGAGCCCTCGGCAGTGCGTGGCGGCCCGATGTTCGAATTCCTGTTCGGGATCGATACCCTGCTGCGCCGCCAGGGACGGCGCGCGGCTTTCGATCTCGTCTTCTTCAATCCCTCGCAATCGCCGGGCCAGCGCCTTGGCATGCGGGCGGTGAGCGGCTTGCTCAAGGAGATGGAAAAGCGCGCCATCCGCACCCACCTCGGGCACAAGATGGTGCGTTTCGAGGCTGATCGGGTGGTGACCGAGGGCGGGGAAATTCCCGCCGATCTCATCCTCTTCATGCCCGGACTGACGGGGCCCGCATGGCTCGAAACCAGCGACCTGCCCCGTTCGCCCGGCGGCTTCATCTCCGCCGGCGCGACCTGCGCCGTTCCGGGGCTGGAGCGGGTCTATGTGGCAGGCGACGCGGGCAGCTTCCCCGGGCCGGACTGGATGCCGAAGCAAGCCCATCAGGCGGACCTTCAGGCGGTCGCCGCCGCCCGCAACATGGCGGCCGAGCTGAAAGGTCAGCCGGCCACCTTCGCCTTCAAGCCGGAGCTGGTGTGCATCGTCGATACGCTGGATGCCGGCATGCTGGTGTTCCGCGATGCGCGGTTCACGCTCGCCTTGCCCCGCCTCGGCCTGTTCCATACGGCCAAGCGGATGTTCGAGCAGCATTATCTGAAGGCGTTTCGCGCCGCCTGACCTTGCCCATAACGGATACTCTAGAGGTGCCGGTCCGCCCGATGCCCGAGGGCCGCGCTCACGGCGCTGCGGGCGAAATCGGTGAGTGAGCCTTCCATCAGCAAGGCGATGCCGAGCCGCGCCCCCGCCGCCATGCCCAGCACCGCCAGCGGCCAAGACAGGGCCATGAGCGAGCCGGCGGTGATGCCCTGGCCGATGGTGCATCCCCCGCAGATGATCCCGCCCATCCCCATGAGCGCCGCGCCGAGGAGATGGCGCTTCATCTCCCGTGGATCGTCGAACGCTTCCCAGCGGAATTCATCTCCAGTTCGCGCCGCCGCCGCCGCGCCCAGCACCACCCCGGCGACGCTGGCGGCGCCGAATTCCGCAAGGCTCGCCTGATCGAACAGAAGGCCGAACAGGGCGCGCGCGACAGGGGAGACGAAGGTGAGGCTCTGGGGCGCGCCGGGACGGGCGAATTCATCCATCAATTGGGTGGTGGCGAGCCATCCCGCCACCACGCCGAGGCCGAGCAGCACGCCAGCCGTCATCAGGCGGCGCGCGCGGCGCAATCTTGCATCGAGAAAGGCGAAGCTGGAGAGCAGGACTGCGCCGGCCAGCGCCAGCCCTCCCCGCGTGTCGAAGCCCACCACGCGGTTGAACAGGGTCGGCAGATCGCCCTGCCCGCCCCCTGGCACCGGCACGACCAGCCGCTCGATCAGGTCCACGCGCACGGTGGCGAGGATGCCGCGCAAGGTCGCATAGGCGACCGCGCCGAACACCAGCAGCACCACGAGGCTGCGCAGGTCTCCGGCGCCCAGGCGCACCAGCGAGCCGAAGGCGCAGGTGCCCACCAGGGCCATTCCAAGGCCGAACAGAAGTCCGCCGAACGCGACGCCGAACCAGGGCAGCGCCGCCGGCAGGTAATTGGTCCGCTCGGGCGACAACAGCCCGGTCAGGATCAGCACCTGCGTGCCGGCAAGGGCGACGCCGAGCGCGAGGCCGAACACCTTCAGGCGGCGCATGTCGCCGCCCACCATGGCGTCCTCCAGGGCGCCGAAGGTGCACAGCCGGGCGCGCCGCACGGCAAAACCCACCACGGCGCCGATCAGCAGGCCTGCGAGCGCGCTCCACCACGGGCTTTCGATGTCCATGCGCCGATCCTCCCTGAAACGGCCGGAGCGGGGCTTATGGATGCCCCGTCGCCGGCCCGGCGCTACGCGTCTTAAGTCTTCGGCGGGTCTACGGGCTCGCAGAAGATGTCGTAAATCACTGAAATCACGCGCCGCACGTCGTCGCTGGCGAGGCTGTAGCAGATGGTCTTGCCATCGCGGCGCGTGGTGACGAGGCCATCCAGGCGCAGGCGCGCCAATTGCTGGGACACGGTGGGCTGGCGCAGGGAGAGGATGTTCTCCAGCTCCGTCACCGAGCGCTCGCGTTCCGCCAGCAGGCACAGCAGCAGCAGCCGGTTTTCGTGGGAGAGGGCCTTCAGAAAGTCGCTCGCCTTGCGCGCATTGCGCATCAACTGGTCCAGCTCGGCCGAGATCTCTGGGCCGTCGCGCAGTTCGTCCTCGATCCGCGATGAGACGATGGCCGACATATTTCCCGCATCCTCTTTCTGGCGGCGTCAGTGCGCCGTGCCCGGCGGGCCTATTGGCTTTGCGCCGGCTTGTGAATCAAGCTCCCGAGCATCCCCCAGAACACGTCATCCGACATATAGCCGGTTATGCGGCCAACTTCGCGTCCGTCCTCAACCAATACGAAGGTGGGCGCGAACCGCACCGGCGCGGCCAGCGCCAAATCGCCCGGCACGCCGGCCCGCATGTTGACCCGCCGCAGAGGCGCCTGCCGCCCTTCGTCGGTCCGGTCGTAGACCGGCGATATTTCGGCATCGAAGCGCTGGCACCACGCGCAGCCGCTGCGTTCGAACATGACCAGTTCGCTCGCGCCGGAGGGGCTGGCCAGCAGCAGAACGCAGAGCGCGGCGCATGCGCCAAAAGCGACGGCACCGCGCGCACGAGAAAACAATGATGCCATGCAAAACCCTGGTGGTGACAATGTTCCTTGGCACATATCATCGCATTCGAATATAAATGTAGCAAGAATGAAACCCGTGGCTTCGGCACGCGGGAAACGGGAGGGATCAATGTCCCTGGATATCAGCCTGCCCGGCGCCTTCCTGGCTGGCCTCCTCTCTTTCGCATCCCCCTGCGTGCTGCCGCTCGTGCCGGCCTATCTTGGCTTTCTCACCGGCGCGGCGGCGGAGACGACGGCGGTAGGGAGCGCGACGCCAGAGGCCGCGCGCTTGGGACGCGGGCGGGTGATCGCCATCGCCGGCGCCTTCGTGCTCGGCTTTTCCACCATCTTCATCCTGCTGGGCGCCACCGCCTCCGGCATCGGCCAATGGCTGACGCGCTATGCCGACATCCTCGGCGTCGTCTCGGGCGCGGTGCTCATCCTATTCGGCCTGCATCTGCTGGGCCTTGTGAAGGTCTCCTGGCTCTACCGGCAGGCCAAGCTGGAAGTGTCGCAGAAACCGGCCGGCCTGCTCGGGGCCTATCTGGTGGGCCTTGCCTTCGGCTTCGGCTGGTCGCCCTGCGTCGGCCCGGTGCTGGCCGCGATCCTGATCGTCGCCGGCGCCGAGAGTTCGCTCTGGCGGGGCGCGCTGCTGCTGGCTTTCTATGCCGCCGGCATCGGCATTCCGTTTCTCGCCGCCGCCGCCTTCGCCGGCCCGTTCCTCGTCTGGGCGCTGGCCGTGAAGACGCGGCTCGGCCTGATCGAAAAGATTTCCGGTGCCCTGCTGGTGGCCACCGGCGTGGTTTTCATGGCGGGCCTGATGCCCGAGGTTTCGCAACTTTTGCTGGATGCAGTTCCCGCGCTCGGCACCATCGGCTGAGGCGCGCAAACCCGAGGAGGACGGGCCCATGGGACATGTTCAAATGAGCCGGCGTGTCATGCTCGCCGCCCTTTTTGCCGCCCCCGCCGCCCTGCCCCGGTCCGCGATGGCGGCGGCGCGCATCGGCGACGATGGCCTCTATACCGAGGACTGGTATGTGGAGAGCTTCCTCGATCTTGCGGAAGATCTTGCCGCCGCCACCCAGAAGAACCGGCACTTTGCTCTGCAATGGAGCCAGCGCGGCTGTCCGCTGTGCAAGCGGCTGCATACGGTCTATTTCGCCGATCCGGCCATCGAGTCGTCCATCAAGGCGCAATTCGACATCGTTCATCTGGATCTGTTCGGCGCCCGCGAGGTCATAGCCTTCGACGGCACCCGCCTGACCGAGAAGGCGTTCGGCGCCCGCGAGGGCATTCGCGCGACGCCCACGTTCCAATTCTTCGCGATCGAGAACGGCGCGACGCGGGAAGTCGCGCGCATGCCAGGCCTGCTGGGGCCGGAAGAGTTTTCCGCCATGTTCCGCTATGTCGCCGCCGGCGGCTATGCCGAGGGGTCGTTCGCGGACTGGCTCGCGCGCCAGAAGCCACAGAAAAGCTGACGGCCCCAGTCCTTCGGACCGGAGCCGAGCGGGTACGCTCAAGCGCCGCGCGGGCTTGGACCAACGGCCCCGGTCCTCCGGACCGGAGCCGAGCGGGTTTCGCTCAAGCGCCGCGCGGGCTTGGACCAACGGCCGATGATCGAGCGCCATCGGCCGCAGGCCTCGAGGCTTATTTCGCCGGCTTGTTCACCGGAGATTCGGGATCGAACAGATAGGCGATCACATCCTTCATCTGCTGCTCGCTCAGCACATTGTGCACGCCAAAGCGCGGCATGTTGGAGCAGGCGAAGACCGCCTGGGGATCGAACACCCTGGCATAGGCCGCCTTCGCGTCCGCCGGGTCAAACTTGCGGTCCCGCCCATAATTCGTGAGGCTTGGCCCGAGCGTGCCATAGCTCACTTCCTTCGGGTCCATCTGGTGGCAGGCATAGCAATTGCCGCCGCTCACGGTTCCCGGCGGGTCGGAAAACTGGCCGCCGCGTCCGTTCTGCGCGATCTTGGCGCCGTCCTTCCAATTCCCCATCACCCCATCGGCCGGGAATTTCACCAGCGCCGCCTCCCGTGCGACGATCGCCTCCGCCTGGGCGGGCGAAGGCGCGTTGCGGGTCTGCGAGCAGATCCGCATAGTTTCATCCTGGATCAGGCGCTCGGCCCAGCCTTCGGGAAGCTTGGTGAAGCTCTCCTTCACCACTGCGTCGACACGCGCAGTATCAACGACCGGGGCCTGCTGGGCAGCGGCGAGCTGGGGCAGCAGCAGCGCTGCGGCGACGGCAATCAGATATCGCTTCATGGACCTCTCCCCTCAACGCTTGATGGAGGGGACATTGAGCTCGCCCCCCTTGGCCTGGGTGTTGAGATAGACGGTCAAAGCCGTGATCGCCTCAGAACCGTAATCCGGCGCGGGCATGCGCATCTGGCGATAGCAGTCCCACAGGCGGTGCTGCATGGTGCGCAGCGAACTCTGCGAGACCCGGTAGGTGGGCCATGATGCCATGGTCGCCTGGGCGTCCTTGCCCGGAGTGTCGAGCTGCGGCAGCCCCTGCAGGCGGATGCGCTTGCCGGCCTCGCCGTGGCAGGTGGAGCAGGAGAAATCCATGATCGAGGAGCGGCGGAAGAACAGCGCCTCGCCGATGGCATAGGCCTCCTTTTCCTTGGCATGGGCGAGTGGCACCGCAATCGGCATGCCGTTCGACTTATTGGCGATGAAGCCGACGAGATCCTCCATGTCGGAGGAGCGTCCCGGCCCCGAGAAGGGCTTGGCGACGATGCCCTTGGTGTCGAATCCCTGGATCTTCTCCATGCACCACAGGAGGCGCTGTTCCAGGTCCATCACCTTGTCGGCGTCGGCGAAATAGCGGGGCAGGCTCGCATAGGCCCCCTCCAGCTTGCCGGGCCCCTCACCGAGGTCGCAGGTCTCCAGCGACACGTTCTTGGTGCCGCGCTTCTCGCTCCACAGCACCTCGCCCCGGTCGACGTTGAGGTAGCCGGGATTGGCCATGGGATCTTCGATCATCTTGCGGTAGCGCTCGATCTCCTTCTCGCTGGCATCGTCCTGGGCCGTGGCGAAACTGCTCGCGAGGCACATCAGTGCGAGCGCGCAGAGGCCTGTGAGGATTGTCGCTTTTGGTGGCATGGGTCCTCCCCGATTTTGTTGCGCAGCGATCCCCGGCCGTCTTGAGAGGCCTTTACCGGAACCGCCGCGGCCAATGCTCCAGCGCTGCACTGCAGCGATGATCACCAGCTTGGAGTCACTTTACATTCAAAAAATTCGATATCACAATATGTGAAATTGATCGGCCGGGAAAAACCCGGTTCGAAACAAAAAACAAATGACGCCAAGGTCCCGCCGCTCCGCGTGGGACTTCTAGGAGGAAACGAATGACGCCCAAGGGAAATGCCCCCGCATGGGGTTTTGCCCCCACACGACGCCAAGCGCTGCAGGTCGCGGCACTGTCGGCCTTTGCCGCCGTGCTCGCACCGCGCCTGTCGTTCGCGACCGAGGCGCAGGTCGCAGACGAGTTGAAGAAGCTGTTCGGAAGCAAGCCGATGGGCGAAGGCAAGGTCAAGCTGGACCTGCCCGAAATCGCCGAGAACGGCCTCGTCGTGCCGATCAATCTCG
>NCHM01000156.1 GCA_002257205.1 Rhizobiales bacterium 24-66-13 | reverse complement strand
CCGACGGCGGCGACCGCCTTGAGATAATGCAGCACCGAGGAATAATCCGCCGCCTGGGTGACGGTGGGCATGCGGCCGATCTTCTCGAAGAAGCGCTTCGACCAGGCGCGGGTCTCGTCATTGAGGTCCCAGTAGAAGCCTTCCGTGTAAAGCAGGCCCTGGGCGGTCTTCAGGCCGATGGAATGCATGTCTGTGATATAGCCGCCGAGCACGGCGAGGCGCTGCTTGCCGTCCTTGGTGATCTTGAATTCCTCGGCCTGCTTCACCGCATTGATGGTGTCGCCGCCGGAGTTTGCGAGCGCGATCACCTTGGCGCCGGAGGATTTGGCGCTGAGCAGGAAGGCGGAGAAGTCCGGCGTGTTGAGCGGCGTCTTCACCGAGCCGACCACCTTGCCGCCGGCATCCTTGACGATCTGCGCGGTGTCCTTCTCCAGTGCCAGGCCGAAGGCATAGTCGGTGGTGAGGAAGAACCAGCTGTCGCCGCCGTCCTTCAGGATCGCCTTGCCGGTAACATTGGCCCAGGAGATGGTGTCGAAGGCGTAATGGATGGAATAGGGCGTGCATTTGTCGTTGGAAATGCGCGAGGTGGCGGCGCCGACGACGATGGCGATCTTCTTGAGCGAGGCGGCGATATCCACCACCGCGAGCGCGACCGCCGAGTTGGAGATATCGGTGATCATGTCGACGTTGTCGGTCTCGTACCATTGCCGGGCGATGCCGGCGCCGATGTCGGCCTTGTTCTGGGTGTCGGCATAGACGAGGCCGATGGGTTGGCCGAGCACCTTGCCGCCGAAATCGTCGATGGCCATCTGCACGGCGGTGACCGACCCCTGGCCGGATATATCCGAGAACAAGCCGGACATGTCGGTGAGCACGCCGATCTTCACGCCGTCTGCGGCGTGGGCCGTGCCGAGCGGCAGGGCGGCCGCGAGGGCCATCGCGAGCGCGGGAAGCGAGAACAGTTTCTTCATTTTGGGCATCTCCCCTTACGTTTTGTTTTTCAGGTCTAGCGCCTGTGCATACGTATGCATCCACAGGCGCACGCGCGTGTCAATGGGCGTTGTCCCGGCGCGCGCGGGGTTATTCCGCCGGATGTTTCGCGGCGATGAGCGCCGATGAGCGCACGATCAGTTCGCCCGGAAGCCGCTCGGTGATGGCCTTGCGCTTGGTCTTGCGCTCCGGGTCGAACAGCAGCGCCAGGGACCGTTCGATCATGGCGTCGATCGGCTGGCGGACCGTGGTGAGCTGGTAGCTCGGCCAGGAGGCCGAGGGGATATCGTCGAAGCCGACGATGGAGAGGTCCTGCGGCACGCGCAGGCCCAGTTCGAACCGCGCCGCATCCAGCGCGCCCATGGCCATCACGTCGCTCACGCACACGATGGCATTGGGCCGCCTGCGGAAGCGCAGCAGCCGCAGGGCGGCGGCAAAGCCGCCCTCATAGGTGTTGTCGCCCATTTCGTCGCCCACCAGCGCGAGCCCGTGGCGCGCCAGCGCCTCCTCCAGCCCCTGCTTGCGCTCGATGTGGGTCGAGGTGTCGGCCCGCCCGCCGATGATGGCGAAGCGGTCGTGCTCTGCCTCGATCAGGCGTTCCGTCAGGTCGAAGGAGGCTTGCACATTGGCGCAGCACACCGAGCAGACCGCCTCCTTGTAGGTGGCGCGGTTGAACAGCACGACCGGCGTCTTGTTGCGCTCGCACGCATTGGCCATCTTGCTGGACAGGGCCGACGACGTGATGATGACCCCTTCCACCTGATATTGCAGGAGAAACGGCAGCACGTCGTCCACTTCCCCGCCCGGCGGAACGGTGAAAAGCAGCACCCGCTTGCCGCGCTTCTGTAACGCCGCGACGAAGCCGTTCAGCACCGTCGGATAGAACGGGTTGAGTAGGTCGCCCATCACCAGGCCGACGATGTTGGACTTGTTGCTCAGCAGACTGCGCGCCAGCTCGTTGGGCGTATAGCCGATGCTCTGCGCGGTCGAGAGGATGCGCTCGCGCGTCTCGCTGGAGATGCGTTCGTCGCCGGCCAGCGCGCGCGAGACCGTGGACTGCGAGACGCCCGCGGCGCGCGCCACGTCGCGCGAGGTAATCTTGCTCATCCGTCCTCCGCACTGGCCCGGCGCTTGCGCGCGGCCACGTTATAGACTGGTCCGTCGTGTCGCTCCAAACGGCGGGGCGCCGCAGGCGAGCGCTTCGCCCACCGTCCTCGCCGGCGCCGAGGCCGGCGAGATGCCGGTCGCGGCCCGATTTGCGCGCGCGCGCCATTTTAAAAATCCGTGCTGGCGCGGGGCGCCGGCGTGAACCGGCGTTCGGCCCGGCGCCGCCGCCAGAATGCGGGGAGCTTGGCGAGCCGGTCCAACTCGCCGACGATCCCGCGCCGGAAGGCCAGCACGCAGACCACGAAGATCGCGCCCTGGATGATCGTGACCCAGGAGCCGAACTGGGCGAGATATTGCTGCATGCCGGTGACGATCAGCGCGCCCATCACCGGCCCGGTCAGCGTTCCCGCGCCGCCGAGCACGGTCATCAGCACCGCTTCGCCCGAGGCCTGCCAGCTCACGTCGGTGAGGGAGGCGAGCTGGAACACCAGCGCCTTGGTGGCCCCGCCGAGCCCCGCCACGCCGGCGGAGATGACGAAGGCGGCCAGCTTCACATGGCGTGTCTTGATGCCGAGCGAGGTGGCCTTGATGTCATTGTCCCGCACCGCCCGCAGCACCTGGCCGAACGGGGAATTGATGGTGCGGTAGATGATCAGAAAGCCGATCAGGAACACGCCCATGACGAAATAATACATCGCCATATGGCTGCCGAGCGGGATCAGCCCGAACAGATCGCCGCGCGGCACGCTCTGGATGCCGTCCTCGCCGCCGGTGAATTCCGCCTGGAGGCAGAAGAAGAACACCATCTGCGCCAGCGCCAGGGTGATCATGGAGAAATAGATCCCCTGCCGGCGGATCGCCAGCCAGCCGAACGCCGCGCCTAGCACGATCGCCACGCCGGTGCCGGCGAGGATCGAGAGTTCCGGCGTGAGGCCCCAGTATTTCGCCGATTCCGCCGTCACATAGGAGGCGATGCCGAAATAGGCGGCATGGCCGAACGAGAGCAGGCCTGCAAAGCCGAACAGCAGGTTGAAGGAGCAGGCGAAGAGCGCGAAGCACAGCACCTTCATGGCGAACAGCGGGTAGACCATGAAGGGGAACACCGCGAGCGCCGCGATGCCGAGCCCCCAGGCGAGGATCTGGCGCCGGCGCGCGGCCGTGGCCTTGGCGGCGAGAGGAGTTTTGACGGGACTCGTAGCGGGACTTGCCATGAGCATGGTCACGCCCTCCTTCCGAACAGGCCGGCCGGCTTCACCAGCAGGACGCAGGCCATGAGGACAAACACGACGGTGCTGGACGCGGCGGGATAGAACACCTTGGTCAATCCCTCCACGAACCCCACCAGGAAGCCGGAGACGATGGCGCCCGACATGGAGCCGAGGCCACCGATCACCACCACCGCGAACACCACGATGATGATGTTGGAGCCCATGAGCGGGCTCACCTGGTAGATCGGCGCGGCGAGCACCCCGGCGACGGCGGCGAGCGCGACGCCGAGGCCGTAGGTGAGATTGATCATCTTCGACACGTCGATGCCGAAGGCCCGCACCAATTGGGGCTTCTCCGTCGCCGCGCGCAGATAGGAGCCGAGGCGGGTGCGCTCGAACACGTACCAGACCGCGAAGCAGATGGTGATGGAGGCCACCAGCACCCAGGCGCGATAGGTGGGCATGTACATGAAGCCGAGATCCCACCCGCCGCGCAATTCCGCCGGAATGGCATAAGGCTGGCCCGAGGAGCCGAGCTTCTGGCGGAAGCTGCCTTCCAGCAGCAAGGCGATGCCGAAGGTCAGCAGCAGGCCATAGGCGGGATCGAGCGCATAGACCCGCCGCAGCACGAAGCGTTCCAGCAGCAGGCCGAACGCGCCGACGATCAGCGGAGCCAGCAGCAGCGAGGCCCAGTAATTGATGCCGAGGGTCTGGAGCAGGATCCAGGCCATCATGGCGCCCAGCATGTATTGCGCGCCATGCACAAAGTTCACGATGTTCAGCATGCCGAAGATCAAGGCGAGGCCCAGGCTCAGCATCGCATAGAAGGCGCCGTTGATCAGGCCCAGCATCAGCTGGCCCATGAAAGCGTCGATCGGCAAATTGTAGAGGGTGTCCAATATATTATGCATATGGCCCTTCTATGCGTGCAAATAGTTGGCGATGGCGCGCACTTCGTCGGCCTTGGCGGCATGGGGGATGTGTTCCACCACGCGGCCGTTCTCCAGGACGTAATGCTGGTCGGCCACCTTGGCGGCGAACTTGATGTTCTGCTCCACCAGCAAAATCGTGTAGCCGAGCGTCTTCAGCTCGCGGATCACGGCGCCGATCTGCTTGACGATGACCGGGGCGAGCCCCTCGGTCGGCTCGTCCAGCAGAAGGGTATCGGCGCCGGTGCGCAGGATGCGGGCGATGGCCAGCATCTGCTGCTCGCCGCCCGAAAGCTTGGTGCCGCCGCTCTTGCAGCGATCCTTCAGGTTCGGGAACAGGCGGTAGATGGCGTCGATCCCCATGCCGCCCTCGCGCAGCTTGGGGGGAAGGCGCAAATTCTCCTCCACCGAGAGAGTCGCGAAGATGCCGCGATCCTCCGGGCAATAGGCGAGGCCCTGGCGGGCGATCTGGTTGGCCTGGGCCGCGATGGTCTCCTTGCCGCGAAACAGGATCGAGCCGCGGCGTTTGTCGAGCAGACCCATCATGGCCTTGAGCGTGGTGCTCTTGCCGGCCCCGTTACGGCCGAGCAGCGTCACCAGCTGGCCGGGGCGCACGTCGAAGGAGACCGAATGCAGCACATGGGAATCGCCGTACCAGCCGTGCAGGTCGCGCACGCAGAGGACGGCGGGGCTCACCTCATTCATCGTCGTCGTCCTCCCCGAGATAGGCGGTGATCACCTCGGGATTGGCGGTGACTTCCGCATAGGTGCCGCTGGCCAGAAGCTGGCCGCGCGCCAGCACGGTGATGGTGTCGGAGAGGGTGGCGACGACGGGAAGATTGTGTTCCACCATCACCACGGTCCGCCCCTTGGCCACGGTGCGGATCAGCTCCGTGATCGGGCCGATATCCTCCGGGCCGAGGCCGGACATGGGTTCGTCCAGCAGCAGGGTTTCCGGTTCCAAAGCGAGGGTGGTCGCAAGCTCCAGCGCCCGCTTGCGGCCATAGGCTAGCGAGCCAGACGCGGTGTCCGCATAGGCGGTGAGCCCGACCATCTCCAGCAGTTCGTCGGCGCGGTCGTCGAACCGCGCGAGCGCGGCGGTGGAGCGCCAGAAGCAATAGCTTCCGCCCTCCTTTCCCTGGAGCGCGACGCGCACATTGTCCCGCGCCGAGAGCTGGTCGAACACCGAGGAGATCTGGAACGAGCGCACCAGGCCGAGGCGCGACACGGCCGCCGGCTCCAGGTGGGTGATGTTGCGCCCGCGATAATGGATTGAGCCGTGGGTCGGCTTCAGGAAGCTGGTCAACAGATTGAACAGCGTGGTCTTTCCGGCGCCGTTGGGGCCGATGATGCCGTGTATGGTGTTTTCGGCCACCTGAAGGCTGACGTCCTTGACGGCGAAAAAGCCGTTGAACTGCTTGCTCAGGTCGCGCGCTTCGATCGCGATGCCCATATCCCTCCTCCGGTGGTACGGAGACCTGGCGCGGTCCATCCTGCGGCCGCGTGACCGGGCCGCAGGCAGGGCGCGGGAAGCTGTATTCCTTAAGGGAAGGCAGCTTCCATCGCGCCGCGCAGGTCGTCCTTGGCGTTCAGCGTTTCCTCCTCCCCCGCCTTTTTGTTTTATGGCGGTGGGAGTTTTTACCCGGTCTTAGACGGCGCGCCTCATGGTCTCGTCCTCGCCCGCGGCACCGGCCGCCGCGGCCTCGGGCACCTTCATCATCATCTTGATGATGCTGCCATAATCGAGATGGCCATGGCCGCTCTGGCAATGCAGCGCGAACAGGTCGCACGCGAGATCACCGAGCGGGCTCAGGGATTTGTATTCCGCCGACAATTGCTTGGCCAAGCGCATGTCCTTGAGCTGGAATTCGGAGCGGAAGCCGCCCTGGTAGCCGTGGGAGGACGGCACGTTCGGCATGATGCCAGGATAGGGGTGATAGCGCTCCAGGGCGTAATTGGTGCCCGAGGAATTGCGCATCACCTCGGAGAGCACCGCCGGGTCCAGGCCGTTGGCGACGCCGAGCGCGAGCGCCTCGGCGGTGGCGGCCATGCAGACGCCGGAGAGCATGTTGTTACAGAGTTTGGCGGTATGGCCGGCGCCATTGGTGCCGACATGGAAGATGCGCTTGCCCATGGCTTCCAGCAGCGGGCGCGCCCGCTCAAGGTCCTCAAGGCTGCCGCCCACCATGAAGGTGAGCGTGCCGGCTTCCGCGCCCGGGGTGCCGCCGGAAACCGGGGCGTCGATCATGGTCTTGCCGGCGGCGCGGGCCGCGGCGGCGATCTCGGACGACACCGTGCTCGATATGGTGCTGGAATCGATCAGCAATGTGCCGGCGCGGGTTTTCGCCACGAGGCCGTCGGCCCCGAGATAGAGGTCGCGCACATTCTGCCCGGTGGGCAGCATGGAGATCACCACATCGGCCTCGGTGGCCGCGCCCTGGGGCGAAACCGCCGCATGGGCGCCGAGCCGCACCGCCTCATCGAGGGCGGACACCGAAAGGTCGTAGGCGAAGACAGTGTGACCGGCATGGATCAGGTTGCGGACCATGGGCCGCCCCATGTTTCCGATGCCGATGAATGCAACACGCATGACGGGCTCCCTAGGCCGAAATATTCGGATTGATGATGGCGGTCTTCGACCAGGTGAAGTGATGCAGCATGCTTTCGAGCGAAAGCTCCTTGCCGAGGCCGCTCATCTTGGTGCCGCCGTATTCGATGTTCGCTTCGGCCACCGCATATTGGTTCACCTGCACGAAGCCGGCGTCCACCTGCTCGATAAACTGGAAGGCCTTGGACAGATCATTGGTCCATACCGTGGCGGCAAGGCCGAACTTGACGTCGTTGGCTTCCTGGATCACCGCTTCGAAATCGCTCCAGCGCGCGAGCGTCGCCACCGGGCCGAAGATCTCGTCCTGGCACACCTGCGAGGCGTGCGGGATGCCTTCGATGAGGGTGGTCTGGTAGAAATAGCCGTCCTTCAGGGCCGGGTCCTGCGGGCGCGCGCCGCCGGTGAGGATGCGCGCGCCCTCGGTCTGGCGCGCCATATGCACATAGCGCTCCACGCGGTCGAGCTGGGATTTGGAGATGATGGAACCGACCTGCGTGCGCTCGTCCAGCGGGTCGCCGACGCGGAAGGTGGGGATAATTGCAAGCACCCGCTCCACCACCTCGTCATAGAGCGAATCGTGGATATAGACGCGCGTGCCAGCGGTGCAGGACTGGCCCTGGCGCTGCAGCCGCAGGCCGCGCACCACGCCGTCGGCGGCGGCCGTGGGGTCCATGTCGGGCAGGAAGACGCTCGGATTCTTGCCGCCAAGTTCGGCCGTGACGGGGGCGAGCTTGTCGGCGGCATAATGCAGGATCTTAACGCCCACCGCGCTTGACCCGGTGAAGGTGACCTTGCGCACCTTGGGATGTTCGCACAGCAGGCGCCCGGCCTCTTCGCCAAGGCCGGAGATGCAATTCGCGACGCCCGGCGGCAGCACTTCCTGCATCAGTTCGAAGCAGCGCAGCACGGCCAGCGGCGCCTGTTCGGCGGTCTTGAGCGAAGAAACGCAGGATATCCACCATGGTGGCGGCTTCGCCGCGAGTCTGGGTCGCGAGGGCGTTGCCGGTCTCGAATGCGGAAAGCTGGGCGATCGCTTCGGCCTCGCTCTCCAGCCGCGCGGCGGCCTTCACCAGGAAGGCGGCGCGGTCACGGGCGGTGAGGTGGCGCCAGCCGGCGAAAGCGGCGCTCGCGGAGGCGACTGCGCGGTCCACGTCGGCGGCGCCGCAGCGGGGCGCGTGGCCGATGATGCGGGCGGTGGCGGGATTGTCGACCTCGAATTTGTGGTCGGTGAGCGCGGCCTGGAGACGGCCTTCGCACACCACCATTCCGGAAAGACGCTTCGCTTCCGTAGCGGCGGCTTCCGCACGCTGGACGGGCGATATCGCTTCGCTGATATCGAGCATTGGCTTCCTCTCGTTTCCGCCCTGGCTCCGCTCTTTGAGTGTGCCGGCGGGCCATTCCGTTGCACTTCGGCGCGGCGGGACGGGGTCCCTGCTCGGCTTGCGCATACGTATGCACTAGTGCTAATCGACGGCTAACAAGAAGTCAATCAGGTGATCGGAGACGCAAATGGCTCGTATTGGAATGATGCTCGGCGACCCCGCCGGCGTGGGGCCGGAGGTGGTCGCCAAGGTGCTTTCGGCCAACCGCCACGTGCCGGTCGCCTTGTTCGCGGATCCTGGCGTCTTCGCGCGCGCGCAGGCGATCGCGGGCGTCAGCATTGATGTCGAGCCGGTTGCCGACAGCGCCGCCAGTGCCGCGTCCGATGCCCTGGTGACGCTGATCGAGGTGCCGCTGGCCGAGGGCGAGAGCCTTCCGCCCGGCATCGCCTCGGCGCAGGCCGGGCGCCACACGCTGGCGAGCCTCCAGGCGGTGGCGGCGGCTGCAGTGGCCGGGCATGTGAACGGCATCCTCTACGGGCCGCTCAACAAGCAGGCGATGAAGCTTGCCGGGCACCACGCGCTGGATGAAATGCATTATTTCCAGGAACTGCTGAACTGGCGCGAGACCTGTTTCGAGCTGATCAATCGCGGCCCGCTCTGGACCACCCGCGTCACCTCCCACATTCCGATGAAGGAGGTCGCGGGAGCGATCACGGTCGAGCGCATCCTTGAGGCGACGCAGATCGGCGTGCGTGCGGCGCGGGCCGCCGGCATCGCCGCGCCGCGTATCCGCGTGGCCGCGCTCAATCCCCATGCCGGCGAAGGCGGGGCGATGGGGCTGGAGGAGATCGAGGTTCTCACCCCCGCCGTCGCGCGGATGAAAGCGGACGGGTTCGACGTGGAAGGTCCGTTCCCCGCCGACACCATCTTCCGCAGCGCCCTGCGCGGGGATGCCGACCTGATCGTCACCATGTATCACGACCAGGGGCAGATCGCCCTGAAGACCGTCGCGTTCGGCGAAAACGTCAC
>NCHM01000155.1 GCA_002257205.1 Rhizobiales bacterium 24-66-13 | reverse complement strand
ATCACCCCGATGGAGCCCACCAGGGAATTGCGCCGCGCGACGATATGGTCCGCCCCCATGGCGGCGATATAGGCGCCGGACGCCGCCATGCCTTCCACCACCGCCACCACCGGCTTCTTCTCGGCGAGGCGGCGCAGGGCGTCGAACAATTGCTCGGAGCCGGTGACCGTGCCGCCGGGGCTGTCGATGGAGAGGATTACAGCCGAGGCGCGGGATTTCGCGATCCGGTCGATCAGCTCCACGCGGTCGCGGTCATTGCGGATGATGCCGCCGATGACGAGGCGCGCCACATGGGGCGAGGAGGAAAGATCGGTGCGGCCGACCGCATAATAAGTGGCGCCGCCGATGGCAAGAACCAGGGCCAGCACCGCCAAGGTGCGCCAGAACGTGAGCTTGTGCCGCAACCTGCGACGATCGACGATCTGGTCCACGTCCAGCGACATCACGCTTCTCCTGCCGCCCCCGGCTCCGTCAGTTAAGCGCGCCCGCGCACTTTGGCAACCGGACTTGGAGCTGGCGATCTCCTACGCCCGTTTCGGCGCGCGAATCGCATGCTCGGGCGTATTTCCCAATTTTCGCCGACGCGCCGGCTTAAGCGTGGCACGCGGATGCGATCACAGTTATGTTGCCGCCCGGAGAAGCGCTTACTGGGGCATGAAATAAATGTCTTTCACGCGTCGCAGTTTCCTGAAGGGCCTCGCCGCATGTCCGCTCTGCGCGCAGGCGGCAATGGCCGATTCCTCCGTCCATTGGACTTACGAAGGCCACGGCGGCCCCGGCGAATGGGGGCAGCTGGCGGGCGATTTCAAGACCTGCCAGGTCGGCTCCCAGCAATCGCCGATAGATCTCGATTCCAGCGTGGCGACCGAGCTGCATCCGGTTGTTCCCGCGTGGAAGCCCCAGATGTTCAAGGTCATCAACAATGGCCACACGATCCAGGCGGACGCGCCGGCCGCGGCAAGCAGCCTCACCCTGGGCGATACGCGCTACGAGTTGCGGCAGTTTCATTTCCATGCGCCGAGCGAACATGCGCTGGGTGGCCAGCGTACGGCCATGGAAGCGCACTTCGTTCATGCCGCTCCCACCGGCGGCCTTGCCGTGATCGGCGTCTTCATGACGGCGGGCAAGAAGAACGACGCTTTCGCCACCGTCATGGCCGCGGCGCCCAAGGCCGAGGGGGCCACCATGCTGAAGGATGCGATGGACATCTCCGCCTTCCTGCCGGCTGATCGGAGCCTTTATCGCTATGAAGGCTCGCTCACCACGCCGCCGTGCTCGGAAGTGGTGGATTGGAACGTGTTCGCGAAGTCCATCGAGGTCGCCCAGGCTGACATCGACACCTTCCGCGCCATCTTCCCGATGAATGCGCGTCCGCTCCAGGCCGTGAACCGTCGCTTCATCCTGCGGCTCAACTGACCGCGCAGTTCCGGTTGGTGCTGGCGGGACCGGTTCCTGCTCCTCAATGCCATCGACCCGGCTCGGTCTCGGTATCCGGCCTGTCGCGGCGGAAGACCTGATTGGCGCCTCGCGCGCCGAGGGCAATTCCCCAATAAAAAAGGCCGGCACGAAGCCGGCCTTTCTCTTTTCGTGGAGCGGGTGCCCGAGGGCGACCGATCACTCCTTGGCGTCGTCCGCGCGCTGGCGCAGGGCCGCGCCCAGGATGTCGCCGAGCGACGCGCCGCTATCCTGCGACCCGTACTGCGCCACGGCTTCCTTCTCCTCGGCGATCTCCAGCGCCTTGACGGAGACCTGCACCTTGCGCGCCTTGCGGTCGAACAGGGTGACGCGGGCATCCATCTTCTCGCCGACCGAGAAGCGCTCGGGGCGCTGGTCGTTGCGCTCGCGCGCCAGCTCGGAGCGCTTGATGAAGGCGGTGAGGTCGGTGCCGGTCAGCTTCACCTCGATGCCGCCGTCCTTCACGTCCGTGACTTCGCAGGTGACGATGGCGCCCTTCTTGACATCGCCGGCTTCGGCGAACGGATCGCCCGCGAGCTGCTTGATGCCGAGCGAGATGCGCTCCTTCTCGACGTCCACGTCGAGCACGATGGCCTTGACCACGTCGCCCTTGCGGAATTCGTCGATCACCTGCTCGCCGGGACGGTTCCAGTCGAGGTCGGAGAGATGGACCATGCCGTCCACATCGCCGTCGAGGCCGAGGAACAGGCCGAACTCGGTCTTGTTCTTGACTTCGCCTTCGACCACCGCGCCGGGGGCATACTTCTCGCCGAACGCTTCCCACGGATTCTGAAGCGTCTGCTTCAGGCCGAGCGAGATGCGGCGCTTGGCGGGATCCACCTCGAGCACCTGCACTTCGACTTCCTGCGAAGTGGAGACGATCTTGCCGGGGTGGACATTCTTCTTGGTCCACGACATTTCGGAAACGTGGATCAGGCCTTCGATGCCCGGCTCCAGTTCCACGAACGCGCCGTAGTCGGTGATGTTGGTGACGCGACCCTTGAAGCGGGCGTCCACCGGATACTTGGCCTCGATGCCCTCCCACGGATCGCCGAGGAGCTGCTTCATGCCGAGCGAGATGCGGTGGGTCTCGTGATTGATCTTGATGATCTTCACCTTCACCGTCTGGCCGATGTTCAGCACTTCGGTGGGGTGGTTCACGCGGCGCCAGGCGATGTCGGTGACGTGCAGCAGGCCGTCGATGCCGCCGAGGTCAACGAACGCGCCGTAATCGGTGATGTTCTTCACCACGCCGTCGATGGCCTGACCCTCTTCGAGGTTCTGGACCAGTTCGTGGCGCTGCTCGGCGCGGGTCTCTTCCAGCACGGTGCGGCGGGAGACGACGATATTGCCGCGGCGGCGATCCATCTTGAGGATCTGGAACGGCTGCTGGTTGTGCATCAGCGGGCCGACGTCGCGGATCGGGCGGATGTCGACCTGCGAGCGCGGCAGGAAGGCCACGGCGCCGTCGAGATCGACGGTGAAGCCGCCCTTGACCTGGTTGAAGATCACGCCCGTGACCTTCTCATTGGCGGTGAACGCCTTTTCGAGCTTGACCCAGCTCTCTTCGCGGCGCGCCTTGTCGCGCGAGAGAACGGCTTCGCCCATGGCGTTCTCGACCCGCTCGAGATACACCTCGACCTCATCGCCCACGGCGATGGGGACATCCCGGCCGGGGCCGGCGAATTCACGAAGGGCAACGCGGCCTTCCGTCTTCAGGCCGATATCGATGATCGCCAGATCCTTCTCGATGGCGACCACAATGCCCTTGACGACGGCGCCTTCCTGCAAATCGGCGCGGCCGAAGCTCTCGTCGAGCAACGAGGCAAAATCTTCACGCGTGGTTTCTGCGAACGACATCTAGTCTCCGAACTGTCTCGCGCCGGCGTCTTTGATATGGACGCCCGTATCGTGCGGATGGTCCGGGAGACACCCGAACCGCCACCGGCAAAGCCGATGGGCCGGCGCAAAGGCCGCGCGATACGAAGCAGGTTGAGGTGTGCAAGGTCAGGCACCGAGCGAAAGCCAAGGCGGGCTGCCTCCGACATTTCGAGGGCAGCGTATCCCGCGCCCCCGGCCCGCCCGAACGGCCCTCGCATGAAGGTCACTGTCTCGGACGCGGCTTACCTAGTGCAGAAACGCCCATTTTGCAAGGCTTGCTTGGGCTTTCCGCCTCAATCGCGCCGAAATCGCGCCTGTTGCGCCGCACATTACGCCCTTTGCGCGCTTCGTGCCCACTAAGCCTTTTGGCGCCATGCCCGCCCGTGCCCAGGCAACGTGCCCACGGGACGCGTCCACAAGACCCGCTCAATCGGCGACGATCTTCACCTTGTCGCCGTAGCGCAGCTTCGCGTCCTTATCGAGCCCGTTGAGGATCAGGAAGCGTTCCATGGGCCGGTCCGGCACCTGCATGCGGGCCGCCATCTTGTCCACATTATCCCCGAGGCCGACCGACACCACGCGGATGCGCAGCGGCTTCACCGTCTCCGCCTCGTCGCTGGCGACCCGGCGGAAGGTGTCGGCGGCGGCGCGGAACTGCTTGTCCAGCTCCGGCGTGAGGTTCCGCGCGGCGAAGATCAGGCGATAGACGTCCGAGCCGAAGCGGATGGCGAACATGCGGAACGACCATTGCTCGCCGCGCGCCACCGCGGTCGCCGCCATGAAGCCGTTGACGGTGAGCGTCTCCACCGAATTGATCTCCACCCCCTCGATCCAGCCGGAGGAGAGATATTGGCCGAGCGACTGGTCGCCGTTCACCCGCACCGCGTCGAGCCGCAGCGCCTCCGAGCCGGAGGCTGTGGCGCCGAGCACGGCCTGGGAGGTGTTCTCCAACGAGAAGCCCTCCGGCGCCACGAAGGTGAAGCCGAGCTTGGGATGGAAGAATTTGCGCCCGCGCACGAAGCCTTCCTTCGGGTCGTCGCCATAGACCATGCCATCGATGGCGCCGAGATAGGCGGCCTTGTCGCGCTCGCCCGGGCTCGCGCCCGATGCGCCGCTGCCGTTGGGGGTGGCATATTGCCGGGCATTGGCAATGGCGATGGAAATGCGTTCGGGCGTCGCGGGATGGGTGGAGAGGAAATCCATCTCCGGCGCGGTGCCGGAGCCGAGGCCGCCGAGCCCGCCGCCGGCGCTGCGCAGGCTGGCCTGCTTGCCCATGTCGGTGAGGAAGCGCGAGGCGCCGAACGGATCGAACCCCGCGCGGGCCGAGATGCCCACCCCGATGGCGTCGGCCTCCAGCTCCTGGCCGCGCGAGAAGCTGGCCAGCGACATGCGGCTCTTGGCCATGGCGAGGGCGCCGAGATCGGGGTCGTTCACCACGTCGGAGATGACGCGGCTCACCAGCACAGCCTGCTTGGTCTGATCCTCGCGAATGGAGGCATGGCGCGCGATCACATGGGCCATCTCGTGCGACAGAACCGACGACAGTTCGGACGTGTCGTTGGCGAGCGCCAGCAGGCCGCGCGTCACATAGAGCGAGCCGTCCGGCAAGGCGAAGGCATTGATGGCGGGGGAATTCAGCACGGTGACGCGATAGCGCAGGTCCGGCCGCTCGGACGCGGCCACTAGGCGTTCCACCACCTGCTGGATCAGCGCCTTCAATTCCGGATCGTCATAGGCGCCGCCATAGCTCGCCACCAGGCGTTCGTGCTCGCGCTTCTGGGCCGGTGTCATCTCCGGCAGTTGGCTGCGCGCGCCGCCCTCGGCGACCGGCGAGCTGAACCGATCCACATCGACGCCTGCGCAAGCGGTCAGCAGCAGGGAGAGGCCACAGGCAAGCAGGATCGCGCGCAGCACGCGCGCGCCGGGGATGACCCCGGTTCCCTCTGGCCTCCGCCCGCCAACCCCTCTCACCGCACCTGCTCCTCGATCTCCAGCGCAGCCGCCGTCCGCAGGGCGAGCATGGGCCCGCCCTCTTGGTTAACCACCCCGCGCAGGTTCACAAAAGTGCCGGGCAAAATGGCGGGAGCGAGGCCGGCACGCGACATTCTGGCAGCGCGGGAGGCCGGAAGCGTCGCCGTCACATCCTCCCGCCAACGGGGACCGAAATTGAGATACAGCAAGCCCCGCGCCTCTTTGGCGGCCCGCACCCGGCCGGCCACCAGGGTGAACAGCCCCACATGGTCGGCGACGGCGGCGATATTGGCGGCATCGAGGCGCGCGGCGGGCGAGGCCCACACGCCGGCGCGGGCCGCGCGGGCCGCATCCTCGGCCGCCCGCAAATCCTCCGCGCACGCCGGCACGGCGGCGGGATCGGCATAAGCGGCACCGGCCACGAGCAGCGCCCGCGCCAGGGGAACCGCGCCTTCCGGCGTGAGGACCAGGGCATCGGCGATGCGGCGGCCGTGGCGATCTTGCTCCCCCGGCGCCAGCTGGAGCGTGTGGCCGACGAGTGCGGCACGGGCGGCCGCTTCGGCCAGCGCGGGGATTTCGGCATCAGGATTGAGGCGCGTGGGCAGCACCACACCCTTCGGCACCAGCCGCACGCCGCCGGACAGCAGCAGCGCGCCGTCGCGCACGCCCGTCACCTGCGGCCATGTGGTCTGCCGCCACGTGAGCTGCCCGGCATCATCGGCGGGCGCGGTGAGCGCTGCATCCAGCGCGGGCGGCGTCATGGCCTTGAGCTTCGGGCAGCCGGCGGCGTGGGCGGATGCTGCGCCGAGCACCACCAGGATTGCCGCCAGAACCGCCCGCTGCGATCCGTGTCTCAGAGCTTCCGATCCTCGATCTGGTTTGGAATCGTTCCAATAGACGCCTTAAGTGTACCCTCCCGCGTCGGATGCTCCAAGCGTGGGCACGCCCGCGCGGCTTCACCCTTTCTTACGTTGCGTTTCCCCACGGGCGGCGCGCGCCGCTGGATTTTGGCCGGGGAAGGTGGTTCCCTTCGGGGCTCATCTGGGACTGCGGATTCGCGGCATGCTCCGGCATGTGCAGCCAACGAGGCGGGAAAGCGTGTCGGAACGTGCAAAGCGGATGGCCGAAGGGCTCTTCAAACGGCCCGGCTTCTTGATCCGGCGGCTGCATCAGATCTATGTCGCGATGTATCTCCAGGAATGCGAGCGGTTCGGCACCACGCCGGTTCAATCGAGCGTGATGCAGGTGCTGCTGATTCAGCCCGGCCTCGACCAGGCAACGCTCGCGGCGGAAATCGGGGTGGACCGGACCACCACATCGAACGTGCTGGCCCGGCTGGAAAAACGCGGTCTCATCAAGCGCGAGGCGACCGAGGACGACCGACGCATCCGCCGCGCCTTCCTCACCGAGCAGGGAGAAATCATGGTCGGCGAGATGCAGGCCGCGCTTGAGAAGGCGCACAGCCGCTTGATCGCGCCGCTGCCCACGGAAGAGCGAGCGCAATTCATCCGTCAGCTGACTTTGCTGGTGGAATCCAACAATGACGAGGGACGCGCGCTTCTGCGCACTTTGTAGGCAGGTTTCGCCTAAAAAAACGCATTGACGCGCGCCAAGTTCGTCAGCACACTGATGAAATGATGAGGACGAAGTGGGGCCGACGTGTCACCTTCGAAATCGTCAGCCAGCTGACTATCTGCGACGGCGCGCGACGCGCTCGCTTTTCCGCGTTTTCGATCAGACCGACGCGCCCGCCTCAAGAGGAACGACGCCGCATTCCATCCATGTGCCGCTGACGATGTACCGCTGACTTCGAAGACGTCGCGCGAGACTGGTCCGAACACGCGCCGAAGAGTCGATTTAAGAAAACGAATATTCCGCCACGAAAGGGTTGTTCTGTGCAGAGCTTGGATATTTTGGACAAGCAGGGCCTTCGTGGCTTCCTGAACATGGTGGAAACGCAATTCCCGGAAGAAATCCTGCGGATCAAGGACCGTGTCGATATCGACCTGGAATCCACGGCGGTCGTGTTCGAGCTTGAGCGCGCGGGCCGCAGCCCGGTGGTGGTGTTCGAGGATTTGGGCGGCAAGGGCATGCCCTGCGTCACGAATATTGCCGCGAACCGAAATCTGCTTGCCGCCTGCCTTGGCGTTTCGGCCTCTGAACTACCGATGGCGTTCCGCGAGCGGTGCCAGAATTATCTCCCCTGCGAAATTGTCGATAACGCGCCCTGGAACGAAGTGGTGATCGAGGGCGACGACATCGACCTCACCAAGCTGCCGATTCCGCTGCAATTCTCGGTGGATGCGGCGCCCTATATCACGGCGGGCCAGCTCACGGCGCGCGATCCCAAGACCGGGATCGACACCACCGGCTTCCATCGCCTGATGCTGCGCGGCAAGAACCGGCTCGGCGTTTCCCTGCATTCGCGCCGCCGCATGTATGAATTCCATCGCCGCGCGGAAGAAATGGGGCAGAATCTTCCGGTCGCCATCACGATCGGCATTCACCCGCTGCACTATATGGGCTCGATGACCTATGCCTATCCGCCCCAGGTGCGGAAGTTCGAGATCATTGGCGGCCTGTTCGGCGAACCCTATCGCCTCGCGCGCTGCGGGGTCGCAGATCTCGAGGTGCCGGCCGGCGCGGAAATGATCATTGAAGGCGAGATCCTCGCCAATGTTCACGAGCCGGAGGGGCCGTTCGGCGAGTTCACCGGCTATGCCTCCTATCGCTCGACGCAGAACGTCTTCGTCGCGCATCGTATTCGCATG
>NCHM01000154.1 GCA_002257205.1 Rhizobiales bacterium 24-66-13 | reverse complement strand
CTTTCGGTCTGGCGTTGGGGTTCGCAACCAGACCCTAACCGAACATCACCGGTGACCACCTCTACCTCGACCTACACCACGTCCGGGGACACGATCGCGATCGATCTGAAGGAGAGCACGCGCAAGGCGGTCAAGTATAGACGCGGCGATGACATCATCATCGTGATCCATGACGGCAAGGGCTGGTTCGACCCTCGGTCCGACGCGAAGGGAGATGTGTTTTCGCTCGTCGAACATCTCAACGATATCGGCTTTACGGAGGTTCTCCAGCAGGTCTCCGACCTGGTCGGCTTCGTGCCGACCGAACCAGTCTGGACCAGGCAGGCTCGTGAGCGCGATCCGGACATCGGCGTTTCCGAGCGCTGGCGCAAGCGGCGCAGGCCATGGCGGGGCTCCATGACCTGGTGCTATCTGCGCGACGGGCGCGCTCTTCCGGAGACGGTCATCCGCGCCGCGATCCAACAGGATCGGCTCCGCGAAGGTCCTCGCGGCAGCATGTGGGCTGCCCATGTCGATGGGGATGGCCTCGTCACCGGCTGGGAAGAGCGCGGCCCCGAGTGGCGCGGTTTCGCTAGCGGCGGCGGTAAGGTCCTGTTCGGCCTCGGACCGATCGGTGCCATCCGGCTCTGCGTCACCGAGGCAGCGATCGACGCGATGAGCCTCGCCGCGATCGAGAAGCTACGCTCCGATAGCCTCTATCTCAGCACGGGCGGCGGATGGGCGCCGGCGGCGGTGGCCGCCATCCGGGCGCTTGCTTCGCGCCCCGGTGCTCTGCTTGTCGCGGCCACCGACAACAATGCGCAGGGCGAGGTCTTTGCCGGCCGGGTGGAAGCGATCGCCGTCGCCGCGACCTGCAGCTACGAGCGGCTGGAACCGATGCAGGAGGATTGGAACGAAGAGCTGCGCGCGATCAGACGGAGGGAGACGAAGGGGTGAGGGGAGAAGGAAACCCGACTGCCGCATGCCCGCCGTCCGCGTCAAGGGTGAAGCTTCGCCCGCGTGCCGCGGCCCTTGACCCGTCCGGCCTTCGATGCGGCTGCGAGGGAGGGGTCAGGAAGGGCTGAACTGACGGCGAAATCGGAAGGATGAGCCGCGCTCCAGCCCGACGAGGCTGAAAGGAGCCCGCCATGTACCCCGTGTCCCCGATCCGAAAGGTCTTTCAGGGCGTCCCCGACCGGCGCCAGATGTTTCGCATGTTCGACCGTCATGCGCAGCGGCCCGGCCGCTGGGAGGCTCAGGCGAGCGCGCTCTATGCCGGCGAATGGTTCGAGATCGGCCGGATCGACCACGACTACATGTTCGAGATCCTGCCGCCGCTGTGGATGCGTGGCGATATGTTCGCCATGCGCGAATTCCTGACCGGCAGCATCACCAGCGTCTTTTTCGCGCTGATGATCGACGGGACCCTCCGCCACTTCCACGGCTATTGCGATCTCGCCGACAAGGGTTCTTCCGAGCGGATGCGTGCCGCGATCATCGACCGGGAATCGCGTCCGGTGAAGGCGATGACGCGAACCGAGCGTCTCGAGCACATCTGGAGCTCGACGCATGATGATTATCGCGGCTATGCCGGGGACCGCTGGCCGGAGGCCGATCACGGCAAGCGCACCGTGCTGTTCTACGGCGGACGGCAAGGCACCAGCCTGGTCCTGCTCGACGACCTGACCGACGCGCAGATCTCCGCCAAGCTGCCGGTGCATCTCCGCTACCTGCCCGACGCGATCGCGGCGTGAGGTGGCGATCATGTTCACCTTCTCCATGCAGGAAGTCCGCGCCGTCATCGCATGCGGAAAATCCGACGCCGCGACCAATGGCGGCTACCGCAATCCCCACTACGGTCTCCTCCCAAGCAAGGACGAACGGCCCGGCCTGTGGCTCGTCGGCGACGAGGGGGTCTACCTCCTTTCGAATGGCAAGCTGGCCGAGGGGCAGCGCGCCCTCGTCTGCTACGCCGAGGAGTGCGACCCGAAGACCAATCCCGACTACTGGCACTACAAGCGCCAGCACTTCGGCGGCGATGACGGCATCGAGTTCCTCGACGCCGTCGAGCTCGAGAGGCTGATGGCCGCCGCACCCGGCGCCACGCACCTGACGATCGTGGCCGCCGACACCAGCCTGTCGCTCTCTCTGATCCGCCGCTGACCGGGCGGGCCGGCCAGGCCCGTCCTTCCCAACCTCCGAGCGTGTCACACCTTCGCCGGCCTCCGGCGGGGTCGATGGCGCGCGCCATCATCACAGGAGACCGCCACAATGGCGCAAGATCCCTTCACCCTCGACCTTTTCGGGAACACCGCGCTCTCGTCCGGCCTCGGCCTCGGCGTCACCGCATTCGCGGCGAGCCTCACCGAGGGACCGGACGACGACGATCCGCCGCCCACGACACCGGCGCCGGCCATGCCGAATGCTGCGGCTGAACGGCGATCCGTCGCGCTCCATGCCGAGGGGGGTGAGAACTTTCATCTCACCGGGACGCGCCAGCTTGCCCGTTCGTGGAAGGACCGCGCTCGCGACAACCTCGCCGCCATACGCCTCTCGGCCGAGATCGAACAGGCGCAACGCTCGGCCACGCCGGAGGAGCAGTCGGCACTGATCAAGTTCACCGGCTTCGGCGCTTCCGATCTCGCCAATGGTGTGTTTCGCCGACCGGGCGAGGACCGGTTCCGGAAGGGCTGGGAAGCGCTCGGCGCCGGGCTGGAGGAAGCCGTGAGCAGCGCGGACTACGCCTCGCTCGCACGCTGTACCCAGTACGCGCACTTCACGCCCGAATATGTCGTCCGCGCCATCTGGGCCGGCCTGCTGCGTCTCGGTTGGCGCGGCGGGCGGGTGCTGGAACCGGGCATCGGCCCGGGGCTGTTTCCCGCGCTGATGCCGGAGGGTTTGCGGGCGACGTCCCATGTCACGGGCGTCGAGCTCGATCCGGTCACAGCCCGGATCGTCCGGCTCCTACAGCCCCGCGCCCGGATCATCGCTGGCGACTTCGCCCATGTCGAGTTGCCGGCGCATTTCGATCTGGCGATCGGCAATCCGCCCTTCTCCGACCGCACCGTGCGCTCGGATCGGGCTTTCCGCTCACTCGGCCTGCGGCTGCACGACTACTTCATCGCCAAGGCGATCAGCCAGCTGAAGCCGGGAGCACTTGCCGCCTTCGTCACCTCGCACGGCACGATGGACAAGGCGGACAGCTCGGCCCGCGCGCATATCGCGACCATGGCCGATCTCGTTGGCGCGGTGCGCCTGCCCGAGGGCAGTTTCCGGGCAGACGCCGGCACCGATGTCGTCGTCGATATTCTGTTCTTCCGCCGGCGGCGGGACGGCCAGCCGGAGGGCGACCTGTCCTGGCTTGACCTCGAGGAGGTCCGGCCCGCGACGGATGACGAGGCGGCGATCCGGATCAACCGCTGGTTCGCGCGCCATCACGGCATGGTGCTGGGAGCGCATGGCCTGACCTCGGGCCCCTTCGGCGAGATCTATACGTGCAGTCCACGCGACGGCGAGGATCTCGATGCGGCGCTCGCCGCTACGCTCACCTTCCTTCCGGAAGACATCTATGACGGTGACCCGGAGCCGATCTCGGCGGATCTTGAGGAGCCGAGCCCGACCGCCGACCTGCCCGGCGCGTCCCGAGCACGGGAGGGCAGCTACTTCGTCGACAGCCGGCATGGCCTCATGCAACTCGTCGGAGGCGCCTCGGTCGGTGTGGCGGTCCGCAAAGGCCGGAGTGCTGACGGGATTCCGGAAAAGCACATCCGCATCCTCCGCAGGCTGATCCCGATCCGCGACGCGGTCCGCGAGGTGCTGAAGGCGCAGGAGTTCGACAAGCCGTGGAAGCCGGCACAGGTGAAGCTGCGCATCGCCTGGTCGAACTTCGTGCGCGACTTCGGCCCGATCAACACCACCGTCGTCTCGACCAGCGAGGATGAGGAGACCGGCGACGTGCGCGAGACGCACCGCCGCCCGAACATCCAGCCTTTCCTCGACGATCCCGATTGCTGGCTGGTCGCTTCGATCGAGGACTACGACCTTGAGAGCAATACGGCCAAGCCCGGCCCCATCTTCACCGAGCGGGTCATCGCGCCGCCACCGGCGCCGATCATCACGTCGTCGGCCGATGCGCTCGCGGTCGTTCTCAATGAGCGCGGTCATGTCGATCCCGACCACATCGCCGAGCTGCTGCACCGTGATGTCGACGACGTCATCACTGAACTCGGCAACGCCATCTTCCGCGATCCCGCCGACGGCTCCTGGCAGACCGCCGACGCCTATCTCTCAGGTGCCGTCCGCTCGAAGCTCGTCGCCGCGCAGGCCGCGGTCGCGCTCGATCCGGCGTACCAGCGCAATGTCAGCGCATTGCAGGCCGTTCAGCCGGCCGACCTTCGGCCCTCCGACATCACCGCGCGTCTCGGCGCGCCGTGGATCCCGGCCGCCGATATCGTCGCCTTCGTCAGGGAAACGATGGGCGTCGAGATCAATATCCACCACATACCGGAGCTGGCATCCTGGACCGTCGAGGCGCGGCAGCTCGGATATATGGCGGCCGGCACGTCGGAGTGGGGCACGGACCGGCGTCACGCCGGCCAGCTCCTATCGGATGCGCTGAACTCCTCGGTGCCTCAGATCTTCGACATCGTGAAGGACGGCGACAGCGAGCGCCGCGTGCTCAATGTCGTCGACACAGAAGCAGCCAAAGAGAAGCTCACCAAGATCAAGACCGCGTTCCAGAACTGGATCTGGAGCGATCCCGATCGGACCGACCGCCTGGCGCGGGTCTATAATGACCGCTTCAACAACATCGCGCCGCGATCCTTCAACGGCGATCATCTCCAGCTTCCGGGCGCCTCCGGCGCCTTTTCGCTTTATGGCCACCAGAAGCGGGTCATCTGGCGCATCATTGCCTCCGGCAGCACCTATGTCGCCCACGCCGTTGGTGCCGGCAAGACGATGTCGATCGCCGCTGCGATCATGGAGCAACGCCGGCTCGGTCTGATCGCCAAGGCCATGCTCGTCGTTCCCGGCCATTGCCTGGCGCAGGCCGCGAGGGAGTTTCTCGCCCTCTATCCGAACGCCCGCATCCTCGTCGCTGACGAGACCAATTTCACCAAGGACAAGCGGCACCGCTTCCTGTCGCGCGCGGCGACGGCGACCTGGGACGCGATCATCATCACCCACAGTGCTTTCCGTTTCATCGGCGTGCCGTCGGCGTTCGAGCAGCAGATGATCCAGGAAGAGCTGGAGCTTTACGAGGAGCTGCTGACCAAGGTCGAGAGCGACGACCGCGTCTCGCGCAAGCGCCTCGAGCGATTGAAGGAAGGCCTGAAGGAACGGCTGGAGGCGCTCTCGACGCGGAAGGATGACCTTCTCACCATCTCCGAGATCGGCGTCGACCAGATCATCGTCGATGAGGCCCAGGAGTTCCGCAAGCTCAGCTTCGCGACGAACATGAGCACGCTGAAGGGCATCGATCCGAACGGCTCGCAGCGGGCCTGGGACCTGTTCGTCAAAGCCCGCTTCATCGAGACGAAGAACCCCGGCCGGCCGTTGGTGCTCGCCTCCGGCACGCCGATCACCAACACGCTCGGCGAGATGTTCACCGTGCAGAGGCTGCTCGGCCACGCGGCGCTGCGTGAGCGCGGGCTGCACGAGTTCGACGCCTGGGCGTCGACCTTCGGCGATGCCTCGACCGAACTTGAGCTTCAGCCGTCGGGCAAATACAAGCCGGTCACGCGCTTTGCCCAGTTCGTCAATGTCGCCGAGCTGATCGCCATGTTCCGCTCCTTCGCCGACGTGGTGATGCCGGCGGACCTACGCGACTATGTGAAAGTGCCGGAGATCTCCGGCGGCAAGCGCCAGATTATCACCGCGCCGCCGAGCGCGGCGTTCAAGGCCTATCAGCGCCAGCTCGAGGTCCGCATCACCGCCATCGAGGAGCGCGACCGTCCGCCTGAGCCTGGTGACGACATCCTGTTGTCGGTCATCACCGACGGGCGCCATGCCGCGATCGATCTTCGGCTGGTCGGTCCCGCCTATGACAACGAGCCCGGCAACAAGCTGAATCAGCTCGTCGCGAACGCCTTCCGCATCTGGCGGGAAACGGCGAAAATCACCTATGTCCGCGGCAATGGGAAGCCTTACGAGCTGACTGGCGCCGCACAGATGATCTTTTCCGATCTGGGCACGCTCAATGTCGAGAAGACCCGCGGCTTCTCGGCTTATCGCTGGATCCGCGACGAACTTGTCCGCATGGGCGTGCCCGCTTCCGAGATCGCCTTCATCCAGGATTTCAAACGCTCCGATGCGAAGCAGCGCCTGTTCGGCGATGTCCGGGCCGGAAAGGTCCGCGTCCTTCTCGGCAGCTCGGAAACCATGGGGACCGGAGTCAATGCGCAGCTCAGGTTGAAGGCGCTGCATCACCTCGATGTGCCATGGCTGCCGTCCCAGATCGAGCAACGTGAGGGCAGGATCGTCAGGCAAGGCAATCAGCATGACGTCGTGGACATCTTCGCGTACGCGACGCTCGGGTCGCTCGACGCCACGATGTGGCAGAACAACGAGCGCAAGGCTCGGTTCATCGCCGCCGCGCTTTCCGGCGACACTTCGATCCGCAGGCTGGAAGATATGGGCGAAGGGCAGGCATCGCAGTTCGCCATGGCGAAGGCCATCGCCAGTGGCGATCAGCGCCTGATGCAGAAGGCTGGGCTGGAGGCCGAGATCGCCCGGCTCGATCGCTTGCGCGCCGCCCATGTCGATGACCAGCATGCCATTCGCCGCCAGATCCGCGATGCCGAGCGCGACATCGAGACCTCGACGCGGCGCATCGGTGAGATCGGGCAGGACATCGCGCGCCTGCTGCACACGACGGGAGACAGCTTTGTCATGACCGTGACGGGTAAGTCCTATCACGAGCGCAAGCTCTCCGGCCGGGCTTTGATGAAGGAGATCCTGACCCTGGTGCAGCTCCAGCAGGAGGGCGAGCCCGTCATCGCATCGATTGGCGGCTTCGACCTCGAATTCTCCGGAGAGCGCTTCGGCAAAGACGGCTTCCGCTACACCACCATGCTGCTGCGGACCGGCGCCGAGCATGAGGTCGAGCTTCCCGTCACCGTCACGCCGCTCGGCGCCGTCGCTCGGCTCGAGCACGTGCTGTCGGGTTTCGAGGAGGAACAGGAAGGATATCGGCAGCGACTGAGCGATGCCCGCCGCCGCCTCGCTTCCTACCAGGTGCGCGAAGGCGGCGCATTCGCCTTCGCCGACGAGCTGGAGATGAAGCGCACGCAACTCGCCGAGATCGAGGCCGATCTCGCGAACGTCGAGAGTTCCCGCGATCGGATCGCTGCTTAGGAGCGCTTCCGCGACAAGCGGTTCTCATCGTCGATCAGAACGAGACGAGACGGAGCCCCGTCGCCCCATCTCCAGAGTACGAGGTTCAAATCTTCGGCCGTCGCGCCGGCTGCGAAGCTCCTGATGAGCAAGCCATTATAACCGCTGGCAATGAGCCGCCGGGCAAAGGTCTGCGTCCACGCTTCCCCGCTCGCCTTCATCTGGTCGCGCCATGTGCTGTCGGCGAGTGCCGCAAGGTCCATTCCCTTTGCCGCGAGCGCCTCATCATCCCGGCAATCGAATATGCCATCGATCTCCGCGTCGTAGCAGACGAGCGTGGTCGGCTGGAGATTGCCGACCTGATTGGCTTCGCGCAGCGCGGTCATCACCGATAATGACCCATAGAGTGCGGGCAGGCCCTTCGGGTTGAACCGTCCGCCATAGAGTTCGGCACCCCGCCCGGACAGTGGCTCGCGCGCATAGACCGGATTCAGCGCTCGATAGAGCTTTCCCCGATATTGCACGTCGTCAGGCGTGCACGCCGGCGTCGACAGCGTCGACATAGTCGAGCACGTCATCCACGCGACCGTTGCGCACGAGCTGCATGGCCGTCTGGCCGGAGAAGCCGGGCAGGGGCTCCGACCGGTACCAGGCATAGGCCATCAAGGTGGAACCGAAGCGCGGCTCGACCTTGTTGATCACCTCGACCATCTCGCGCAGCCGGCGTTGGGTCTTGTCCGACCGGACGCGATCCTTGCGCTGGACGGCA
>NCHM01000153.1:2521-11942 GCA_002257205.1 Rhizobiales bacterium 24-66-13 | reverse complement strand
ACCGGCAGGTTCTGTTCCAGCGGCGCATGGCGGAAATGATCGTCCATGGCGGCGCCGCCGGCGAGGAAATCGCCGAACGCGGCCGAGCCGATGGCGATCATCACCGGCAGGCCAATGGCCGACCACAGGGAATAGCGTCCGCCCACCCAGTCCCAGAAGCCGAACGTGCGTTCCGCCGCGATGCCGAACGCGCCCACCTTGTCGAGCGCCGTGGAGACGGCGGCGAAATGGTGCCCCACCGCCTCCTCGCCCAAGGCCGCCGCGATCCAGGCGCGGGCGGAGGCGGCATTGGTCATGGTCTCGATGGTGGTGAAGGTCTTCGAGGCGATGATGAACAAGGTCGTGGCGGGCGTGAGCGGCTTCAGCACGTCGCTCAGATGCGCGCTGTCCACATTGGAAACGAAATGCAGGCGCGGCCCGTCGTGATAGGGCGCGAGCGCGAGCGTCGCCATCACCGGCCCAAGGTCCGAGCCGCCGATGCCGATGTTCACCACATCGGTGAAGGTCTGCCCGCGATGGCCGGCGATGGTGCCGGCGCGCACCGCGTCCGCAAAGGCGAACAGCCGGCCGAGGGTCTCGCGCACCTGCGCCTTCACGTCCGTGCCGTCGATTTCGAGCGGGTCGGCGCCGCCGTCGCGCAGCGCCACGTGGAGCACGGAGCGCTGCTCGGTGGAATTGATGCGCGCGCCGGCGAACATAGCCGCGCGCCGCTCTTCGACGCCGGTGGCGCGGGCCAGCTGGAGCAGCAAGCCGAGGGTCTCGTCCGTCAGCGCGGTCTTGGAGATGTCCAGCAGCAGGTCCCCGGCGCTGGCGGAAAAGCGGGCGAAGCGATCCGGGTCCGCGAACAGTTCCACCAGAGGCGTGCCGGCGGCGCGGGCCTCGGCGGCGCCCAGCGCCTGCCACAGGGCTTCGGCTTCGGTCCCGGACACGCAAGCAGGGGCATCGGTCATGGTCGGATCTCCGTCAGGGGCACCACAGCACGTCAAGCGGGGCGCGGGCGCGCAGCACGGCGCGGATGGGCAGGGCCTCGGCCGGGCCCTCCGCGCGTGCCGCCTCCAGCACCGCGCGTTTGCCGGCGCCCTCGATGTGCAGCAGCAAGGTCTGTGCCGCCAGCAGCGGCGGCAAGGTGAAGGTGATGCGCGGCTCGCCCGCCGCCTCTGCGCGGATCGCGATCAGGGGGGCGGCGCCCTGGGGGTCGAGCGCGGCGGGCAAGGCCGAGGCGCCGGGAAAGAAAGAGGCGGTATGGCCGTCGTCGCCCATGCCGAGCACCACCGCCGCGAAGGGCAGGGGCAGGCCGGCAAGGCTTGCCTGCGCCGCCGCGAGACCTTCCTCGGGCGTCGCCGCGCCGGTGTAGAGCGGCAGGAAACGCGCCTGGGCGGCGGGTCCCCGCAACAGGTGCGCGCGCACCAAACCGGCGTTGGAGCGCGGCGAGGCCTCGTCCACCCAGCGCTCGTCCACCAGCGTCACGTGTACGCGGTTCCAGTCGAGCGGCGCCCCGGCGAGCGTTTCGAAGAAGCGCGTGGGGGTGCGCCCGCCGGAGACCGCGAGGCTCGCGGCGCCTGTTGCGGCGATGCGCGCGCGCAGGGCTTCCGCCACATGGGCCGCGAGCGCGCGCGCCAGCGCATCCGGCCCGTCATAGGCGGCGAAGGCGACCGGGGTGAGGGTGGCATTCATGGGCGGCTTTCGGGCGGAAGAGGCAGATCAGCAGGAAGGCGATGGGGCCTCAGGCATCGTCCATCCAGGTGCGCCCGTCCCGCTCGATCAGCGCGATCGCGGCGGAGGGGCCCCAGGTGCCGGCGGTATAGGATTTCGGCGCCTCGCGCAGGTTGCGCCAAGCGTCCAGGATGGGATCGATCCATTTCCATGCGGCTTCCACTTCGTCGCGGCGCATGAACAGGGTCTGGTTGCCCCGCACCACATCCATAAGAAGCCGCTCATAGGCGTCCGGGTTCCGCACGCCGAACGCCTCGGCGAAGCTCATGTCGAGCGGCACATGCTGAAGGCGCATGCCGCCGGGGCCGGGATCCTTGATCATCAGCCACAGCTTCACGCCCTCGTCGGGCTGGAGGCGGATCACAAGATGGTTCGCCACGATCGGGCCGGCCTGCTCGTCGAACACCGAATGGGGGATCGGGCGGAAGGCCACCACGATTTCCGACACCCGGCTCGCCAGCCGCTTGCCGGTGCGCAGGTAGAACGGCACGCCGGCCCAGCGCCAATTGCCGATTTCCGCCTTCAGGGAGACGAAGGTTTCGGTCTGGCTGGTGTTGGAGCCGAGTTCGTCGAGATAGCCCGGCACCGCCCCGCCGGAGGAGGCGCCGGCGCGATATTGGCCGCGCACGGTGAGGGCCGCGACATTGCTTTCGTCGATCGGCTCCAGCGCCTTCAGCACCTTCAGCTTTTCGTCGCGCACCGCGTCCGCGTCCATGCACACCGGCGGCTCCATGGCCACCAGGCAGAGCAATTGCAGCATGTGGTTCTGCACCATGTCGCGCAGCGCGCCGGCGGTGTCGTAATAGCCCGCCCGGCCGGCGACCCCGAGGCTTTCCGCCACCGTGATCTGCACATGGTCGATATGGGCGTGGTTCCACACCGGCTCGAACAAGGCATTGGCGAAGCGCAGCGCCATCAAATTCTGCACCGTCTCCTTGCCGAGATAATGGTCGATGCGGAACACCGCTTCCTCGCGGAACACCCGGCCGACCGCCTCGTTCACCGCATGGGCGGAGGCGAGATCCTTGCCCACCGGCTTTTCCACCACCACGCGAGTCATGGGCGTGACGAGATGGTGCGCGCCGATGCGGGCGCAGATGTCGTCGAACAGATCGGGCCCGACCGCGAGATAGAACACCCGCACCTTGTCGGCGCCGGGCGCGAGCAGGGCCGCGAGCGCGTCCCACCCCTCGTCGGACACCGCGTCCACTTCCACATAATCCACCCGCGCCAGGAAGCGCTCCAGCGGCTTGCGCTCGATGTGGTCGATGCCGTCGCGATCCTCCACCGAATCCCGGGCGAAGTCCTGGAATTGGGCGCGGGTCATGGGGCGGCGCGAAACGCCGATGATGCGGGCATCGTCCGGCAATTGGCCGGCGCGATCGCGTTCGAACAGCGCCGGGAGGAGCTTGCGTTTCGCGAGGTCGCCGGTCGCTCCGAACACGATGATGTCGAACGGTTCGACCGTGATGACGCGAGCAACCATGGGGACCTCCAGTTGACGGCCCAGGGCGCCGTCACGCGAGACGATACTCGTCTTCTACCAAATCCCACGCGTCTGTGTTGCGACTGCGAGGGACGGATGTTGATATCGCCTTTGTGAGGTGCTGCGCCAGATGCGCCACGGTCGGCGCGCCGGCGCAGGTGCGGCGCCACCCGGATCCGAGTCGGGAGACGATTCGGCGGAAGATGCCGCTCTGGAAGGCGCTGCTGCTTGCGGTCGGTGTTCTCGTCGGCTGCGTCGCGGTGTCGAGCGATGGCGCAGAACGCAAAAAACCCGCGCGGCGGGCGCCACGCAGGTATCGCTTCAGCTCAATCCCTCGCCAGCCGCTTGGCGGCTGGAGACCCGCTCAGCGGGTGGGGCGGGGCTTGCTGGGGATCAGGCCTTCGCGCTGGGCGCGCTTGCGGGCCAGCTTGCGGGCGCGGCGAACGGCCTCGGCCTCTTCGCGGGCGCGCTTCTCGGACGGCTTCTCGTAGTGACCACGCAGCTTCATCTCGCGGAAGATCCCCTCACGCTGCATCTTCTTCTTGAGCGCCTTGAGGGCCTGATCGACATTATTATCGCGGACGAGAACTTGCACGTGTTGCCTCTTCGAGCTGTTGCGCCGAGCGAACTTGCACTGGTCTGAAAAACATATCCGGAAGCAGGAGGGGCGCTCTCACGCCGGACCGTCTCTGCCGGAAGGAGCGCTCTCATATCAGAGGCCCCGGTCTTTGTCCACACTTGCTCCGCAGGCCAAGGGCACGGCGGACGTAAAAAGGGCGGCACGGGGCCGCCCTTTCGCGTTTGGGACCGACGCGCCTCAGGCGCCGCCGAACAGCTTGCGCTGCCACCAGCCGGAGCGGGGCTTGGCGGCGGGGCCGGCTTCCTGGCTCTCGCTGGCCTCCACCGGGGCGGGCTGGGCGAGCGGGGCTTCCGCCTCGGCGCTCGCGCCCGGCTCGCCGGCGACGATGTCGGCGTCGGCGATCGGCACGCTGGCGCTTTCCTGGTTGGACGCCGCAGCTTCTGCGGCGGGGGCGAGCTCGCCGGCAGGCGAAGAGTCCGCCGGGGCCACGGTTTCCGCAGGGACGACAGGTTCCACCGGGATATGGGGTTCCGCCGGAGCGAGGGCGCCGTCCTCGGTCACGATCACGGGCGCCTTCTCGCGCACCGTCGACCGGCGGCGCGGGGCGGGAGCGGGTTCCGGCTCTGCCGGCACCTCGGCCACCGCACGCGGCGCCGGTTCGGGCGCTGGGGCGGGCACGAAGGAAGCGGGCGCTGCTTCCGCGTGCGGCGCTGCTTCCGACTCGAGTGCAGCATGGGCCGCGGGAGCTGCGTCCGCCTTGGGCGCCGCATGGGCGACGGGCGCCTCGATGTCGGCAGGCGCGCGCACCGGCGCCGCTTCGAAGGCGGCTTCGCTGAGGGCGACCGGGGATTCGGCGCTCAGGGTCGTCTCGGCGCCGTCCGCCTCGTCTTCGGTGGCAAGAGCACCTTCGCCTTCAACTGCACCTTCGGCGGCAAGCGTGCCTTCGGGGGCGTCCTCGTCCTCGCCGGAGCGGGGCGCGCCCTCCTCGCCTTCACGGCGATTGCGGCGGCCGCCACGGCGACCGCGCCGGCGCCGACGGCGCTCGCCCTCGGTCTCGCCACGGACATCGCCTTCCGCGCGGTCTTCGTCGTCGGATTCCTCGCCTTCGCCTTCGCCATCGGCGGCTGCGGCGAGGTCGTCACCTTCGGCGGCTTCGCCTTCGCCCTCGGCGGGCAGGCTGCGCGGCTCGCCGTCGCGCTCACCGCGCCGACGCCGACGCCGACGGCGGCGGCGATTGCCATTCTCGTCGACGCGCTCGGCGCCGCCTTCGCCATCCGCCTCGGCTTCGCCTTCGCTCTCGCCGGCCTCGGCCTCCTCGCCGGTGTCCTCATCCTCCTCCTCATACTCCTCCTCGGGGAGGATCGAATCGGGATGCACGGCCTTGGAGAGGCGCGGGGCGGCCGGCGGCGGCACGGCAAGATCGCCCTTCTCGATCAGGAAGGGCTGGTGGCCGGTGACGCTTTCGTCCGCCGTGATCAGCAAGGTGACCGAGAAGCGCTCTTCCAGCTCGCGCAGATGGGCGCGCTTCTGGTTCAGCACATAGAGCGCCACTTCCGCGCGGGTGCGGGCGATCAGATTATGGGTGGCGCCGCGCACCAATTGTTCTTCGAAGGCGCGCAGCAACTGCAGCGCCACCGAGGCCGCCGAGCGCACATGGCCGGTGCCGCCGCAGGTGGGGCACACCTCGATGGAGCTTTCCAGCACGCCGGTGCGGATGCGCTGGCGCGACATTTCCATCAGGCCGAAATGCGAGATGCGGCCGACCTGGATGCGCGCGCGATCGTTCTTCAGGCAATCCTTGAGCTTGCGCTCCACCGCCCGGTTGTTGCGCTTCTCCTCCATGTCGATGAAGTCGATGACGATCAGGCCGGCGAGATCGCGCAGGCGCAGCTGGCGCGCGATTTCCTCGGAGGCTTCCAGATTCGTCTTGAGCGCGGTGTCCTCGATATGGTGCTCGCGCGTGGAGCGGCCCGAGTTCACGTCGATGGAGACCAGTGCCTCGGTGGGGTTGATGACGATATAGCCGCCGCTCTTGAGCTGGACCACGGGGGAGAACATCGCATCGAGCTGATGTTCCACGCCGTGCTTGGCGAAGATCGGCTGGTGGTCGTTATAGGCGATGACATTCTTCACATGGCTCGGCATGAGCATGCGCATGAAGTCGCGGGCCTCGCGGAAACCATCCTCGCCGGCGACGTGGATATCGTCGATGTCCTTGTTGAAGAGGTCGCGGATGGCGCGCTTGATCAGCGAGCCTTCCTCATACACCAGGCTCGGGGCGCTGGAGGTGAGGGTGAGTTCGCGCACCGTCTCCCACAGGCGCAGCAGATATTCAAAGTCGCGCTTGATCTCGACCTTGGTGCGGTTGGCGCCGGCGGTGCGCAGGATGATGCCCATCCCTTCCGGCACCTCCAGGTCCTGCACCACTTCCTTCAGGCGCTTGCGGTCCACCGCATTGGTGATCTTGCGCGAGATGCCACCACCACGGGCGGTATTGGGCATCAGCACGGAATAGCGGCCGGCGAGCGAGAGATAGGTGGTGAGGGCCGCGCCCTTGTTGCCGCGCTCCTCCTTGACCACCTGCACCAGCATCACCTGGCGGCGGCGGATGACTTCCTGGATCTTGTAGGAGCGGGCGCGGCGCTGGTGCGAGCGCTCGGGCACCTCTTCCATGGCGTCGTCGGAGCCCATCTGCTCCACGCCTTCGTCTTCTTCCTCGCCGTCCTCGTCCTCGTCGTCCTCGGCGGAGCGGCGGGACTTTTCCGAACCCCGGCGGCCGCGCGGCGCACGCTCGCGCGGCTCACGCTCGGAGGTCTCGCGCTCGGAAGTCTCACGTTCGGAGGTCTCGCGTTCGGCGGTGTCGCCGTCCGACGTCTCGCCCGCGCCATCCTCGGACGGCAGGATCGGGCTGTCCTCGCGGTCGGCGAGGGGGGCTTCCTGGCGCGCCTCGTCCTCGAAGGCGGCGCGGGCGTGAAGCCCGGCTTGCTCCTGGGGGGCGGGCAATTCGCTGTCGACGTCGGATTCGCGCTCGTGGCTCGCGCCCGCCTCGTGGGCGATGATGTCGGCGACGTCGGTGGACGCCGGCAGGTCGCGCGGATCGACCGGGATTTCCTCGCCGGTGTCGGTCTCGGCATAATCGCCGCGCCGCTCGGTGGGCGCCTCGTCATCGTCGTCCGAGGCCGAGCCGCCGGAAATCTGGCCATCCTCGATGGTTTCCACCACGTCGGATTCGTCGATTTCCTCGACATTGCTCGAGACGCTCTCGTCCGACGACGGGCGGCGCGATTTGGGCCGCTCGCGGCGGCGCTCGCGGCGCTCGTCTTCCTCATCGGCCGCGCGCGCGGCGCGCTCTTCTTCCTCGATCAGGGCCAGGCGGTCGGCGACCGGGATCTGGTAATAATCGGGATGGATCTCGCTGAAGGCGAGGAAGCCGTGGCGGTTGCCGCCATATTCAATGAAGGCGGCCTGAAGCGAGGGCTCGACCCGCGTCACCTTGGCCAGATAGATATTGCCCCGCAATTGCTTGCGGGATGCGGACTCATAGTCGAATTCTTCGACCCGGTTGCCGCGCACGACCACGACCCGGGTCTCCTCCGGGTGGGTCGCATCGATGAGCATTTTGTTGGGCATGGAAATCTCTCTGCGCGGCGTCGGAGACACAGCTCCGCGACGGTCGGCGCGGCAAAGCCTGCGAACCGCCGGTACGCCTGAAATTGAAGCGGGAGGAGACAGAGGAGCTGTAGCGCGCGGGGGTCATTTCGACACCCTCCGCATCGAGACACACGGGCGCACATGGTGCGCGCTGTTCGTGCGGTTGAAAGTCATGCCCTCGGCTACTCGTTCCTCAGCGAAGCATCAGACCAGGCGAGTGCCCGGCCCCGGCATACGGCAGCCCGATTCCCCCCGACAGACAGCTTCCTCGGCGGCATGAGCGACGCGAGCGGCCGTCCAGTCGCGCGCTTTGGGCGCGCGCGCCGCAGGGTGGCACACTCAAATCCTTGAGCAGCCTGCGACGGGAGATGCCTGACCAGCTTCAGGAAAGTGGAAGTTCCCAAGCAGGACGACATCAGCGGCAGCCGCGGCAGCCGGGGGCCGAAGAGCCTGTTCCGGAACGCGAACCGTATACATCTCCCAAGTCTTGCCGTCTCCGGAGGCGGACAGGGAAGGTTCCTGGACATGTGGGCCCGCATTCAGCGCGCCGGATGGACAAAAGCGGCGCCGGCATCGCGCCAGCTGCGCCGTGCCATCTCCTCGGTGTGTATCTCAGACCGTCCGTTCGCGCCCCGCGCCGCAGGTGCGTGGCCGCAGCCTGCCGCGGCGCACCTGCTGGGCCAGGCGCTCGTTCTCGCCCGGGTTCTCGTTCTGGGTCTGGTGGGCTTCATGGGACTTTGCCTCGCTTCCGCCGCCCCCGCCGGCGCCGCAGAAGCTTTGGCGGTGCAGATCGCGGCGCGCCCCGATGCCGTCCCCGGCGCCGCCGCGTCGCCTGTGGCTCCGGCCGAAGCGGCGGCCAGTCCCGCCGCGCCGGGCCCCGCCATCGCCACCGACGCGCGCCTGGCCGGGGATGCCCAGCGCACGCGCCTCGTGATCGATCTCAGCCGGCCGGTGGAATTTAGGGCCTTCACCCTGGCCAATCCCTATCGCGTCATTCTCGACCTCCCGGAAGTGCGCTTCGCCTTCGATGCCTCCAAGGGGCAGACCAAGCGCGGCCTGGTGAATGCCTATCGCTATGGCGATTTCGCGCCTGGCAAGGCGCGCGTGGTGGTCGATCTCGCCGAGCCGGTCACCATCGACAAGGCGTTCGTGCTGGAAGCGGTGGACAACCAGCCGGCGCGCCTCGTGCTCGATCTCGTCAAGACCGATGCGGCCCATTTCACCTCCACCGTGGCCACCGCCGCCGAGGCACGCGGCGCGCCGCCGGAAGTGGAACATGTGGATACCCCTGCCGATGGCGACACGCGGCCGGTGATCTGCCTCGATCCCGGCCATGGCGGGATCGATTCGGGCACCACCGGGGCCAGCGCCTTCGCGGAAAAGAACATCGTGCTGGATGTGGCGCTGACGCTCCGAGACAAGCTGGAGGCGAGCGGAAAGTATCGCGTCGTCATGACGCGCTCCACCGACACCTTCATCCCGCTGGGCGAGCGGGTGCGAATCGCCCGCGCCAATCGCGCCGCCCTGTTCGTCTCCATCCATGCCGACGCGCTCGCCCGCAATGACGGGCAGGCCCGCGGCGCCAGCGTCTACACCTTGTCGGAGACCGCCAGCGATGCCGAGGCGGCGCAGGTGGCGGAAAAGGAGAACAAGGCCGACCTGATCGCCGGCATCGACCTCTCCGAGGAGAGCGATGCGGTCGCCGGGATCTTGTTCGATCTCGCCCAGCGCGAGACGAAGACTTTTTCCGCTTTGTTCGCCCGCACCCTCGTGGGCGCCATGAAGGGCGTGGGGCGGATCCACAAGTCGCCCTTGAAATCGGCCGGCTTCCGCGTGCTGAAGGCGCATGACGTGCCCTCGGTGCTGGTGGAGCTGGGCTATATGTCGAGCCGCGAGGATCTCAAGCTGATGACCTCGGACGCCTGGCGCGACAAGCTTGCGGACGCCATGCAGAGCGCCATCGCCGACTTCTTCGCGACCCGGGTCGCCGG
>NCHM01000153.1:0-2447 GCA_002257205.1 Rhizobiales bacterium 24-66-13 | reverse complement strand
CGATCTTCTCGTGCCGCGACCCTTGCACAAAAGGGACGAATGCGGCTTTTGGACAGGCTCGCCCGCATCGGGCAGGAAAAGCCGCTTTGCGGGTGTCGTGGAGGGAGAGCCGGCGAAATGCGGCTGCTGTTGAGGTTCTTCGGATTTCTGTTCGCCTTCGGCACGCTGGTGTTGCTCGCCGGAGCGGCGGGGGCGACCTATTTCGTCTGGAAATATTCCCAGGACCTGCCCGACTACACCCAATTGCAGAATTACGAGCCGCCGGTGATGACGCGCGTCCATGCGGACGACGGCGCCCTGGTGGCCGAATGGGCGCGCCAGCGCCGCCTCTATATTCCCATCCAGTCCGTGCCCAAGCTGGTGATCGAGGCGTTCCTGTCTGCCGAGGACAAGAATTTCTACGAGCACGGCGGCATCGACCCGTCCGGCATTTTCCGCGCCGGCATGCTCTATCTCCAGAATTACGGCTCGAACCGGCGGCCGCAGGGCGCCTCCACCATCACCCAGCAGGTGGCGAAGAACTTCCTGCTGACCAATGAGGTGTCCTTCGACCGCAAGATCAAGGAAGCGCTCCTGGCGCTGCGCATCGAGCGCGCCTATTCCAAGGACCGCATCCTTGAGCTCTATCTCAACGAGATCTATCTCGGCATGGGCGCCTACGGCATCGCCGCCGCCGCGCTGGTGTATTTCGACAAGTCGGTCGAGGACCTGAACATCCAGGAAGCGGCTTATCTCGCCGCCCTGCCCAAGGCGCCGTCCTCCTACAATCCGTTCCGCGAGCGCGAGCGCGCCACCGACCGCCGCAACTGGGTCATCGACCGCATGGCGGAGAACGGCTACATCACCGCCGCCCAGGCGGAGGCCGCCAAGAAGTCCACCATCGACGTGACGCCGCGCCCCACCGGCGCGCAGATCTTCGCGGCGGAATATTATGCCGAGGAAGTGCGCCGCCAGATCTATGAGCGCTATGGCGAGACCAAGCTCTACGAAGGCGGCCTCTCGGTGCGCACGTCGCTCAATCCGAAGATGCAGATGATCGCCAAGAAGGCCCTGTCCGACGGCCTCGTGCGGTACGACGAGCAGCGCGGATGGCGCGGCCCGGTCAATCATATCGACATCTCCGGCGACTGGGGGCAGAGGCTCTCCGAGCTGAAGGCCTATTACGACATCCCGTGGAAGCTCGCGGTGGTGCTTGATTCGGGCAAGGACACGGCGCGCATCGGCATGCAGCCGCCGCGCGAGAAGGCGGGCGGCGTCTCTTCCCAGCGCGACCTCGGCCTGATCAATCTCGACGGCGTGAAATGGGCCCGCTGGACCAAGGGGCCGGACGCCTACAAGGCGGTCAGCTCGGTCGCCCAGGTGCTCAAGCCCGGCGACGTCATCTATGTGGAGCCGATCGCCGGCAAGGACGGGCAATATCGCCTGCACCAGATCCCGGACGTGGAAGGCGCCATGGTGGTGATGGAGCCGCTGACCGGGCGCGTGCTCGCGCTCTCCGGCGGCTTCTCCTATGACGAAAGCCAGTTCAACCGGGCGACCCAGGCGCTCCGCCAGCCCGGCTCGTCCTTCAAGCCGATCGTCTATTCCGCCGCGCTCGACAATGGCTATACGCCGTCCACCGTGGTGCTGGACGCGCCGATCGAGATCGACCAGGGGCCGGGCCTCGGGGTGTGGGCGCCGGAAAACTACGCCAAGAAATTCTATGGCCCGCAGACCCTGCGCTTCGGCCTGGAACAGTCGCGCAACGTGATGACGGTGCGCCTCGCCCAGGACATCGGCATGCCGCTGGTGGCGGAATATGCCAAGAAGTTCGGCGTCTATGACGACATGCTGCCGGTGCTCTCCATGGCCCTCGGCGCGGGCGAGACCACGCTCATGCGCATGGTCGGCGCCTATGCCATCATGGCCAATGGCGGGCGCAAGGTGACGCCCTCGCTCATCGACCGCATCCAGGACCGGTACGGCCACACCATCTATCGCCACGACGAGCGCGAGTGCCGCGGCTGCGATGCGGACAGCTGGCACAACCAGCCCGAGCCGACCCTGATCGACCGCCGCCCGGTGGTGCTCGACCCCATGACCGCCTATCAGATCACCTCCATGATGGAGGGCGTGGTCCAGCGCGGCACCGGCACCGCCCTGAAGGATCTCGGCAGGCCGGTGGCTGGCAAGAGCGGCACCACCAATGACGAGAAGGACGCCTGGTTCGTGGCCTTCACGCCGGAAGTCGTGGTGGGCGTCTATCTCGGCTACGACAAGCCCAAGCCCATGGGCAAGGGATCCACCGGCGGCGTGCTTTCCGCCCCGATCGTGCGCGACTTCATGAAGACCGCCCTGGCCGGCCGGCCCGCCATTCCGTTCCGCGTGCCGCCGGGCATCAAGCTGGTGCGCATCAATCCCAAGAGCGGATTGCGCGCGGGCACGGGCGACAACGCGATCCTGGAAGC
>NCHM01000152.1 GCA_002257205.1 Rhizobiales bacterium 24-66-13 | reverse complement strand
CGGCGTCGAGCATCGCGCCCGGCGGGGTGAAATCGTTCCGCCTGTCCCGCGTCGTCGAAACCGAGGAGAACCGCGAGACCCGCCCCTTTCCCATCTTCATCGTGCGTACGCTCACCAATGACTATTTCGGCTATTCGAACGTCTGCCCGCACGAAGGTCGCTGGCTGAATATCGGCTCGGGTGAATTCTTCACGCCCGATGGGGAATTCCTGCGGTGCGGGCGGCACGGGGCGACCTTTGAAATCGATACCGGGGCTTGCATGAATGGACCCTGCAAAGGCAAGAACCTGGAGCCCCTCGCTTTGGCCGTGGTCGACGGCGAGGTGTGCGTGTGCGGCATCGAGCTGGTGGAAGACGACGGATTTCCCGATCCCTTCAGCGACCTCGATGAAACCATGGAAATCATGATCCACCCGGAATGACGGGCGGCGGGAGAATACGCGCATGGCGGAGCCGGCCGAAGAGCATTGCCGTTTCTTTGTCTCCTATACCGGGGTCAAGCTGCCCTTCACCTTGGTCAACGCAATCGAGACGGATGGGCTTTCGAACCGCAACACATTCATCCGCGCCTATTTCGATCCGAAGGGCGTGCTGCGCGGCTTCGACAAGATGGTTTACGGCGAAGTGGAACTCTCCCATCGCTATGCCTACCACCCCAACGGCCGGTTGAAGCGTGCCGAGATCGTAATGCTGGACGAGGAGCCGGCGGCCCTGAGCTTCGACGAGACCGGCGCGCCACGTTCCGACGCGGATCTGGCGGCGGAAAATGAGGGATGCGGATCGCCATGACAGTTGCCCAATTGCTCGACGCGCTCATGCAGATGCCCAAGGACGCGGTGGTGCTGATGGAAACCGACGGCGGCCTCTCACGCGTCGATGCGCTGGATTTCGTGGAAGACCATGGCCCGGGCGCACCGGCGGAGGTCATCTTGCTCCCGAGCATGGATGAATAGAGCCAAGCGGGCGCCGCTGTCGCCCCCGCGATGAAGATGCGACGTCTATATGTCGGATTTCCTTCATGCCGGATCCGAAACATGGACGGATTTTGAAAACCCCCCGCATTTTCCCACGCTCCACGGCGATGGCGAGCAAATTGCTTTGCCCTGAGCAGAGAAGATCTTCGGCAAGGGAAGCGGCGGAGCCATGAACCATCTGTCGGGCGAAACCAGTCCTTACCTGCTCCAGCACAAGGACAATCCGGTCCACTGGCAGGTGTGGGGCGAGGAGGCGCTTGCCGCTGCGCAGGCGGCAGACAAGCCCATTCTGCTCTCCATCGGCTATGCCGCGTGCCATTGGTGTCACGTCATGGCGGCGGAAAGCTTCGAGAATGCCGAAACCGCCGCCCTGGTGAACGATCTGTTCGTTCCCATCAAGGTGGACCGGGAGGAACGGCCGGACCTCGACCTCATCTATCAGAACGCCCTCACCCTGCTCGGACAGCGCGGCGGCTGGCCGCTGACCATGTTCCTGACCCCGCAGGGCGAGCCGTTCTGGGGCGGCACCTATTATCCGCCCGAAAGCCGCTATGGCCGTCCGGCGTTTCGCGACATGCTCAGCCGCGCGGCGCAGGTCTATTCGGGCCAGAAGGAGACGGTGGAGAAGAATACCCAAGTGCTGCGCGCGGGCCTCGCCCGCTTGTCCGAGCCACCGCCGGACAATCTGCTCACCCCCGACATAGTGGACGAGATCTGCCTCAAGTTCTCGGACCTCATCGACGAGGTGGACGGCGGCATCGGACAGGCCCCGAAATTCCCCCAATCCCCCGTGCTCGCGCTTCTGTGGCGCGGCTATAAGCGCACCGGCAAGGCCAAGCTGCGCGACGGCGTGCTGCTGACGCTGGATCGCATGTCGCAAGGCGGGATCTACGACCATCTCGGCGGCGGCTATTCGCGCTATTCCACCGACAATGCCTGGCTCGTCCCGCATTTCGAAAAGATGCTCTACGACAACGCGCAATTGGTGGAGCTGCTGACCTGGGCCTGGCAGGAAACGGGCAATCCCCTGTATGCCGAGCGGATCACGGAAACCGTCGCCTGGATGCTGCGCGAGATGCGCGTGGACGGCGGTGCGTTCGCCGCCGCCCTCGACGCCGACAGCGAGCATGAGGAAGGAAAATTCTACGTCTGGACCGCAGCCGAGGTCGAGCGCGTGCTGGGTCCGGAGGCCGCGCTTTTCAAGGCCCATTATGACGTGCACCGGATCGGCAATTGGGAGGGGCGCAGCATCCTCAACCGCTCCGAGAAGCCGGACCTTGCCGATCCCGCCACCGAAAGCCGCCTCGCCACCGCGCGCGCAAAACTGCTCGCAGCGCGCGACGGCCGCGTGCGTCCGGGCCGCGACCACAAGGTCCTGGCCGATTGGAACGGCCTTGCCATCAGCGCGCTTTGCCTCGCCGGCGGCGCCTTGGGCCGGGAAGATTGGATCGAGGCGGCGGGACAGGCGTTCTCCTTCATCCTGGCGCAGATGACCGACGCACGGGGCCGCCTGCACCATTCCTGGTGCGCGGGGCGAACCCATCCCGGCCTGCTGGATGATTATGCCGCCATGAGCCGGGCCGCCCTGACGCTCTACCAGACGCGTTCGGATCCCTATTATCTTGCCTGCGCGGAAACCTGGGTGGAGCATCTGGAAGCCCAGTTCCGCGACCCGGAACGCGGCGGTTATTTCCTCACGCCCCAAGATGCGCCAGGTCTCATCGCGCGCATCCGCAACGCCTTCGACCATGCGACGCCCTCTGGCAACGGCATGATGGTGGAGGTGTTCTCCGCCCTCTTCCTGCTGACAGGAAAGGGGGAATATCGCGCCCGCGCGGAACGGCAGATTAGCGCCTTCGCCGGCGAGGTGGCGCGCAATGCGATACCGCTTGCAGCCTTCCTCAGCGGCCTCGATGCCTTCGCCAACAGCGTGCAGATCGTCATCCGCGCCGGCACTGGAGAGCGGGAATTGGTGGATGCGGTTCAAGCCTGCTGCATCCCCAATCGGGTGCTGCGGGTGCTGGGCGCGGGCGAGCAAACCCCGCCCGGTCATCCCGCGCACGGCAAGGAGAGCATCACAGGCAAGGCGACGGCCTATGTCTGCATCGGCGACACCTGCTCGCTGCCGGTCACCGATCCGGAACTGTTGCAACTCGCCCTTTCGGGCCGGCAGGCCCCGCCCGTGGGCCAAAATCTGGAGGTGAGCCATGTCTGACGTGGCGGTCCAAATCTCGATGTTCGAACGCGTCGGCGGGGCGACCACCATCGATCGCCTGGTGGAAGCTTTCTATCGCCGGATGGACACGCTGGAGCAGGCCCAGGAGATCCGCGCCATGCATGCGCCGGATCTTTCGGCCACAAAGACTCTGCTCAAGCGCTATCTGTGCGAATGGACCGGCGGGCCGAAGCTCTATTCCGTGGAAAAGGGCCATCCGCGCCTGCGCCAGCGCCACATGGGCTTCAAGATCGGCAATGCGGAGCGCGACGCGTGGCTGGCGTGCATGCGCGGCGCTCTGGAGGAGACCGTCGCGGACGAGGCCGCCCGAAGGGAGATCGACGACGCGCTCGCCAAGCTTGCCGACTGGATGCGCAACCAGGCCGACAATCCGCACGATTCCGGCCACGCTCGCCCGTAAAGGCGGGGGTGCGTCTTACAGCGGAACGCCGAAGAATTCCTCGTCCGCCCCGCCCCAGGCCTTGTGCAAGGCCTGGGCGTTGCGCCAGCGGGCCAGCTCGGTTTCATCGGCCGAGCGATGGGTGATCTTGCCGTCCGGCCGCTCCGCCAGCAGATAGGCCTTGGCGTTACGCAGGAAGCGCTGAAGGTCCTTAGTGTCGACGGGCCGCACCACGCAGCGCGGCGCCTCGTCGATGAGGATGGTGGTCGGCATCATGACACGTCTCCCATCATGGCAAGCCTTCCCTCATACCCCGTCACGCGCGGCTGCCCCGCGCTGCCAGGGGTGGGTCAGAATCCCTCGTCCCGCTGCCCCCAGGGGTGCGACCCCGGCACCAGCTCCGCTTTGATCCCTGCTTTCGCGATGTCGGCAAGCGAGCGATAGAAAGTGGCCTCGTGGATCAGCGTGCCGCCCTTGGTGGTGATGGCCACGTAGCGCGCCACCGGATCGCTTTCGCAGACATATCCGCCGCCCGGATCCCGCGTTTCGCGTACATTCCCGTTCCAGTCCACGAAGAAGCCCTCAAGCGACATCTATTCCTCCATTTAAAAGAATTTCGGTTTCCCGGCCGGCTATGATTCCGCGTCCGAGTCCTCGGATGCGAGTTGCTTCAAGGCGGTCTCGACGATGTCCCGGCACGCAAGCAGGCGTAGATATTCGCGCCTCCCGATCGTCACCGGTTCGGCATTGTGCGGGTCATCCTCACTCGGCTCGCCCTCACCAGGGCGGGCCGCCACTGCGGCCTCGAACAGCACCTTTTCGAGCTGATAAATTCGCTCGCTGGCCCGCTCGAGATACGGCACCGGATTGCCGCGAACATTGGTCTCGTGCAGGGCACTCAAGCTCAGCAGGGTGCGCAGGCGGCGGGCCGCCGTGCGCTTTTCCGCCCCGAAATCAGCCTTGATGATGCTCATCATCACCTCCGCGCCGCGTGCCCCGGGTCCGCTCAATCCAGGGGCGGGCCGAGATCGTCGTCGGCGCCCTTCTTGGTCTTTTTCTTTTCCACCTTGGCCTGCGCATAATTGCCCGAATTCTTCAGCGCGATCGGCGCCTGACCTTCGACGAACTGCGAAATCCAGAACAAGGTCCGCTCCAGAGCCTGCCCGGCCGAGGCCGCGTGATAGCTGCCCCGCTCATCGCAATTGAAGCCGTGGGTCGCGCCGGGATAGGTGAAGGCGCTGACATTGGGATGGGAGGCGCGGAACTGCTCCACCTGCTCGATCGGGATCAGCGGATCATTCTCGGCGAAATGCAGCAAGGTCGGCACCTTGCGCTTCTCGCCCTGGGTTTCGACAATACCAGGGCCGTAATAGGAGACCACGCAGGCGATACCCGAAACCGCGTTCGCGGCCGCATAGGCGATGTTGCCTCCGCATGAATAGCCGATGATGGCGACCTTCCCGGCCTCCTTCACGGCATCGACGCTGGCTTGGATATCGGCGAGCGCCTTCGCATCGTCCAATTGCTCCAGCACCGCGAGTCCGGCGGAAAAGCCCTCCTCGTCATAGCTCAGCGCCACGCCGGCCTGGACACGGTCGAACAGCGACGGCGCGATGGCCACATAGCCTTTGGCCGCGAAGGCGTCGGCGATCTTTTGGATGTGCGGATTGACGCCGAACAATTCATGGAGAATGACGACAGCCCCCTTGGGTTCTTCCACAGGGTCGGCCCGGTACGCCGAAAAGGCATGTCCGTCGGAAGCAACAAGCTCGATCATGGCATCCTCAATTCTTGCCCGTCGATGACTGACGAGGGGCATTGCGTGCTTGATCCGCCCAGCCTCGGTCATTCGGACGGCGGATAAGGTGCCAGGCTCGCGCCCGGAAATTGCAATTCTTGCTTCTTTGGTTTTTTGAGGACGCGCTAAAGCAACCCCAGTTCGAGTTGCACGTCTTCCGACATGCGGGAATTATCCCAGGGCGGATCGAACACAAGCTTGATCGTGGCCCCGGATATGCCCTCGACGCCGACCACCGCTTTCTCCACCCAGCTCAGCAATTCGCCGGCCACCGGGCAGCCCGGGGCAGTCAAGGTCATGTCGATCTCCACATGGCCGCCCGTCATGGGTTCAATGCGGTAGATGAGCCCGAGATCATAGACGTTCACGGGGATCTCCGGATCGTGCACGGTGCGGATGGCGGCGATGATCGCCTCCATCAATGCTTCGTCCACACCGGCCGTGGACCCTGCCTCGTGCGGCACATGGGAAGCGCCGCGATCCTCGAGCTGTGTCATCTGCCTGCCACCCTCTCGCCAACGGGCTGCCCTGTTGGAATTGCGACCTTGGCGGCAATGAGACATGGCGGTGAACCGACACGGCTCCAGCGCGGCACAAGCAGAGCACCGTGATCCGCCAGTTTGCGGAGCGTATTCGCGGGTGTTCCGAAGGTTTTCACCAAGCTCATGACGAATTTCAGTCCCAATCCGCCCCTGCCGGGCGGCCTATGGGACAGGACGTGCAAGCGCGATGCCATGCCCGCGTCAGGCAATGCCCTGCGCCAGCGCCTCAATCACCGTCCAGCCGACGGCGCCCGTCGGGTCCAGCTGGCGCAGGGCCGCAAGGATTTCCTCGGCGCGCGCCGGCTGATTCTGCCGCAGATGGATGAAGGCGAGCGCCTTCAGCGTATAGAGCGCGAACCGGCCGGCGCCCTCGGGCAGGTTCTGCTGGGGCCGCCATCGGCGCCAGTCGGCATCCCATCCCGCCTGCCGCGCCGCCTCGCGCAATCCGATCTCGGCCACGGCCTGGGCCTCGTCCAGGTTTCCTTGATAGGTGTGGATCTTGTAGAGGCAGAAATAGATCGGCAATTCGCCGGGCGCCGCCGCAAGAGCCTGGCGGAACAGGCCATCGGCCCGCGCATGATCCTGCCGATACGCGGCGACGCCCTGCTGGAGCAGGGCATTGATCTCCGCCGGCAGGTCGCCGAAATTGATGGGGTCGGGGTCTCGGAAAAGCTCGATCATCGGCGGCTCGCTCAAGCGGGCGTGGACCGGATCGCCCAGCCGATGCCCGCACAGGTTCCTCCCTCCAAGCAAGAGCCGGGCCGTCGCCGAACCATTCCGGCCCTTGATTTGGACGCCGCGTGCCCCTGTCGGCAATGCGACATGGCCCACACATTCTGTCCGTCGCGCGCCAGAGCCGCTTCGCTACTCGGCCGGAAATCGAAGTATTTCTGGGCCCGCCTCAGGTTTCGCGCGGGTGGTTTGAACCTTGCAGAGGCAAAGGGGTGACATCTGGAGAGCGACGACGATGGCAATGGTCGGGTCCGACATCGAGCGCCTCATCAAGGAGGCATTTCCCGAAGCGCAGGTCATCATCGTTGACCTCGCGGGCGACGGCGATCATTTCGCCGCCCGCGTGACGAGCGAGACCTTCCGGGGAAAGAGCCGGGTGCAGCAACACAAGATGGTCTACGACGCGCTTCAGGGGCATATGGGCGGAACGCTGCATGCGCTCGCCCTCGAAACCATCGTGCCCGCCTGACGCGCCTGCAGGGCGGTTCAATTCATCTGATCGTGAAGGGGAAAAGTGATGGCAAGTTCCACCGCAGAGCGCATCGCCGGCATCGTCGCCGCAAACGATGTGGTGCTTTTCATGAAGGGCATTCCGGCCGCGCCCCAATGCGGCTTCTCGGCCACCGTGGTACAGATCCTCGCGCGGCTTGAAGTGCCGTTCGAGAGCGTGGACGTGCTGGCGGATTTCGAGATCCGCGAAGGCATCAAGGCCTTCTCCAGCTGGCCGACGATCCCGCAGCTCTACGTCAAGGGCGAGTTCATCGGCGGCTGCGACATCGTCCGCGAAATGTTCCAGGCCGGCGAACTTTCCACGGTTCTGGCCGAAAAGGGCGTGGCCGTCGCCGCGCTCTGAGGGCATACGGGTTTGCGCCCCGCCGCGTTCACGCGGCGGGGCGCAAACCGTTCCAAAGACTCATGCCTCCACGGCTTGCGTCCGGCTCACCCGGCGCAGCAGGGTGAGGCATTCGACATTTCCCGCAAGATCCAGCGCCGTGAAACCGTCCAACGTCTCGGGTCGGATATCCGCCCCGCGCTCCAGCAGGCGCGCCACCACATCGGCGAGCCCGGCGGACGAGGCATACATCAGTGCGGTGGCGCCATTGTCGTTGGCGGTATCGAGATCGATCCCGCCCTCCACCAGCAGGTCGATCATGTCGAAGTGCCGACCGACGCAGGCGAGCCAGAGGGCGGTGTTGCCGTCGGCATTGCGGGCATTGAGCCGCGCCCCCGCTGCGATCAGCGCCCCCGCCATGGCCAGTGCACCCGTGTGGGCCGCTTTCATAAGGGGAGTCGTGCCATTGGCGATGGCGCCTTCCACCGCGCCGGGCGCAAATCCTTGCGCCTGGAGCCATGCGTCCAGCACGGCCCCGTCGAGGCTATAGATCTGCGAGAAGCCGAAATCGGAGAAGGCCTGCGCGTATTCCTGGCTGGCATTGCCGTGATAGCAATAAATCAGGATCGGCTGATCTTTCGGTGTGCCGGCGAGCGTCGGGCCGAGATCGGAAAACGAAACCCGCACCGCGCCATCGATCCGGGCCTCCCCAAAGGACGTCGGATCGCGCGTGTCCAGGATCAGCAGATTGCCACCCAGCAGGGCCTCGGCCTCTTCGATGCCGATGCGGCGGAACGGAACGCGCTGTCGCATATCTATCCTCGTGCGGAAAGCATCGGCCGGCCTTCATAGGCGGGCAAGGTGGAGATCCGGTCGTCGCTGAGCGGGCGCCCGACGGTGAAATGGTAAAGGGTCTGGAATTCCAGCGACGCGAGGCCCAGCAGCTCGTGCAGGGCGTCGTCGAAAAAGCAGCCTATGCCGGTGCCGCGCAGCCCCGCGGCCTCCGCTTCCAGATAAAGCACATGGCCCAGTAGGCCGGCTTCCCAATGCAGCTGGCGATACCGCGCGGGATCGGCCCGGATCGGCGCTTCGAATTGTGCCAGCATGCTCATGGCAAAACAGCTGTCGCTGGCGATGGCCTGGTGACAGCTGACGGTGCGCGCGACGCCCCGGCAATCGGTCTGCACCAGACGCACGAGAGGTAGGTGCGCGGGCGCGCCTTCCACCGGCTCCCATGCGAAATCGGCCCGCAATGCCGCCCGCAGCACCGAGTCGGCGGTCTCGCAGCGCGGAAGGGCATAGAGGCCCGGCGCCAACCCCTCAACCCGATGGACGAACAGCACGGGGTGCAGGCCCGGCATACGTTCCCAGATATCCCACGGCGCGGCGGCGCGGGGCAGCAGCGCGTCCAGCATCCTGAAAAAGGCGGCGCGCGGCATTTCAAACCGGCTGTCGAAGCGCTGGGCGCTGCGCCGTCCGAGCAGGATCTCGGCCGCCCGCCCTTCGCCGGTGCCGGCCAGGGCGGGAAGCGGGGGCAAAGCCGCGGGTGCGAATGGAGCCGCCGTCGTCCGCGTCGCCCGGCTCACTTCGGCGATGATCGGCCAGCGATACAGCGGGTGCGGGTCCAGCAGGCTCGCGCGGCCCGCCCATTCACCCTCCGCAAGGTCGCGGGGGATGAGGCCCTCGGCATCAAGACGCGGCATCGCGCCCGGCTCAATGGCCACGAGTACGTCCGCGTCTTCCTGTTCCACGCCGGAGAAATCCGCTGGACGGTCGAGCCCCATCAGCGTCGCCAGTGTCGCGGCATCGCAGCCTTCCACAACGCGGGCCCTCCAGCCGAGCGCGCCGGCCGCATAGCGTAGCGCGCCGAGGGCGTGGCCGATGTCGAGCTGGCAATAGCGGAAGGCGCGCTCACCATATTTCCACGCCTCGCGCCAATGGACCGAGCTGAGGCCGATCCACAGACGCGGGACACCGCCAGGCCGCCCTGGCGCTCCGCAGCGCTGCTCCAGCACATGGTCGCGGCTGACATAATGATGAAGCCCATCGGCCAGGCCCGCCACATGGGCCGTGAGCGCATAGACCTCGGTCGGATGAAGATTGCCGCTGGACGGATTGCAGCGCAGCGCCCAGCGATCCGGCCCCAACTCCTTCCAGGCCGCGAGCCCGAACGACAATTCCAGCAGCAGCGCGAGGCCGTCCGCGTTCAGGATGGCGGGGCGCGGCGGGCCATCGTGGATCTGGGCGAAGCGCGTTTCCAGCTTGTGCGCGGCGAGCGGCAGAGCCGCGCGCGGGGCGCCTGCGAACACGCGAAACGGATCCGGCTGGGCATCCCAATCCAATGTTTCCGGCCCCGGCGCATAGCGCGCCAGGGTGTGCTTGGTCCGCGCATGATAGGCGAGGACCGTATCGACCGCGCTCAGGGCCTCCGGGGCGGCGATATTCATGCCCGGGCAGCCGACGGTTCCGGCGTGGGGCACCCGCCTGGAGCTTCCGGCCGAGTGCAGCCCTGGACGGCCTTCAGCGCATCGCCATCGCGCAGCCAGGATGTGACCGGCTCGCGATCGAAACCCGCGCAGCGCGCGGTGCCGCGCTCCACCAGCGGCCGGCGGATCAGCAGCGGATCGGCGATCATCAGCGCCAGCGCGGATACCGCATCCAGCCGTTCCGGCAAGATCTCGCCGGACTTCACCCGCGGCGCCGCGGGGTTGAACCAGTTCGTGACCGGCGTATCGCCGAAGAAGCCGAGCAGGCGCTCGGGCGTCCAGGGCTCGCTCAACAGGTTGCGCGCGTCCACGCGATAGCCCGCGCGCTCCAGCATCGCAATCTGGCGCGCATTGGTGCCGCAGCCGGGCTTTTGAAAGAACACGATCGCGGCCAACACCGCCCCCTATCGCATGAAGCCGAG
>NCHM01000151.1 GCA_002257205.1 Rhizobiales bacterium 24-66-13 | reverse complement strand
GCCTTCATCCCGCTCGCCGAGGCGGTGGCCATTACCTATGTGACACCGCTGGTGGCGGTGGTGCTCGCCGCGCTGCTGCTGCGCGAGCGTGTGCCGAATTATCGCTGGTGCGCGGTGGCGGTGGGGTTCCTCGGCATTCTGGTCATGCTCTGGCCGGCGTTTTCGCCCAGCGATTTGCGCACCGAGGGCGTGGTGATCGGCGTCGGCTTCGCGCTGGCCGGCGCGGTGGGGGCGGGCTTTGCGGTGACGCAGGTGCGCCGCCTGACCCAGACCGAGACCACCGGCGCCATCGTGTTCTATTTCTCCTCCGTCGCGAGCCTCGCCGGCCTTGCCACCGCGCCGTTCGGCTGGACCTTGCCGAGCTGGCGCGAGGGCGTGGCGCTGGCCGGCATCGGCATCGCCGGCGGCCTGGGACAGATTTTTCTGACCGCCGCGAACCGCCATGCCCCGGCCTCCGTGGTGGCGCCCTTCAATTATGCGACGCTGCTGTGGGCGGTGATGTTCGGCGCCATTTTCTTCCATGAATGGCCCCATCCGCTCATGTTCTGCGGCGCCGCGCTGGTCGTGGCCGCCGGCGCGGGCCTGGCGTGGCGGGAACACCGGCGCGCGCCGCGCACCGCGCCTTAGGCATCTCAAATGGCGCCCGCGCGCGGAAAGACGCGCGGCATATGGGGCAGGAGACGACCGGCCCATGAAGGCAAGACCATGAGCCCCGCCCCTCAAGACTCCACTCCCCAAGAGTCGGCCCCCCAAGAGTCGCCCCCCCGAGACTCCGTCCCCGACGACCTGCTCTCGCAGATGGGCGAGGGGACGCCGCCGCGCGTGCCGGAGCTGTTCTTCGGCTTCCTGCGCATTGCGCTTTCCGGCTTCGGCGGCGCGCTGCCGTTCGCGCGGCGCGAGCTGGTGGAACAGCGCCGCTGGCTGGGCGCGCGCGAGTTCAACGAACTGCTTTCCATCTGCCAGCTCATGCCGGGGCCGAACATCGTGAACATGTCGTTCTGCGTCGGCGCGCGATTCGGCGGCTTCATGGGCGCGGCGGCGGCCTTCGGCGGGCTCATCATCGCCCCCTGCATCATCGGCGTGACGCTGGCGACGCTTTATGTGCATTACGGCCAGCTGCCCGCCGTTTCCGGCATGCTGCGCGGCATTTCGGCGGCGGCGGTGGGGCTGTTCGTGGCGCTCGGGCTGAAGATGGGGTTCGTCGAGCGGCGCAATCCCATCGCCCTTGTGTTCGCCGCCCTCGCCTTCGCCGGCGCCGGGCTGATGGGCTTTCCGCTGCTGCTGGTGATCCTGGTGCTGGCGCCATTCTCCATCCTCGCCGCGTGGCGGTGGTCGCGATGAGCGGGCGCGATCCCCTGGGCGATCCCTTGGGCGATCTGGTCGTCCATATGTTCGTGATCTCGTTCCTTGCCATCGGCGGCGCGAACGCGGTGATCCCCGAGTTGCACCGCATGGCGGTGGAGGCCAATGGCTGGATGAGCGGCGACACGTTCGCGGACCTGTTCGCCATCGCCCAGGTGACACCGGGCCCGAACGTGCTGCTGGTGACCTTGATCGGCTGGTATGTGGCGGGCATTCCCGGCGCCATCGCCTCGACGCTGGTCATGTGCGTGCCGGCGGGAGCGGCCGCCTATGGCATGTCGCGCCTGTCAAATCGCTTCCGCGACGCGCCGCTGCGAATCGCCATCCAGCGCGGGCTGGCGGCGCTCACCATCGGCATCGTGCTGGCGAGCGCCTATATCCTGATGCGCCTCGCCGACACCCATTGGCTGGCCTATGGGCTCACCGCCTTCGCCGCCGTCGGCGCGCTGACCACGCGCCTCAATCCGATCTGGCTGATCGGGGTGGGCGGCGTGCTGGGCCTCGCCGGGCTGGTGTAGGATCGAAACGAATTTCGGCGCAGGACGGGGTTTGCCGGCGCTTTGGCGGGTCGCCGAAATTCACCGGCGAACCTTCGCCCGAAATCGCGGCTTCTTCCGCCGTGGAGCTTCGGAGAAGCGCCAGTAAACCGCTGTTCGTCCGCGCTAAGTCCTTGTTTCACGTGAAACATTTTTCAGGATGTGGGGCGGTCGAAGCCTCAGAACGCCTTGAAGGTGATGAGGGTACGCGTGTCCTGGATGCCCTCCAGCTTCTGCACCTTCTCGTTCACGAAATGGCCGATGTCGGTATCCTTGGGCACATAGAATTTCACCAGCAGGTCGAAATCCCCGGCGGTGGAATAGATTTCCGAGGCGATCTCCGCATCCGCCAAAGCGTTGGCCACCTCATAGGATTTCCCAAGCTGGCATTTGATCTGGACGAAGAAGACGATCACGGAAACTCTCCTTGGCGCGGCCCGTCGGGGCGGCGCCAAGGTGGCGAAAAGGGCGCGCCCTTGCAAGGGGATCGACCGCGCCGGACAGGCCGGGCACGAGGGGCGGGCTTGATGGGTGGGCAGGGGTTCTCTACATCTAAGCCATCTCGTCGGGGTGTCCCGCATCATGCGGGGCTGAGAGGCCTGTCCAACCCGCGAACCTGATCCGGATCATGCCGGCGAAGGAAACCGAGATCGCGCAGGGCGGCCGTTGGGTCGCCCATCTGTGCCGCATCTTCCGGCTTCCTGCGCCATCCTCGATGCCCGTCGGAGCTGCCGCGTGCCACAGAGCCTCATCCCCATCGCCGTAACCATTGCCGGCTCGGATTCCAGCGGCGGCGCCGGTATTCAGGCGGATCTGAAGACCTTCTCCGCCCTTGGCGTCTATGGCGCCAGCGTGCTCACGGCCCTGACCGCGCAGAACACGCAGGGCGTCACCGCCATCCACGATGTGCCGCCGGACTTCATCGGCGCGCAGATCGACGCCGTGTTCAGCGACCTGAAGGTGGCGGCGGTGAAGATCGGCATGCTGTCGCGCCCGGCGGCGATCGAGGCGGTGGCGGATGGGCTGGCGCGGCACCAGGCCCGCGCCATCGTGCTGGACCCGGTGATGGTCGCCGCCTCCGGCGCCCGTCTGCTGGAAGATGCCGCCATCGCCACCTTGAAGGACGTGCTGCTGCCGAGCGCCACCCTCATCACCCCCAACCTGCCGGAAGCCGCCGCCTTGCTGGATCTTTCCCCGGCGCGGGACGAAGCGGAGATGCTGGCGCAGGGCCAGGCGCTGCTGGCGTTGGGCTGCGGCGCGGTGCTCATGAAGGGCGGCCATGGCTCGGGGCCGGAGAGCATCGACCTGCTGGTGAGCCGTGACGGGGTGCTGCGCCTCTCCGCGCCGCGCCACGCCACGCGCAACACCCACGGCACGGGGTGCACGCTCTCTTCCGCCATCGCCGCTGGCCTTGCCAAAGGCGCGGAAATGGAAGGCGCGGTGCGGGCTGCGAAGGCTTATATCACCGGCGCCATCGCCGCCGCCGATGATCTGGACGTGGGCCATGGCCACGGCCCCGTGCATCATTTCCATGCCCTCTGGACCAATTGAGCAAGTTGCACTGAAACCCGCTTGCACGACCGGCTTTTCGCAGTATCGTCCGGTGCGGCGAACGATCGTTCGGCAAAAGGGATGAGGCATGGCGCAGCAGCGGGAGAAGGGCACCGAGCGCGGTCCGGAGGATGGCGCCCAGGCGATGACCGGCCAATTGGGCAAGACCATCCAGCGGCTGCGCAAGGCCTATAATCTCTCGCTGTCCGAACTCTCCGAGCAGTCCGGCGTCGCGAAATCCATCATCAGCCAGATCGAGCGCAACGAGACCAATCCCACCCTCGCGACCGTCTGGCGGCTTTCCCATGCGCTGGACATGACGGTGGAACGCGTGCTGGCCGCCTCCGACGAGGCGCCGTTCATCGAGAAGCTGACCCGCGCCGAGACGCCCATCCTGGTGTCGCAGGATGGCTTGTGCCGGCTCTCCATCATCGGCTGGATCAAGACGGTGGAGTGGCTGCAATATTACGAATTCCGCGCCGAGCCGGGCGGTGAGCTGGAGTCCGACGGCCATCAGGTCGGCTCCATCGAATGCCTCACCGTGACCGCGGGCACGCTCACGATCGAGGTGGACGGCGTGACCGAGACCGCGAAGGCGGGGGAGACGGTGCGCTATCGCTGCGACCGCCGCCACGTCATCCGCAACCTCGGCACCGAGCCGGCCACAGCCTTCATGGTCTGCCTGCTGAAGGCGGCCGTGCTCGACTGAGGGCCGGGCGCGTCCCGCCCCTCGCTCTTCCCTCAATACACGTCGCGGCAATAGCGGCGCTGCGCGGCGAGCTGTTCCAGCGCCTCGGTTCCGATCAGCTCGCTGAGCACATGGTCCACCGCCGGGGCCATGCCCTGGAGGCTGCCGCACACATAGATAGAGGCCCCATCCTCGATCCAGCGCACCACTTCCGGGCCCGCCTCCTTCAGGCGATGCTGCACATAAAGGTGCTCCGCCTGGTCGCGGGAGAAGGCGAGATCCAGCCGGGCGAGTGCGCCGGCGCTCTGCCATGCGGTGATCTCGTCGCGGAAATAGAAATCGTGCTGCTGGCTGCGCTCGCCGAAGATCAGCCAATTGGCATCATGTCCCGCGCGCACGCGGCGCTTGAGATGGGCGCGCAGGCCGGCAAGGCCGGTGCCGTTGCCGATAAGGATGAGCGGCCGAGCATCGTCCGGGCCATGGAAGGCGGGATTGGAGCGAATGCGCAGCGCGATCCGCGCGCTTTCCGCCGCATGGCGGGTTAGCCAGCCGGAGCCGAGGCCATAGCCGCCGTCCGGTGTGCGGGTCTGGCGCACCAGCAATTCCAGCCGCCCGTCCTCCGGGATGGAGGCGATGGAATATTCGCGGTGGGGCAGGGGCTTGAGGCTGTCGGCGAGCACCTGTGCGCTGGCGGCGGGATGATCCTGCGCGGGTGGTTGCAGGCTGCGCGCCAGCAGCTCGCGCAAAGCCAGGGTCTGCCCGCCATGGGTGACCGGCGCATCGCCGTCGAGCTTGAGGGCATCGAGCGTGCCCTGCACGGTCTCAAAATCGAGGCGGGGGCCGATTTCGGCGATGTCTCCGGCGGCCCAGCTGGCGGCCTCGCTTTCCCGTTCCAGCGCGAGGTGGAACGTGGGCAGGCCGGCGCTGCCGATATTGAGCAGGCGGCGGCTGACGAGGCGCCAATCCTCATAATGGGGCTGGCTCCAGTCGGGCAAGGTGGTCAGGCCCGACAAGGTGCCAAGCTGCTGCTGCCAATGGCGCAGCGCGCCCGCATCCTCCATGTCCACTTCGACGCGGTCGAACAGCGGCGTTGCGCCATGGGTGCGCAGCCAGGCATCGAGGTCCGCGCCGAACCCGCAGAAATGCGGGTATGACCGATCACCGAGCGCCAGAACGCCGTAATCGAGATTCGCCAGTCCGGCCGGTGCGTTCCGCGCGTCCATGCGCCGAGCGAAGGCGCGGGCGGCGTCCGGTGGCTCGCCGGCGCCGAAGGTGGAGACCACGAACAGCGCGCGCTTCGCCTTCGCCAGCGCATCGGGCGCAAGGCCCGCCAGGGAGGCCACCATAACCGGCAGGCCGGCGGCCTGGAGCGCGCTCGCGCTTTGCCAGGCGAGGCGTTCGGCGGTGCCGGTCTGGCTGGCATAGGCGACCAGCACTGGCGCGGCCTCGCTCACGGGCGTCGCTCCCACCGGTGCGGCGGCGGCGCGGGCCTCGCGCTTTTTCTTGCGGCGATCGAGATAGAGCATCCAGCCGGTGATGGCGAACAGCGGCATCAGCAGGCTCGCGATCATCATCAGCAGCGTGCCGGCAAAACCGAAAAAGCTGCCGGAATGCAAGGGGAAGATGCTGCCCATGAGCTTCTGTCCGGCCGGCAGGTCGTTATAGCGGCGATGCTCGCGCACCTGCCCGGAGGCTTCCAGCACCAGGGTGTTGTTCGCCCGCTCATGGGCCGGGTTCACGGGCTGGTAGGTGATGGTGAGGATCTGCGCATTGCCCTGGGGGAGGCGCACGGTGGCGATGCTGTAGCCGCCGGATTCGCGCACGAACGCCGGCCAGAGCGCGGCGAGATTCAGCGGCGCCGCGTTGCGCGCCTCACGTCCCTCGCGCGGTCCCCGCTCGCCGGGCATGGCCGGGGCGGCGCCGGGCGGTGTGCCAGCCTGCGGCCCCGAGGGCGCGCCAGCTGGGGGCGCTCCAGCCGGGCGCGGGCCCTGCTGTGCCGGGCGCGGGGTGCCGGTGAGGTCGAACAGCGCGCCGCGATACCACTCGTAGGACCAATAGAGGCCCGTCAGAGAGGCCAGCAGATAGAAGGGCAGCACCCAAGTTCCAATGACCGAATGCAATTCCCACAGGAAGCTGCGGCCCTTCCGGCCGAAATCCAGCCGCAGCCAGTTGCGCCAGTCGAGCGCCCGGCGCGGCCAACGCAGATAGAGGCCCGAGAGCGAAAGCACGATCAGGCCGATGGTGGAGGCGCCGACGATCTGCTTGCCGACGTCGCCGGCCGCCAGCCAGCGATGCACCTGCATCACGAAACGGAAGAATGCCTGGCCCTGCACGTCGCCCAAGAGCGTGCCGTCATAGGGGCTCACATAGCGGTATTCGCCGCGCGGCCCGCCGGGTCCACCGCCGGGCGCACCGGCCGGCTGGCGCGGCGGAGCGAAGGTGACGCGCGCGGCCCGGGTCGGGTCCGCCGAAACCATCAAGGCGGTGGGCGTCTTGCCCGGCGCATTGGCGCGGATGCGTTCCAGCAATTGGTCCGGCGCCAGCGGTCCAGCGGGTGCGGCCTGCACGGTGATGATTCCGGGATTGAGCGCGGCGAGGATGTCGTCCTCGAACGAGAGCATGGCCCCGGTGACGCCCACCACCGCCAGGACGACGCCAGCGGTGACGCCGAGGAACCAATGAATCTGAAACCAGACGACCTTCAACATGCTCAATATCCTGGGGCCGCGCGGGCATTAGCGGCAGTAAAAATCCAGGCTATGGCATATCAACCGCACTTGTGTTCCTCAATACGGGTGCAAATGAATGGAATGATTATAAATCCAGAGTGGAAAGCCGGGCTTGTCTCGGTTCTTGCGCGCGGATTTATTACAAATCAGCAATGAAATCTCCGGCGCACCGAAAACAGCGCCGGAGGTTTCGCGCGAACGGAAGGATCAAGCGAACGGAAGGATCAAGCGGGCGGAAGGTTCAGAACGAGATGGCGAGGCGCCCGTTGAGCGCATTGTCCATGCCCTGGTCGGAGAATTGCCCGCCATAGCTGATGCCGAGCACCATGTTCGCGGTGGCGCGGAAATCGAGCCCCGCATTCACCAGCGCCGCATTGCGCCCGATGGGGGCGCCGCTCACCGTGAACGGCGCGCCGCCGCCCGCGAAGGCAAGGCCTATGTCGGGATTGATGTCGCCGAAGGCATATTGCCAGGCGAGCCCGCCGCGTGCGGTCAGCGTGCCGGTGCCGAGGGCCATGCTCTGGCTGACGCGCAGGCCGAGCGTGGTGAAGCTGTTGTCCTGCGTCAGCCCGCCGGAGGTTAGCGCCGCCGCGCCGCCGGATTCGGTGAAGCCGTCCATGTCCAGATGAACATAGGCAAGGCCAGCGAAGGGCTCGAACTGGGTGGCGCCAGCGGCAAACCCCCGTGCGATCTCGCCGAACACCTGCGTGGTGCCGGCCTTGCTGTCGGAAGAAAGGCCGTTCAGGAAGCCGGGAAACAGCACCGTGCGGCTGGTGGAAAGATCGTGCCAGCCATAGGCCGCGCCGAGCCGCAGGTCGATGTCGCTGAAGCGGGTGCTGGCATAGGCGGCGAGGTCGTAATTGTCGCTGGTGCCGGAGGAGGAGAGGGCATCCACATCATAGGTGGATTGGCTGTAGCCGCCGGCGATGCCGAGGCGCCAGGCGTCGCCCACCGGCGTATCGATGCCGGCGATGACGCCGCCGATGGAGCGTGAGAGGCCGGCGGTATTGGCGCTGGCGTCGGTGCTGCCCCAGGCGCCATAACCCTGGAGCCATGCGGTGGCGGCAAGGCCGGGCGCGAGCTGGGAAGTCTGAGGCCCCGCCTGGAGCGCACTGCCGGAGGCTTGCCGCTGGCGCCCGCCGATCGCCTCGCGCAGATAGAGGGATTGCTGCTGCAACACCGTCGCGGCGGAGGCGTAGACCTGTCCCGAGAGGGCGTCGAACGCGGCCGGCGCGGTGGCGCCGTTCAGCCCGACCACGGCTTGCAGCACGCTGTTGGAAGCGGGCAGGGCTCCGAGCGCGACACCCACCGCGCGCTCATTGGGCGTGCGGCCGGCGGTGGCGAGGGCGGTGGCATC
>NCHM01000764.1 GCA_002257205.1 Rhizobiales bacterium 24-66-13 | reverse complement strand
GCCTGCACCTGCAAGGTGGGCGACGAATTGGTGCTGGATGGCGAAGCCTGGGTGAAGGTTCCCGCCAAGGCGGAAGGCGCGCCGAGCCCGCTGCGCCCCGCCGCCGGCTGATCGCCCGCGCACCGGGCGTCAGAGCGGCTGCCTCAGCGCCGGGGCGTCAGCGGCTGGCGCCCGGCACCCAGAGCACGTCGCCCGCGCCGCGCCCATTCACATAGCGGCTGGCCACGAACAGCAGGTCGGACAGGCGGTTCATATATTGGATCGCCGCCGGGCCCACCTTCTCCCCCGGCGTCTGGGCGAGCGCCACCATCTGCCGCTCGCCGCGCCGCGCGATGGTGCGGGCCAGGTGCAGATAGGCGGCGGCCGGGGTGCCGCCGGGCAGAACGAACGAGCGCAGCGGCGAGAGGTCCGCGTTCAGCCGGTCGATATCGGCTTCCAGCTTGTCCACCTGGGCCGGCACGATGCGCAGCGCCTCATAGGCCGGCGGCGGCGCGCCGGGCCGCTCGGGCGTGCACAGATCGGCGCCGAGGTCGAACAGATCGTTCTGGATGCGCGCGAACATGGCGTCGAGATCGGGCGTATCCGCCAGATGCAGGCGCACCAGGCCGATGGCGGCATTGGTTTCGTCCACGGTGCCATAGGCTTCCACCCGGGCGTCATATTTCGAAACGCGCTCGCCGGTGCCGAGGCCCGTGGTGCCGTCATCGCCGGTGCGGGTGTAAATCTTGTTCAGCTTGACCACGCCGCGCTCCCGTCACCGCCCCATGGCGAAGATGGTGATCATGATGAGCACGATCGCCAGGAACTGGAACAGCACGCGCAATTGCATCAGCTTCTGCGAGCGCTGCGGCGACCCGCCGGCCGCCAGATTGACCAGCCCGAGCACGAGCACTCCGGCGACGCTGGCCAGCGCCAGCGGAATGAGCAGATAGATGGTCCAATGCAGCATGTCGGTACTCTATGGCATGTTCGCGCGGGTTGGAAACCGCTTGTTGCGCCCGGCG
>NCHM01000763.1 GCA_002257205.1 Rhizobiales bacterium 24-66-13 | reverse complement strand
GCGTCCTCGCTCACGCCGGCGCCGACGTGCACATTGCGCGCGCGTTGATCCCCCACCGTGGTTTCCCAGGCATAGGTATCGCGGCCGGGCGCCTTGTAATCGTGGCACATGAAAAGCCGGGTCTGCGGCGGCAGGGCCAGCAGGCGATGGATCGAGCGATAGAGCTGGCGCGCATCGCCGCCGGGGAAATCGGCCCGCGCGGTGCCGTAGTCGGGCATGAACAGGGTGTCGCCCACGAACACCGCGTCGTCGATCTTGTAGGAGACATCGGCCGGGGTGTGGCCGGGCGTGTAAAGCACCTCGACATCAAGCGTGCCGATGGCGAAATGCGCGCCGTCCGCGAACAGATGATCGAAATCGCTGCCGTCGGCCTTAAGGTCGGTGGCGTTGAACACCGGGCGGAAGATGCGCTGCACCTGGACGATCTGCGCCCCGATGCCGATCCGCGCGCCGGTGCGCGCCTTGATGAAGGGCGAGCCGGAGAGATGATCCGCATGGACGTGGGTTTCCAGCGTCCAGGTGATTCGGTAGCCTTGTCGCGCGGCCGCCTCAAGCACCGCCTCCACCGAGCGCGTGTCCACGGTGCCTGACTTGTGGTCATAGTCGAGCACCGGATCGATCACCGCCGCCTCGCCCGTGGCGGGATCGGCGACGAGATAGGTCACGGTGTGGGTCGGCTCGTCGAAAAACGCATGGATGATGGGCCGGGTCGGGGTGGCGGGGGTCTGAGTTGCGGGAGTCGGCGTTGCGGGGGTCGGCATGGCATCCGTCCTTTCGCGGCTTCGGCCGCCGGTTATTTAACTGCCTTGATTGTGAAATTTCGGAGGCGCCGCGCGCCGCATCGGGCCGTGCGGAATCTTTGACGGGTCGCGCCCTCGCCAAATTGCCGGCATAAGGGTAATTCTGGACTTCGCGCCAACGCCTTCGCGCCAACGCCCGGCGCCCGCAGGAGAAACGAGTGACGCACCGCGCGCCTTCCCCGCCCCCTGTGCCTTCCTCTTCTCCCGAGGCGACGCGCCGGGAGGCGCTGATCCGGGGATTGCGCCTCGGCGGCGGGCTCGCCTCCGCGGCGGCGCTGGCGGCGTGCGCGGGGGACCTCGGCGGCAAAGCGGTGGATCTCGGCCCCCAGCCGGGAACCGCCAATGTGCCGCCTCCGGTCGCGAACGGCCCGGCGGTGGCACTCATCCTGCCGCTCGGCGCGCAGGGCAATGCCGGCCTGGTCGGCCAGTCCATGCGCAATGCGGCCGAACTCGCCATCGCCGAGGGCGGGGCGCCGATCTTCCAATTGATCGTGAAGGACGATGCCGGCAACAGCCAGGGTGCACGCGCGGCGGCGGATGCGGCGGTCAATGAAGGCGCGCGCATCATCCTCGGCCCGCTGTTTGCCCATTCGGTGGGGGCGGTCTCCCAGGTGGCGCGGGCGCGCGGCGTACCGGTGATCGCCTTTTCCACCGATACCAATGTCGCCGCACCCGGCATCTATCTGCTGAGCTTCCTGCCGCAGAGCGATGTGGACCGGATCGTGCGCTATTCCGTGTCCCAGGGCCGGCGCTCGTTCCTCGCCATGATCCCTGAGAATGCCTATGGCTCGGTCACCGAAGGCGCGCTCCAGCAGGCGGCGGCCGATACCGGCGCGCGGGTCATGAGCATCGAGCGGTTCACTCCGGCCAAGCTTGCCGACGCGGCGCGGCGCATCGCCGCCGTGGCGCCCCAGGCGGATGCGGTGTTCATTCCCGATTCGGCCGACCAGGTCGCGAACGTGGTGCAGCAGCTCGCCGCCGCCGTGGGACAATCCCGCCCTGATCGCCGATCCGCGCATGGACGGCGGACAGTTCGCGGCGCCCGACAGTGCCGGCTGGCGCAATTTTTCCCAGCGCTACCGCCAGCGGTTCGGAAGCGACCCGGTGCGCACCGCCACCTTGTCCTATGATGCGGTCTCGCTGGTTTCCGCGATCCTGCGCACCCAGGGGCCGGAGGGCCTCACCGCGGCCACGCTGACCAATCCTTCGGGCTTCAACGGGGTGGACGGCCCGTTCCGCTTCCGCGCCGACGGCACCAACGAGCGCAGCCTCGCGGTGATGGAGATTCGCGGCGGCAGCGCCCAGGTTGTCAGCCCGCCGCCCCGCACCTTCGGAAGCTGAGCCGCGCCATCGCGCGCCGGCGTCTCGCCACGGCACGGTTTTCTCGCCGCCATTTTGCGCTATAGCTGCGCGCGCGTCCGCTGGGCGCGGCCAACGGGCACTAGGAAGGACGAACGGGCCATGAAAGTGATTGCACCTTTGGCGGGCCTTATTCTCGCCGTTTCGGGTTTCGCGGCTCTGGCCCAGACGCCGGC
>NCHM01000762.1 GCA_002257205.1 Rhizobiales bacterium 24-66-13 | reverse complement strand
CCGTGCAGCAGGGGCATGGCGCCGCGCAGCCCCATGAAGGCGAGCGCGCCGCCGATCGGCTGGCTCATCTTCAGCGGATTGACCGCGCAGGCCTTCTTGCCGAGTATGACCTTTGCCATGGCGCCGCCTATTCCGCAGCCTGGAGGGCAGGAACAGCCGTCACGGCGACGGATGCGAGGATGTCGTCGATCCGTTCGGAGCACGCCCCGCAGCCCCCGGAGGCGTTGGTGCGGGTGCGCACGCCCTCGACATCCGTCAGCCCATGGGCCGCGATCGCATCCTCGATGGTGCCGAGATCGACCGACTTGCAATTGCAGATCTTCTTCGCCCGGCGCGCGGCCTCGGCGGCGACCGGATCGGCCGCCAGCGCGGCGGCTTCCGCATCCATCTGCGCCATGGCGACCGCCTGCCAATTGGTGCCGGCCACTTCCCACGGCGCCGCCTTGCGCACCTGTTCCCAGATGGGGTTGTAGAGCGCCTTGTCGATTTCCTCGACCAGCTTCACCATGCCCACATAGCCCATATAGGCGTGGTGGCGCTCCTGGTTGATGTCGAGCCACGGCATGGACGCCTTGAGCGCGATGAATTGCGAGCGGCCGCCCGAGAGCATGATGTCCGCCTTCGCGTCCTTCAACATCTTGTACATTTCGCGCGGCGTCATGTCGTCGATCATATGGGCGTCCTGGCCCATCAATTCCTTGATGCGTTCCTTGTCTTCCTTGGTGGACTTCTTGACACTGGTGCCCACCAGCTCAAGGCCCGCTTCCTGCAGCGCCGCCACCACCGACCAGGATTTCACGCCGCCGGTGATGAGCAGAACCTTCTTGCCCTTGAAGCGCGGCTTGTAGGAGGCGATCGCGGCCCAGGCCTTGGCCTCCTCGCGGGCGATTACCGCCTCGGTGCGGGTCATCAATTCCTCGGGCGCGCCGCGCTCGATCAGCAGGCGGGCGATTTCGCGCAGGGAATCGCTGGAATCCTCGATGCCGTAGAAGGAGCCCTCGAAGAAGGG
>NCHM01000761.1 GCA_002257205.1 Rhizobiales bacterium 24-66-13 | reverse complement strand
GCGGCCGATGCCGACAGCTTCGCGCCCCGCGCCACCGTGGGGCCGCGCCGCGCGGCGTGAGCGTTTCACGGCCGGGGAAGCACCGGTTTTCGCCCGCCCCGCCGCTCCTCCACCGCCCTCCCCGATTGCCCCCCGCGCCGCCGAACCGGCCGGCGCGCGCCATCTTGCGGCAGCGCGGCATGCTGCCCATATGGAGAGGCGTCGGGGTGCCTCATGGGGTCCCGATGGATGCGGCCCGGATAGGGCGGCATCCGAACCGCAAAGTCGCTTGATGAGGACTTTGGCTTATGTCGCGGATCTCTTCATTGTCGAACCCCTTCCTTCTGGGTTTCGACGAGGTCGAGCGGGTGCTCGACCGGGTGACCAAGGGGGCCGAGGGTTATCCTCCCTACAATGTCGAGAGGATCGATTCGTCCACCGGCGCGCCGCTGCGGCTGCGTATCACGCTCGCCGTCGCGGGGTTTACCGTCGAACAGCTCGACGTCACCCTCGAGGAGAAGGAGCTGACCATTCGCGGCCGCCAGGTCGAGGATGGGGAGGACCGGATCTACCTGCACAGGGGGATCGCGGCCCGCCAGTTCCAGCGCACGTTCGTTCTGGCCGAGGGCATGAATGTGCTCGGCGCCGAATTGCGCAACGGACTTCTGTCCATCGATCTCGTCCGCCCGGAACCGACCCGGCAGGCCAAGCGCATCGACATCGTCGCCCGACCGTGAAGGAACGGAAGGGAAAGGTCGGCGTTGCGGAATGGAGAGGTTGAGAAAATGATTGAGAAGAGCATCACGGACACCAGCGCCATGCCCCTCAGCCCGGAAGCCCTTGCGGGCCTGGGCGGCGGCGAGATCGCCTATTTGCGCACCATCCGGTCGGAAGACGTGCCGCGCCTGTTCCCCCAGGCGCCGCAGATCGCGCCGGGGCTGACCCTGTTCACCCTGCACGCCGCCGATGGCACGCCCATCATGCTGACCGACAGCCGGGAAGCCGCGCTCGCCAATGCCAGCGAGCATGAA
>NCHM01000760.1 GCA_002257205.1 Rhizobiales bacterium 24-66-13 | reverse complement strand
ATCCACCGTGCCGGTCGCCGATTTCACCGTCGCCCACCCCTTGTTCGCCAGTTCCATGCGGGCGGAAACCTCGGTCAGGTCCAGCACGTCGGTATTGGTCAGATCCTGCGAGGCGGTGGCGGCATTGACGCTATAAGCGCGATTGTCGTCGGTGAAGCCGGAGAGCTTCGGCTTTTCCATGGTGAGGCGCGTGCCGTTCAAATGCAGGGCGCCCACTTCGAACGGCAGGTCGATCTTCATGCCCAGCTGGGCGATCAGGGGAAAAGCGATCATCGCCGCCAGCGCGACGATGAGCCCCACGGGCAATGCGCGCTTCACGAACCGCACGAAGGCGCTATGGCGCTGGGCGCGGCGGAAGTCCGGCAGGGCGCGCGCCCCATAGGTGCTGATCTGCGGCTGCACGCGGCCGTGGGGCGTTGGCTGTTCGCTCATGTCTCGCATTCTAACCGGCCGGCGGACGAACGGCATACCCCGCCGGAGCGACCGGCGCGCAATGCCACACACCCCCCGGGATGCCGCGAAAGCCCCCGCTTCGCGCGCCCCATATGGGGGCACAATGGGGTGCCGGCAAGGCGGGCGAGATATGACACGGCTTCAGGAATGGGCGAAAATATCCTCTTCGGCCCAGCCAGCGAGGTCAAGCGCGGCGCGGGCCGGCAGAAAGGTGAAGCAGGCCTGCGCCAGATCCATCCGGCCGTCGCGGGTCAGCATGGCCTCCAGCTTCGCCTTGCATTCGTGCAGATACAGCACGTCGGAAGCGGCATAGGCCATCTGCGCTTCCGTGAGTTCGGCGGCTGCCCAGTCGGAACTCTGCTGCTGCTTGGAGAGATCCACGCCCACCAGTTCGCGCACCAGATCCTTCAGGCCATGCCGGTCGGTATAGGTGCGCGCGAGGCGCGAGGCGATCTTGGTACAGAACACCGGGGTGGTGGTGACGCCGAACGTATGCTTCAGCACGGCGATGTCGAACCGGCCGAAATGGAACAGCTTGACCACCGCCGGATCGCTCAGC
>NCHM01000150.1 GCA_002257205.1 Rhizobiales bacterium 24-66-13 | reverse complement strand
CACGAGCCGCTGTCCGTCGCCCGCGGCGCACAGCACCACGCCGTCATGCAGCGCAACCGTGCGGTCCGCGTCGGGAAAGAGCGCGGTGCCGGTCTCGGAAATGAAGACGCAGGTGCCGCGAAGGAAGGCGGCGGCGGTCGCCCCGTCGAGGGCGAAGGTGCGCACCTTATCGGTGAGCGAAGACGGCGTGGACGGCATTTCGGGCGACATTCCATGAAGGCGGTCGGATGCCGCCTTCATAAGCCAAGGCCGCGGGCTTGTCCCGCCATTGGACCATGTGGCGGGCGCGGCTCTGGATTTCGCTGCGCTTTGATGGCCTAAGGGGCGGCTCTCTTGGTCGCTTGCTCCATGTTCGATACTCGCCTGCCCATCGACGCCATTCTGCCCGCCCTCACCGCGACGCTGCGCGCGCGGGCGAGCGCCGTGCTGGTGGCCCCGCCGGGCGCCGGCAAGACCACGCGCGTGCCGCTGGCGCTGATGGATGAGCCCTGGGTCGCCGGCCGGCGCATCCTGGTGCTGGAGCCGCGCCGCCTCGCCGCCCGCGCCGCCGCCCACCGCATGGCGCAGACCCTCGGCGAACGCGTGGGGGATCGGGTCGGCTACCGGGTGCGCCTGCGCTCGGAAGTCTCGAAACGCACCCAGATCGAGGTGATTACCGAAGGCGTCTTCACCCGCATGATCCTCGACGATCCGGAATTGTCCGGCGTCGCGGCGGTGCTGTTCGACGAATATCACGAGCGCAGCCTCGACGCCGACCTCGGCCTCGCGCTGGCGCTCGATTCGCAGGGCGCGCTGCGTGAAGATTTGCGCCTGCTGCCCATGTCGGCGACGCTCGATGGCGCCCGGGTCGCCGCGCTGCTGGGCGGGGCGGGCGATCCGGCGCCGGTGGTGGAGAGCGAGGGCCGGGCCTTTCCCGTCACCACCCGCTATCTCGGCCGCGATGCCCGCGCGCCCATCGACGCCCAGGTGGCGGAGGCGGTGAAGACTGCGCTTGGCGCCGAACGCGGCTCGGTGCTCGCGTTTTTGCCCGGCGCGGGCGAAATCCGCCGCACCGAAAACCTGCTGCGCGCCCAGGTGCGCGATTCCTCCGTCGATATCGTGCCGCTCTATGGGGCGCTCGATGCCGCCGAGCAGGATCGCGCCGTGCTGCCCGCGCCGGCCGGACGGCGCAAGGTGGTGCTGGCCACCTCCATCGCCGAAACCAGCCTCACCATCGAGGGGGTGCGGGTGGTGGTGGACGGGGGGCTTGCCCGCGTGCCGCGCTTCGAGCCGGACGTGGGGCTGACCCGGCTTGAGACCGTGCGGGTCTCCCGCGCCGCCGCGGACCAGCGGCGCGGCCGCGCGGGACGCACCGAGCCGGGCGTATGCTATCGCCTGTGGGGGGAGGCTGAGACCGCGAGCCTGCAAACGTTCGCGACCCCGGAAATCCTCGCCGCCGACCTCTCCGGCCTGGTGCTGGATCTTGCGGTATGGGGCGTGCGCGATGCCCGCAGCCTCGCCTTTCTCGATCCCCCGCCTTTGCCCGCGCTGATCGAGGCGAAGGCGCTGCTGGTGCTGCTGGGCGCACTCGATGAAGACGGCGCGGTGACGCCACTCGGCCAGCGCATGGCGCGCCTGCCCCTGCCGCCACGGCTTGCCCACATGGTGGTGATGGGCGCCGATGCCGGCGTGGCGGCGCTTGCTGCCGAAATCGCCGGCATCCTGGTGGAACGCGGGCTCGGCGGGGAGAGCGTGGACCTGCTGCACCGCCTGGAGGACTTCCGCCGCGACCGTTCCCGCCGCGCCGACGAGGCCCGCCGTCTCGCGGAGCGCTGGGCCGATCTTGCCGGGGCGCGCGGGTCGAAGAAGGGAGAGGCCCCCACCCCCGCCGCCTTGCTGGCGCTGGCCTTTCCCGACCGGGTGGCCAAGGCGCGCGGCGATGGCACGCGCTTCCTGCTGGCCAATGGGCGCGGCGGGGTGATGGAAGCATCCGCCGCGCTCGCCAAGGCGCCACTGCTGGCGGTGGCGGAAATCTCCGGCCGGGCGGAGGCCGCGCGCATCTCCCTCGCCGCCGCGCTGTCCGACGAGGAATTGGAGCGCCTGTTCGCGGGCGAGATCACATCCGGCATCGAGATCGGCTTCGATCCAGACGCCGCCGCCGTGCGAGCGCGCGAAACCCGCCGTCTGCGCGCGCTGGTGCTCGCCGACCGTCCGCGCCCGGTGCCGGCGGGCGCGGAGACGGCGCGGGTGCTGGCGCAGGGGATCGCCGGCCTCGGCATGAACCGCCTGCCGTGGACGGCGGCGCTGTCCCAATGGCGCGACCGGGTGGAATTCCTGCGCCACGCGGAGGGCGAAGCGCAGGGCTGGCCCGACCTTTCCGATGCAACCCTCGCCGCGACGGCGGACCTCTGGCTCGCGCCGTTTCTCGACGGCAAATCGTCCCTCGCCCAGGTCGGCGCGGGGGATCTTGGCAATGCGCTTCACGCCTTGCTGCCCTATGCGCTCACGGCCCGCCTGGAGGCGGAGGCGCCGACCCATTTCGACGCGCCGTCGGGCTCGCGCCTGCCCATCGATTATGAAAATCCCGAAGGCCCGCTGCTGGCGGTGCGGGTGCAGGAAGTGTTCGGCCTCACCCGCCACCCCGCCATCGCCGCCGGCAAGGTGCCGCTGATCCTCTCCTTGCTCTCGCCCGCCCACCGGCCGATCCAGGTGACGAAGGACCTGCCGCAATTCTGGCGCGGCTCCTGGCGCGAGGTGCGGGCGGAAATGCGCGGGCGCTATCCCCGCCATCCCTGGCCGGAGGATCCCGCCTCCGCACCGCCGACCCACCGGGCGAAACCGCGCGGCACGTGATCCGCCTTGACGCTACGGCATATCCAAAGCCAAAAGCGGAGCGGCCAGCTTGCGTTAGCCGCCGCCATCGTCCATCAAAAGGCTTAGGCGAAGTGGGGAGGATGGACGGTGGGGCCAAATCCGGAACGTGAAACCGCAAGGCCGCGCGCATCCCGCAGGGGAACCGGACTGCGGATTCTCGCCGGCACCCTGGCCGCCCTTCCGGTTCTGCTGGGTGCCTCGCTCGCAAAGGCCGCCGCGCCGGGCGTTACGGCCATCAATGGCGCCGATCTGAACCTGCTCTGGGGCCTTCCGTTCGCCGGCATGCTGCTGTCGATCGCGCTGTTTCCGCTACTGGCGAACCATTTCTGGCACCATCATTATGGCAAGGTGGCGCTATTCTGGGGCGCCTGCTTCATGGTGCCGTTCGCGCTCACCTTCGGGCCCAGCCTGATGCTGCACGAAGTGGTGCATACGGCGGCACTGGAATATATTCCTTTCATCATTCTGCTGTTCTCGCTTTTCACGGTGTCCGGCGGCATCCTGATCGCCGGCAACATCCACGGCACGCCGCTGACCAACACCGGCATTCTCGCCTTCGGCACGCTCATCGCCAGCCTCATCGGCACCACCGGCGCCTCCATGGTGCTGATCCGGCCGCTACTGCGGGCGAACGACAACCGCCGCTATAATGTGCATGTGGTGGTGTTCTTCATCTTCCTGGTATCGAACATCGGCGGCTCGCTGACCCCGCTCGGCGACCCGCCGCTGTTCCTGGGCTTCCTGAAGGGCGTCAGCTTTTTCTGGACCACCACCCATTTGCTGCATGACACTCTGGTGGTCGCCGGCCTGCTGCTGGTCGCCTTCTATTTCCTGGACCGCTATTTTTATTCCAAGGAAACCCCGCCGCCGCTGATCGACCCCACCCCGGATACCGAGCACGTCAATGTGCGCGGCTTGCAGAACGTACCGCTGCTGATCGGCATCATCGGCGCCATCCTGCTGAGCGCGCTGTGGAAGCCGGGCATCGGGTTCGACGTCTACGGCACCCGCGTGGAACTGCAATGGGTGGTGCGCGACGTGCTGCTGATCGCCATCGCCGTCGTGTCCCTCGCCATCACCCCGCGCCTCGTGCGCGAGCGCAACGGCTTCGACTGGGAGCCGATCCTGGAAGTGGCGAAGCTGTTCGCCGCCATCTTCCTCACCATCATCCCGGTTATCGCGATCCTGCGCGCGGGCTCCACCGGCGCGCTCGCGCCGCTGGTGGACCTCGTCACCGATCCGAGCGGCCAGCCGGTGAATGTCTGGTATTTCTGGCTCACCGGCATCCTGTCCTCGTTCCTGGACAATGCGCCGACCTATCTCGTCTTCTTCAACCTCGCAGGCGGCGATGCCTATCGCCTGATGGGGCCGTTGCAGGTGACGCTGGAGGCGATTTCGGCGGGCGCGGTGTTCATGGGCGCCATGACCTATATCGGCAATGCGCCCAATTTCATGGTGCTCTCCATCGCGCGCCATCGCGGCGTGAAGATGCCGAGCTTCTTCGGCTATATGGGCTGGTCCTGCGTGTTCTTGCTGCCCTGCTTCGCGCTCATCACCGTCCTTTATTTCATCTAGAGGACGATCCAGGTCGCCCTCTACCTCTTGAGGAGAGACGGATTTTCCGGCTCTCGCGGCGGGGCGAGACGGAGCGAAGCCATGTCCTACACCCGCGAACAGATCGAAGAGGCAGCCACCGCCGCCGCCATCGGCCCGGGCGCGGTGGCGCGGCTGCTCGCCGCCTTGCCTCCCGACCCGTCCCCCCACGCCGCCGCGATGGCGAAGCCGCGTTTCGATCTGACCCATCTGCTCTGGTACGGCGGGGCGCTGACCATCATCGGCGCCATGACCCTGTTCGCCACCCTCGCCTTCGCGCAGATGGGCGGGGTCGCCCTGGCGCTGACCGCGATCGTCTATGCCGGAGTGTTCTTGATCGCCGGCGACCAAGTGTGGCGGCGCGGGCTCACCACGCCGGGCGGGCTGATGATCGCGGTCGCGGTGGGCATGGCGCCGCTCGCCGTGTTCGGCATCCAGGATGCGCTCGGCGCCTGGGGGACGCAGGGCACGCCGGGCACCTATGTGGATTTCTACCGCCGGATCCACGGCAGCTGGCTGCCCATGGAATTTGCCACCCTCGCGGCGGGCGCGCTCGCCCTTTATGTCTACCGCTTTCCCTTCATCGTCGCGATCATGGCGTTCGCGCTCTGGTTCCTCTCCCTGGACCTTGCCCCGGTGCTGTTCTACGCGCCGGACCTGAGCTTGGACGAGCGGCGCGACGTCTCGCTCTATTTCGGCCTCGCGGTCCTGCTGGTCGCCTGGGCGGTGGACCTTGCCGCGACCCGCGCCGATTTCGCCTTCTGGCTGCATCTGGTGGCGGCGGTGACCTTCTGGGGCGGGCTGAGCCTTCAGGACGGCGGCACCGAATGGTTGATGGCGCTCTATTGCCTGATCAATGTGGGGCTGGTGCTGCTCGCCATCTTCCTGGCGCGGCGGGTCTATGCCGTGTTCGGGGCGATCGGCATTTGCATCTATGTCGGCCACCTCGTGGGCGCGGTGTTCAAGGACTCGCTGCTGTTTCCGTTCGCACTCTCGGTGCTGGGGGTGGCGGTGATGGGCGCGGGCCTGTGGCTCTACCCGCGCCGCCAGGCGTTCGCGGCCTGGATCGACCGCACCTTGCCCGCCCCACTGCGGCGCCTGCGCCCGGCGCACGCGCGCGGCTGATGCCGGACGCGCGCCGGGCTCGGCTGGGGCCTCAGGCGGCGCAGCTCAGGAAGCCGCTTTCCAGCTTCGTACGGTCGAGATTGCGGCCGATGAAGACGATGCGGCTCTGCAGCTTCTCCTCGGGCTTCCAGGGGCGCTGGTGATCGCCGTCCAGGATCATGTGCACGCCCTGGAACACGAACCGGTCGGGATCGTCCTTGAACGCCAATATGCCCTTGGAGCGCAGGATGTTCACGCCCTCGGTGGCGACCAGATCCTGCACCCAGGGGAAGAATTTGTCCGGGTCCATGAGCTTGTCGGTGGCGATGGAGACCGACTGCATGTCCTCGTCGTGGAAATGCTTCAGCCCGCCATGGCCGTGATGGTGGCCGTGCCCATGATCGTGCCCGTGGCCATGATCATGGCCGCAGTCCGGGCCGCAGGTCTCGTCATGGACATGCTCGTCCTGCTCCAGGAACGCCGGCTCCAGCGAGAGGATGCGGTCGAGATCGAACGCGCCGCGGTCCAGCACCTGGTCGAGCGCGATGGCGGATTTCTGGGTGCGGTGGAGCGTGGCATAGGGGTTAATGGCGCGGATGCGCGCTTCCACCTCGGCCAGTTCCTCGGGGGTGACGAGATCGGTCTTGTTGAGCAGGATCACGTCGGCGAAGGCGATCTGGTTCTTCGCCTCGGGCGCGTCCTTCAGCCGGTCGATGAGCCATTTGGCATCCGCCACGGTCACCACGGCGTCCAGCTTGGTGCGCGCGCCCATCTCCTCGTCGACGAAGAAGGTCTGGGCCACGGGTGCGGGATCGGCGAGGCCGGTGGTCTCCACGATGATGCCGTCGAAGCCGCCTTTGCGGCGCATGAGCCCGTCGATGATGCGGATGAGATCGCCGCGCACGGTGCAGCAGATGCAGCCGTTGTTCATCTCGAACACTTCCTCGTCGGCGCCGACCACCAGGTCGTTGTCTATGCCCACCTCGCCGAACTCATTGACGATGACGGCGTATTTCTTGCCGTGCGGCTCGGAGAGGATGCGGTTCAGAAGCGTGGTCTTGCCGGCGCCGAGATAGCCGGTGAGCACGGTGACGGGGATTTTTTCGGATGCGGTCGCAGACATGATTTCTCCTGTGCGGGCTTCGGCCCCGCCCCATGGCGCGCGGCCGGCGATGAGGCCGGCCGTGCGGTCAAATGAAAATCCTTTGCCCCAACCCGCGGTGCGGATCAGCTCGCCAGGGCGGCCGAAAGCTCACGCAGGTTGTAGTGCACCATGTCGATGTAGGTGGTGGCGGGGCCTTTGTCATCGGACAGGGCGTCGGAATAGAGCGTGCCGCCCACCTTGGCGCCGCTTTCCTTGGCGATGCGGTCGACCAGACGTGGATTGGTGACATTCTCCAGGAACACCGCAGGGATCTTCTGCGCCTTGATCTGGCGGATGATGCGGCCGACGTCCTTGGCCGAGGCCTCACTCTCGGTGGAGACACCTTCCGGCGCCAGCAGCTTCAGGCCATAGGCATCGCCGAAATAGCCGAAGGCGTCATGGGAGGTGATGATGCGGCGGTGGGATTCCGGGATGGCGGCCACGGCCTTCACCACGTCGGCCTGGAGCGCATCCAGCTTGGCGAGATAGGCGGCGGCATTGGCGGTGTAGGCGTCCTTGCCGGCGGGATCGGCGGCGATCAGGCCGTCGCGGATATTGGCCACATAGACCTTGGCATTGGCCACCGACTGCCAAGCGTGGGGATCGATCGGGCCGTGGTCGTGGCCGGCGTGCGCGTCCTTCTTGCCCTTCGGCGCGTCGTCGTCCTGCGGCTCGTCGGCGGTGCGCTCGCGCGGCGTGATGCCGGTGGTGGCGACCACCACCGTCGCCTTGGTGCCGGAGGCCTTCACCAAGCGGTCCATCCAGCCCTCGAAGCCGAGGCCGTTGACGAAGATCACCTTGGCTGCGGCGAGCTTCTTCGCGTCGCTGGGCGTCGGCTGGTAGACGTGGGTATCGCTGTTGGGCCCGACGATGGTGGTCATTGCGATGCGATCGCCGCCCACATTCTTCACGAAATCCCCGAGGATGGAGAAGGAGGCCACCACCGGCAGCTTCGCGGCGGGCGCGCCGGCATCGCTCTGGGCGAGCGCGGGGGTTACGCCGAGCACAAGTGCCGCGGCGAGCAGGGAACGACGAGAGAGCATGGGTTACTCCGTTAGGCTTCGAGATGCCGTCTTTGCACCCGGGCGGTCACGATGCCGCCGGCGGGACCGATGAGCACCGACACCGCGTAGGCGGCGCCTGCTACCAGGATGATGGCGGGCCCGGAGGGCGCGCCGAAATGGTAGGACACGAGCAGGCCGATGGCCCCGCTCGCAAAGGCGATGCAGGTGGCCAGCGCCACCAGCGGCGTCAGGTCACGCACCCAGAACCGGGCGGTGGCGGCGGGCAGCATCATCAGCCCCACCGAAAGCAAGGTGCCGAGCGCGTGGAAGCCGCCCACGAGGTTCAGCACCACAAGCGCCAGGAAGGCGATATGGCTCGGCCCGCCGGCCCGGCTCACCGAGGCCAGGAACGTGGGGTCCACGCATTCCAACACCAAAGGGCGCCAGATGATGGCCAACGTCACCAAGGTCAGCGTGGCGATGCCGGCCACCAGGATCAGCGTCGGGTCGTCCAGCCCCAGCACGGTGCCGAACAGCACGTGCAGAAGGTCCACGTTCGAGCCCTTGAGCGAGACGATCATCACGCCCAGCGCCAGGGAAATCAGATAGAAGGCGGCCATGGAGGCATCCTCCTTCAGCTCCGTC
>NCHM01000149.1 GCA_002257205.1 Rhizobiales bacterium 24-66-13 | reverse complement strand
GCGAGATTGTTCTCGCGGGCCGCCTTTTCCAGGCATTGTTTCGCCACCTCGAGCGCCTCCGCAAGTCGCCCTTTGTAGAAATAAAAGCGATAAAGGCCGATCAGCACGGCGGCGTGCCCAGGTGCGAGCGCCTGGGCCTCGCGCAGATGGCGTTCCGCGACCTCGTCCTGGTGATAGGAATGGCCGGCCTGATTAAGGTGCGCCTCGGCCGCTGGCGGCAGCCCTCCACCAAGGAGGGCTGCCGCCAACAGGCCATCGTCGAGGCCAGGGCCTGCCATGTCCAAACTTGTGGTCTGCGTCATGGCTGGGACCTCGCCCTCGCGCGGCTTCGGCTCAACCGTGCGAACTGCACGAATGGGCCTTTGGATCGCGAAACACGAGCCCGGTCTGGGCGGGCGTGTCGGCGAAGTCGATGGTGACGCCGTCCAACAGGAGCCGGCTTTCGGCGGGCAGGAAAAAGCGCACGCCGTTGCGTTCGACGATGGCATCGCCGGCCGAAGGCGCGGGCAGGACCGCGATGTCGGCGGAAAGGCCCGAGCATCCGCCGGGCGTCACCGCCAGCCGGAAGCCGCTGGTGGCGCCGCCGTCTGCGCGCAGCATGAGGCGTACGAATTTTTCAGCCGCCGGGGTGATGGTGAAATTCATGGCTGGACGCCTCAGGCCGGAGCTTGGTAGCGGGGATAGGACGTGTCGATGACGCAGGTGTCGTCGACCGGGCATACCGCGGTGCATTGCGGTGCATCGAAGTGGCCGATGCACTCGGTGCACTTCTTGGGGTCGATGATGAACGTTCCGTTCTTCTCCCGGATCGCCACATTGGGGCATTCCGGCTCGCAGGCTGAGCAACTCGTGCACTGCGAGGCAATGATCTTCAGGGCCATCGTCTGCTCCTAGACTTCATCGGTATTCGAAAGATCAGGCGGCGGTGATCAGCGCGCCCTGGCGGATCTCGGCGTCACCGCGCTCGACATGCTCGATCTCGCCGCTGTTCACCTTGTCGAGATAGGCCTTGAACCAGGCGATGGCCGACTTCTCGATGAATTCGTGGGCGTATTGGTCCACGGGATCGATGCCTGCTTTCTGCAAATCGCCCTTCGGGCAACCGCCGATCTTGGCCACGAACACCGCATGGCAGTCGTTGATGGCCCGGATCACTGTTTCCAGGCTGTCCTCGTCGCCATAGCCGCCCTGGCAATAGAGGTCGACGCGCCGGTGGCCGACGAATTTCGCGCCCGCGGTGGAGAGTTCATAAACCTGGAACTCCTTGGCATGGCCGAAATGTTCGTTGATGAGTCCGGAGCCCTTGGTCGCGACCGCCACCAGCAGTTTGATGTCGCTCTGCTCGCCGGCGAGCGTCGTCAGCTCTTCCTGCTTGGCGGCGACCTTGGCGACGCGCTCTTCTTCCACCATGGCCTGGTAGGCCTTGCGGCTGTCGAGGTCGTAATTGACCTCCATGGCCATGATCTTGTCGGTGGTGAATTCGGCGCTGCGATCCTCGCCTAGCAGCCCGACCGCATCGGCGCGGCACTGGCGGCAATGACGCATCATGTTCATCTCGCCCTCGCAGCTGTCCTGCAGGGCCTTCAGCTCCTGAGCCGTCGGACCACGCTGGCCGGTGAGGCCGAACACGGTGCCGTGCTCGGGCGCCGAGATGAGGGGCATGATGTTGTGCAGGAAGGCGCCGCGCGACTTCACGGCCTTGTTCACCTCGACCAGGTGCTTGTCGTTGATGCCCGGGATCATCACCGAGTTGACCTTGCACAGGATGCCGCGCTCGGTCAGCATTTCCAGGCCCAGCAGCTGACGGTCGGTGAGCAGCTTGGCGGCTTCAACGCCGGTGTAGCGCTTGTGCTTCCAGAACACCCAGGGATAGATCTTCGCGCCGATCTCCGGGTCCACCATGTTGATGGTGATGGTGACGTGATCGACGTTGAAGCCGGCGATGGTGTCCACGTGGTCGGGCAGGGTAAGCCCGTTGGTGGAGAGGCAGAGCTTGATGTCCGGCGCGGTCTTCGAGATCAGCTCGAAGGTCTTGAAGGTCTTCTCCGGATTGGCGAGCGGATCGCCAGGGCCGGCGATGCCGAGCACCGTCATCTGCGGGATGGTGGAGGCGACCGCGAGCACCTTCTTGGCGGCTTGCTCCGGGGTCAGCTTCTCGCTCACCACGCCCGGGCGGGATTCGTTGGCGCAGTCGTATTTGCGATTGCAGTAATTGCACTGGATGTTGCAGGCGGGCGCCACGGCCACGTGCATGCGGGCGTAATGGTGGTGGGCTTCCTCGCTGTAGCAGGGATGGTTCTTGACCTTCTCCCAGATTTCCGTCGGCAGGTCGCCCTGGCCCGCGGCCGAGCCGCAGCTTGCCTTGCCGCTGCCGCCCGATGTGCCGCAGCCCTTGTGCTCCGCAATCGCCTGCATGACTTCGCTGACATTCGCGACGCTTCCGGCCGATGCGCCTTCGTGCTGTGCTAATGCGTGCATGTCCGTTCCCCGTTGCTGGCCAAATTCAAAAATGTCCTGGGGAGATACGAGCAACTCGCGTGCCAGCGCCTGAAAATACCTGAATTTGAGCAATATCAATTTCTTGCCGACAATCCTGCTCTGTCGCCTTGCGAACACGTGCCGACGAAAGCTTTGACGGTATGTTGGAAAGATTACAGATATCGCGGGTGCCGGGCGGCGGCCTTAGGGGGGAGGTGCCCCTCAAAAACACATCGGAGCGCCAAGGCGCTCCGATGGACATCAGACGGAAGGGCAGGCAGGTCAGCCGCGCAGCCAGGTCAGCCGCGCAGAATCTCCACGGCGCGCTCCAGCGGCAAGGCGATGGGCGTGAGGCCCTGGGAGATGAAGAAGCGCATCTCATTCTTGGACAGGGCCTGCGGCTCGACGATCGCAAAATGCTGCGAGCCCGAACGCTTGGAAATCTGGCGCGCGTAGGTTCGCAACAATTGGTCGTTGAACCGACAGCCGATGAACAGGAAAGTGCGCTGCGTGCGGCGATCCTTCACGACGTCCGGAATCGGCGTCTGAATGTCGATTTCTGTCAGGACCTCCACATAATCCGCGTCGGAAATCAGGAAGTTCTTGGCCGGCGCGATGGAGCCATGCGGCTTGTAGAGCAGCGTCGCCCAGCCGGGGGCTGCGGCACGCTCGGATTCTACACCGGCGGCGTCGTAGAAGCGATACCAGCGATCTTCGCCGATGCCGGCGCGGGTGATGCCTTGCACCTCGCCCCAGTCGGTGCGCTCCGACAGGGCCGTGCGCATGGCGCCGTCGTACCAGGTGTCGACGATCATCGGCAGGCGCAGGGTCGCGAGATAGCGATGCAAAGCGGTGGGCTCAACCGGCGGGCTGAAGGCTTCGTTCATCAGCGCGGTGACGGTGGAGCGGTGCTTCATGCTCTCGATGTGCTGGGCGGAGGCCCAGGCATTGCCCTTGGCGCGCCGCGGCAGGGCGACCTTGGTGGCGAAGAAGGCCGCCAATGCCTCCGGATTCATGGGGATGGCGGGCTTGGACAGCTCTGTCAGGCCGGGTCCGAGATAGGGCACGACCATGCCGGCCCGCATCTGCTCGGCGACCTTGGTCAGCACCGCCTCAGCATCGACGGCGTTGGCGAAATCGATATGGGGAATCGGGGCGTTCATCGACGTTCAACCTTCTTCGCCACGCTTGCGCGCGTTGATGGTGATCGGCAGCGTGGTGCCTTCGGCCATTTCGGGCAGATCGAGCACCCAGCCATTCGCGATCTTGATCCAGCCGCCCCACAGGGTCTCGTGTTCGGTCTCGACGATCGGCTCCTCGAGATCCTTCTTGGGCACGTAGATGGACAGGCCGGTCTCGGGCGAGCGGCGGATCATGATCTTCATAATAAGCTCCGTGAACTGGGGACGGGTATTCCGGTGTAGACGTGCCGCTTCATTGTCAGTTGGGTGACAATGTCCGGAGTTTCGTGATGATTTCGGGCAGCACCTGCAAAACCCGGTCAACTTCATCGACCGTATTTTCACGCGAGAACGAAAAGCGGATGGCGCCGCGCAGGGCGCTTGCCGGCACGCCCATGGCGCGCAGCACATGCGAGGGTTCCATGGAGCCGGACGAGCAGGCCGATCCCAGCGAGGCGGCGATGCCGGCGCGGTTGAGATGGTGGAGGATCGCCTCGCCTTCGAGATGCTCGAACGCCACATTGGATGTATTGGGCAGGCGGTTGTCCCGATCGCCCAGCACCAGGCAATGGCCGATCTGCTGCACAACGCTGTCTTCCAGGCGGTTGCGCAGGGTGCCGACTTCGCCGGGTGTGGCCTTGAGATGGGCAAGGGCGAGCTCCGCCGCCTTGCCGAGGCCGATGATGCCGGGCACATTCTCCGTGCCGCCGCGCCGCCGCCGCTCCTGCGGGCCGCCGCGCACCAGGGGGCTGAGTTTCGTGCCCTTGCGCACATAGAGGGCGCCGATGCCCTTTGGGCCATGCAGCTTGTGCCCGGACAGCGAGAGCATATCGATCTGCGTCGCCTGGAGGTCGACGGGAACCTTGCCGACCGCCTGTACGGCGTCGGTATGGAACAGAGCGCCGGCGGCATGCGCCAGCTCGGCGAGATGCGCGACCGGAAACAGGGTGCCTGTTTCGTTGTTCGCCCACATCACCGAGGCCAGCGCCGTGCGCGGCCCGAGCGCATCGCGATAGGCGTCGATGTCGAGCCGGCCGCTGGCGTCGACGCCGATGATGTGGACCTTGATCCGCCGGGTCGCCTGGAGATGTTCGAGCAGGGCGAGCACCGCGGGATGCTCGACCGCCGAGGTGACGATCTCGTCGCGCCCCTCCTGCGTATCGAGCGCGGACAGGATAGCGGTATTGTCGGATTCGGTGCCGCCCGAGGTGAAGACGATCTCATGGTCGAAAGCCGCCCCCAGTAAAGCCTGAAGGCCTTTGCGGGCGGCTTTCAGGCCGGTTGCGACCTCGCTGCCGAAGGCGTGGACTGAGGAGGCATTGCCGAACTGCTCGGTGAAATAAGGCAACATCGCTGCGACGACGGCCGGGTCCGTGCGCGTCGTCGCATTGTTATCGAGATAGATCGGCACCGTATGTCTCTTTCAGTGCCGTGCCTTTGCCGCGCCGGCCACAGGCACGATGCGCACCAGCTCGCCGAGCCGCTCGACCACCTTGGACTGGATGCCCTCCAGCGTCATGCTGGCCAGCTTGCAGAACACGCAGGCGCCGGTGAGCCGGACCATCACCTTGTTGCCCTCGATACCCAGCAACTCGCAATCGCCGCCGTCGCGCTGAAGGTTCGGGCGCACGTCCTCGATCACCGCCTTGATGATCCGCACGCGCTCGCTGTCTTCGGCGGGGGGAGCCTGCACATTCTCGGTTTCGGCCAGCATGACATTCTCCTGGAGAAGATTTCTGCGGAAGCCGGCATGCGCGCGCGCCGTGAGCAAAGCGCATGCCGGAGCAAGGAGGCAGCGAGGTCAGCCGAAGGATTTGCCGCAGGAGCAGCTGGACTTGGCGTTGGGATTCTCGAAGGTGAAGCCCGACCCTTCCAGGGCCACCACGAAGTCGATGGTGGTGCCCGCCAGATATTCATGGCTCTTGTTGTCCACGAAGACCTTCACACCGTTGCGCTCGATCACGGTGTCGTCTGGATCGCCCTCGGCCACGAGGCCCATCTGATATTTGTAGCCGGCGCAGCCGCCCGCCTCGACCTGGATGCGCAAGCCGCTGGCAGGCTCGGCGGCGGAAGTCATGGCCGTCCGCACCGCATTCACAGCACTATCCGTCAGATTGATCATTGTCCGCCCTCACTGATTGGACCTGTCTGAGATGATTTCAGCAAGTCCCGTGCCATCCAGTAAGGGTTTGAAATGTAATAATATTATTGAGCTTTGGCTGTGTGGTTTGCGACGCGTGTCGGCTTTGCGACAGAGGGCGCGGCGTCCGAAAGCGGACGTCTTTTGCCGGCGTCCCGGCCTCCGCTTGCGGCCATGGGACGAGGGGGGCTTCAGGCCGCGCGGCCGAGGTCGATCCCTCGGAAGATCGCGCAACGCTCGAACACTTCGAGTGTCGGCGGCACGCGCTTGTGGCGGCAATATTTCGCCACCAGCTTCGCGAGGCCCTTGATGTCGCGTCCCGTGGTGGTCGGGAATGTGTCCACCAGGGCGTCAAGCAGCGGTGTCTCGAGGGAGAGGCCGAATTGATCACTCATCACGCCCCAGATCCGGCGCCGCGCGGCGCTGTCTGGCGCGTGGAACTTGATCAAAGCGATGCAGCGCGAGACGATCGCCTCGTCGATATCGTCGATGCGATTGGTGGTCAGGAACAGCAGTCCGTTGAAATATTCCAGTACCCGCAGGAACACGCCAACCACGGCATTCATGGCGATGTCGTCTTCCCGCCGCTTGATATAGACGTCGGCCTCGTCGATCAGCATCACCGCGCCCCACCGCTGCGCGCGGGTCAGCGTGTCCTTCAGCGCGCTCTCCATGGCCGCGGCGTTCAAGCCCAGCTGACCGGAATGCACGCGATAAAGCGGGCGCTGGATGATCTCGGCGTAAACCTCTGCGGTCAGCGTCTTGCCGACCCCGGGCGGACCCGCGCACAGCACGGTGGTGCCGCCGGATTTTCCCGCGACGATATCATCCATGAGCACGTCCATCTCGGCGGTCAGGATGTCGATGAGGTCGGTCTGTTCTTCGGGCAGAACCAGCTTTTCCCGCAGGTTCGGCTGGTAGGCATAGGGCTCCATGTCCTCCACATGCACCCACAGATAATGGTGCAGGTCCAGATGGAACATGAGGATGTAGGGATGGATCGGGATCCGGCTGAACAGGCCCGGGCGGATCGCCGCCTTCGATTCCTCCACCTCCTCCTCGGCATCGTAAAGATTGCTCTTCGCCGCTTTGCGCAGATATTGGCCGAGGATATCGCCGGTGACCTCAAGGGTCAGGGCGCGGGCGGTGAGGATGCTTTCGTCGTTCACCAGCCGCGCGGCTCCGCCGCCGGAGGACAAGACGACCACATCCTTGCGCGACCAGTCGGTGTCGCGGTGGGAGGAATTGGGATCGTCGGTATAAAAGCCGGTGCCCCGGCCGGAGAACTGCGCCCCATAGCGGCCGCGCCATGCGAAATAACGCGCCTCGGTCTCCTCATAGGCGGCGATCAATTCCGGGGTTTCCTTCAGAAATCCCTTGGCTGCGAAGATTTCCGCAACCGTCTTGCCGGCGATCTCGCCGCCGGAAATGCGCAGCGTGGTGGAGGTGACGGCGCCCTTGGCATTGGCCTTCAACTCGACGAAGACCCGCCCGGTCTCGTCGTTGGAAGGCGGCGTATAGTCGAGGCGCGTCACAACATAGGGCAGGGGCCGGCTCGCGACGCTGGCGGTGAACATCCATCCGTGGATCGCATCGGCGATCAGATAGCGCGCGATGGCCGGCACGACGGATTCCAGGTCGTTCGCAGCAAACCTGACACTTTTGTCGCTGAACGCCCTTTGCAGGGTCGCGATCTGCGCCACGCGCGTCTGCATCTGGGGACCTGCGCCGCGGTACAGGTGCTGGAGGAAGTCAAGCTCGGGCTCGGAAAGGTTGGTGAAGGCGACCTCGATCTTCTCGCCGAAGCGCAACTGCTCCGTGAGCGGCGCCAAGGCTGGAAAACGCGTGACCATCGCCTCGATATAGGGACGTTCGATTTGCAGCTTCATGGCCATTTGTCGGTTTGAAAGAGGAGCGCAGACGCGTACCTCTTTGGCATGCACGGTTCGCGCCAGCAGGGAAGCGGCAGGCTATTTGCATCGGTGGTCCCGGTCGGCGCTCGGGCGCCGGAAATGCCTTTGAAAACCGGGGATTCATCCATGACGACGCTTGAGAAGACGATCACGATCGAGGAGACCGCGCTGGCCCGGCTTGATCGGGAGGGACGGCTGCTCAATGCGGTTCTCAAGGCCCCGACGAAGAAGCCGGGCCGGTTCGGCTTTCGCGGCGATATCGCGCTGAAGTTCCAAGCCCAGGTCGCGGACGAAAAGCGCCCGCCGGATTTCTCCATCGAACAGGTCCTGACCGTCGTCCAGGCGGGAGAGCCGACCATCCCGATCCTGGTCGGCTATATCCATTCCTTCGCTTATCTCTCGGTCGCCGCCGAGGTGCTGAAGGGGCTGCTGAGCCCGACCGGAACCTATTTCATCTTCGCCAACAACATTGATCTTCTGGCCAAATACAAGGTCGTGATCGATGGCATCACTTTCTTTGTCCTGCCGTGCGATGAATCGACGGTCTGGAAGGAGATGATGGACCTGATGAGCATCGACAAGAACGATGTGAAAAAGCTCGATACGGCCGGCAAGCTCGACCATCTGCTCGATGCGGCCATCGGCTTCAACGAG
>NCHM01000759.1 GCA_002257205.1 Rhizobiales bacterium 24-66-13 | reverse complement strand
TAGGTCCCCGTCATCGTTCCGTCGCGGCTCTGAGCGAAACCCACAGTGCAGAACGTCCGATCGAGGACGGCGGGGCCCCGCGTTGCGCGCGGGTGCCAAGGGGGAGAGGCCATGAACGTCCAAGGATTTCAAGGTTCGGAACTCGGATTTGGCGCCCAGGCCCGCATCGAGGACGCGGTGAGCCTGCTCGCGGACGGTCCCGTGCCCGCCTTCTTCGCCCGCGCCCTGCTCGCCGGCGCCGCGCCGGAGGACGTGGCGGCGCTTCTGCCCGAAGCCCTCGCCCAATTGTGCCGCGAGGCCCATGCCCATCTCGCCGGCCGCGTGCCGGGCCTGCACGACGTGCGGGTATTCAACCCGCAATGGGCCGGCGCCCCCGCCATCACGGTGGTGGAGACGGTCAATGAAGACATGGCCTTCCTGTTCGATTCCATCGCCGGCGAGCTGGCGGACCAGGGCTATGAGGCCAAGTTCGTCACCCATCCCATTTTCGCGGTCGAGCGCGATGGCGCGGGACAGGTGACCGGCATCGAGACCGACCTGTCCCAGGGCCGCAAGCGCTCCATCCGCGAGAGCCTGATCCACATCCACATCCAGGCGCTGGAAACCGCCGAGGCGCGCGAGGCGCTCAAGCTCGCCCTCGACAAGACGCTCGCCGACGTGCGCGCTGCCAATGCCGATTTCCTCGCCATGCGCACCGAGGTGCGCCAAGCGGCCGAGGGGTTCCGCCGCAAGTCCCAGCCCTATTCCAAGGACGATCGCAAGGAAGCCGCCGATTTCATCGACTGGCTGGCCAATGACGATTTCATCTTCATCGGCGTGCGCCGCTATGCGCTGGCCGCCGACGGTGGCCTGGAAGTCGCCGAGGAAGGCCTCGGCATCCTGCGCGACCGCGACGTGCACGAGCTGCGCCTCGGCGAGGAAGCGGTGGTGACGACGCCGGAAATCCGCCAGTTCCTGGCCGGGCCGCTGCCGCTCATCGTGACCAAGGCGTCCCTGCGCTCGCGCGTCCACCGCCGC
>NCHM01000758.1 GCA_002257205.1 Rhizobiales bacterium 24-66-13 | reverse complement strand
GCCTTTCCCGCCGTGCTGCTGGATGCCGAGGCGCGGGTGGAGGGCAATCACAAGGTGCGCATCGACCAGGGCTTCGAGATGGGTCGGCCGAGCCGCATCAATCTCGGCTTCACGGTGAAGGGCGGCCATGTGGTGGAGGCGACCATCGGCGGCACTGCGGTGGTGGTGGCCGAAGGCGTGCTTCACCTCTGACGTTTCCCTAAGGGGATATGGCGAAAAAGTGTTCGCCCGACCCCTTGGCTGCGGCCGTTGTAGATCTATCTGCGCTGCATCGCACCATTGCCGGCCGCAGGCCGCAAACCGAAGGCATTCCCATGAGCGACGCGAAAGCCACGCTGTTCGACACGTATCGCCTCGGCGACCTCACCCTTCCCAACCGGATCGTGATGGCGCCGCTGACCCGCAACCGGGCGCTGCCCGGCTTCGTGCCCGGCCCGCTGACCGTGGACTATTACACCCAGCGCGCCTCCGCCGGCCTGATCATCACCGAGGCGACGCAGATTTCCCAGCAGGGCCAGGGCTATCAGGACACCCCGGGCATCTATAGCGCCGAGCAGGTGGCCGGCTGGAAGAAGGTGACGGACGCGGTTCACGCCAAGGGTGGGCGGATCGTCGTGCAGCTCTGGCATGTGGGCCGGGTCTCCCACGTCTCGCTCCAGCCCAACGGCGGCGCGCCAGTGGCGCCTTCCGCCATCACCGCCAAGACCAAGACCTTCGTGAACAATGGTTTCGTAGAGACCTCCGCGCCGCGCGCCCTGGCGCTTGAGGAGATTCCCGGCATCATCGCCGATTATCGCCGCGCCGCCGCCAATGCCATCGCCGCCGGCTTCGACGGGGTCGAGATCCACGCCGCCAACGGCTATCTCCTGGACCAGTTCCTGCGCGACGGCGCCAACAAGCGGACCGATATCTACGGCGGTTCGATCGAGAACCGCGCCCGCCTGCTGCTGGAAGTGACGTCGGCGATCATCGCCGAGATCGGTGCCAAGCGTACCGGCCTGCGCATTTCCCCGGTCACC
>NCHM01000757.1 GCA_002257205.1 Rhizobiales bacterium 24-66-13 | reverse complement strand
ATGGCGGCGAGCGCGGCGCCGGCGGTTATGGCTTGACCTGCGAGAAAAAACAGCACTTCGCTCATCAGCTTCCATAACCCGATTCTTGCACCGAACAAAGCGCGAACATGTTGACGCCGCGCGGACCTTCGCCTATCTGCGTTTCATGTCCATACGCCCCATCCTCATCATCCCGGAACCCAAGCTGCGGCTCATCTCCGAACCGGTCGCCAAGATCGATCACGAGGTGAAGAAGCTGGTCGCCGACATGTTCGAGACCATGTACGACGCGCCCGGCATCGGGCTCGCGGCGGTGCAGGTGGGCGTGATGCGGCGCGTGGTGACCCTCGATGCCACGCGCGAAGGTGAGGAGAAGAAGCCTCTCGCCTTGATCAATCCGGAAATTATCGCCTTTTCGGACGAACTTTCGGTTTACAGCGAAGGCTGTCTCTCGATCCCGGAATATTATGAGGAGGTCGAGCGGCCGGCGCGGGTGACGGTGCGGTTCCAGACCCTCGAGGGCGCGACCGTCGAGACCGAGGCAGACGGCCTGTTCGCGACCTGCATCCAGCACGAGATCGACCATTTGAACGGCGTGCTGTTCATTGACCATCTGTCCAAGCTCAAGCGCGACCGTGTGACCAAGAAGTTCGCCAAGGCCGCCCGCCGGGAGGCCGAGGGGTAAGAATTCGCCCAAGGGTTGCGCCCCTGCGTGCCGCGCTCCTAGGGCTGCATTCTCGACCTTGGCACGGCGGTCGTCGCCATGGCCGCGCCCCGTCCCTTCCACCGCCCCTCCCGGGGTCGACCGCGACAGATGGGCCCATCCGCCGCAAGCGGGTGGACCCGAGAGTCCTTGATCGCCGCCGCGCACCCGCTCGCGTGCGGCCCCAACCACAGCCTGCCGCATCGCCCGGCGCGGGGCGGCGGCGGAGACGATACTGATGCGCATCGTGTTCATGGGCACGCCGGATTTCGCGGTACCGACCCTTTCCGAGATCGTCGCGCGCGGCCATGAGGTGGTCGCCGTCTATAGCCGCGCGCC
>NCHM01000756.1 GCA_002257205.1 Rhizobiales bacterium 24-66-13 | reverse complement strand
CCAGAGGACGCCCCTTTCCCACCTGCAGTGGAGTCGGATTCCAGGCCTCCAGGCCTGGATACGAACCGTACTCTTGCGAGGCTGGCTACCGCCTGACCGTCCGGTTCGGACCCCAGGGGCAGGAAACGGCCTGCGTGTCGGGTTCCCGCCAAGCCGTCGACAGCAGCCAGTGCGCGGCAAGCGCCGGCAATGGAACGCCTCGTTGGGTCTCCGGTGGCGGGCAGAGCCAGTGCATGGCCTATGTGACGATGCTCCCAACGTCACGGCCGCAACCCAATTTCGTCGATGTGACGATCGATGGAGTCGGGACGCAGCGGGTGTGGTTCTAGACTATGCCCATAGCATTCGCAGACCTCGCGCAGACATGCGCACCGACCGTTCAGGTCGAGACCCTCGCGGCGATCGTGAGCCTCGAAAGCGGCTTCTCACCATTTGCCATCCGCATCAACATCGGCGCCCCCCTACGCGACCCGCTGAAGAGCAAGGCGGAGGCGATCGAGGTTGCCAGCACGCTGATCGCGGAACGACAGGACGTCGATCTCGGCCTTGGCGGCATCAATGCCGATGGTCTCGGCCGCCTCGCGCTCACCGTTGCCGATGCGTTCGATCCTTGCCTGAACCTCAAGGCGACCGCCCGATTGCTCGACCGCTACTACCGGACGGCCATCGGCGGCGGTGCCCGCCCGGCCGAGGCGGCCACCGTCATGCTGCAAGCCTATTACGGACGCGGCGACGCCTCCCTCGGCGAGATGGTCGGGTACGACAAGCAGGTGCGTGCCGAGGCAAAGCGCCTCGCACCGACACTGGCTTCGCTGACGATCGGCCCAGCCAACACGTCCGCCTCGAAGGATCGAGTGGGGGAGGCGACCGCGGCGGCGCCTCCGCCTGCCGCGCCACACGTTTCCCAGCGCGAGGCGAAACCGGCGCCCTGGGATGTCTTTGCGACAGGGCGGACGTCTTCCGCTCTCGTCTTCCAGAACGAACAATCGGAGTGAGCCGAATGAGTGAAAGAGTGCGCGTTCGCC
>NCHM01000148.1 GCA_002257205.1 Rhizobiales bacterium 24-66-13 | reverse complement strand
GTCGCCGGTCTCCATGGGCGCGCTCAGCGCCGGGCAGGCGCCGCGCCGGCGGGACAGGGCGCTCATTCCGCCGCCTCCGTGCCCAGAGCTGCGGGGAGGTCCGCTCTGTCGTGCGCATCTGCGCCGCGTGTCTCTCCGTCGCGCGCTTCCGCGCGCCCCGTGGCGACCTCACGCGTTTCCGCGCTGAATCTTCCTTCGTCGCGCGCTTCCGCGCCGGATTTTTCCCGATCGCGCGCCTCGGCGCGCAGGGCGGCGAGATCGCCGTCGAGATCGTTGCGGCGCGCGTGCCACAGGCCGCGCCGGCGGGCGTCCTCGAACCGCCGCGCCATGGCGTCCGCCGCCTGCGGGTTTTCCCGCAGCAGGAAGGCGCGCACGTCTTCGTCCGCCAGATAGGCCGCGTGCAGCTGGTCCAGCAGATGGGAGGCGACCTGATGGGTGGTCTCGGCGAACGCCACCAGCCGGTCCACGGTCTCGGTCAGCTCGGCGGCGCCGCGCGGGCCGTGGCGCATCTGGCCGGCGATGAAGGCGGCGGAGACCCGGCCATGGACGATGCGGGTGAGCGCATCCTTCAGGGGGCGGGCCTTCGGTTTTTCGGGATCGCTGGTGTCCAGCACCACCAGATCCACCGCTTTCCCGAGCAGCGCGGCGGCAGCGGCGAAACCGCCCATGAAAGCGCCGTCCTCGGCGCCGTCCAGCAGGTCGCGCGCGGGATCGTCGGCCGTGTGCAGCAGCGCATCGGCGCGCGCCACCTGGGCGGCGAAGGCGCCGGCGGCCGGGCGGGCCGCGCCCTCCGGCCCGTCATAGACATGGGAGGCGGCGGCGAGATAGGCCGCGCCGAGTTCGCCGCGATCGGCAAACGCGCCGCGCGCCAAAGCGTCCTCGATGCCGGCGCCATAGGCCCCCGGCGCGGAGCCGAAGATGCGCGCGACATCTGAGACGCGCCAGCTCACATCCACGCGCGGCCGCCCCATGCTGGCCGGCGGCAGCACCTCGATGCCGGTCACGCGGCCGCTGGCAGGATCCCAGATCGGCCAGCAACCCATGAGATGCAGCCCCTGGGCGATCTCCTCGCCGCCGGTGCGCAAGGTGGCGCTGCCCCACAGATCGATCACCACGGCGCGCGGATAGTCGCCATGCTCCTGGAGATAGGCGCGCACCACCTCGTCCGCCGCGCGGCGCCCGAGGTCCAGCGCGGTGGGGGTGGGCAGATGGCGCGGATCGGCGGTGAAGAGATTGCGCCCGGTGGGCAGCACGTCGCGCCGCCCGCGCGCCGGAGCGCCCGCCGGCCCCGCGCTCACATGGCGGCCGTCGAGGGCGGCGAGGAGCGCGGCGCGCTCGGCGTCCGCGCTCGGCATGCGCGCGGCATCGCCGTCGGCGGCGCCATAAATGTGCAGGCCGTCCTTCACCTGCATGTCCTTCACATCGCACAGCCAGGCGTCGATGCGGCGCAAGGCTTCGTTGGGATCGGTGGCGGCATCGACGCCGGCGCGCACGGAAAGGCCGGTCTCGCCCGCGCTTTCGACGATCAGCCGGGCGAGGCGGTCGCGGCGGCGCGGGTCGAGCCCGTCCGCCTCGGCATATTCGTCCACGAGGCGTTCGAGGGTCTGCTCGGCCGCGGTGAGCCCAGCGCCGGTGAGCGGGGGCGGCAGGTGGCCGAGCGTGACGGCGGCGATGCGCCGCTTGGCCTGCGCCGCCTCGCCGGGATTGGAGACGATGAAAGGATAGATCACCGGCAGCGGCCCGAGCACGGCTTGGGGAAAGCAGTCTTGGGTCAGCGCGACCGCCTTGCCAGGCAGCCATTCCAGCGTGCCATGGGCGCCCATGTGGACGAGCGCATGGGCATCGAGGCCGTGCCGCAGCCACAGGCCGAAGGCGAGCAAGGCATGGCGCGGCGGCAGCGCGGGGTCGTGATAGTCCGCGCGCCGGTCGAGCGAGGCGCCGCGATCGGGCGCCAGGGCCACGGTCACGTGCCCGAAGCGGGCGAAGCGGAAATGGAAGGCGTCGCCCTGCACGTCCCGGTCGTCTTCCGGCGCGCGCCAGGCGGCGGTGATCGCGGCGCGGACCGGCGAGGGGAGGGCGGCGAACAGGCGCCGGTAATCGGCGAGCGGCAGAGCCTCGCTGGGGACGATGTGCGCCAGCAAGGTTTTTGAATCGGCGGGCGCCGCGCCGGCGTCATAGCCTTCGTGCTCCAGCGTCTCCAGCAATTGGCGCACGCTTTCCGGCACATCCAGCCCCACCGCATAGCCGGTGCGGCCGGGGGCGCCGGGATAATCCGGCATCAGGATCGAGATGCGACGCTCCGCGCGGGGCGTGCGGGCAAGGCGGATCAAGGCGGCGGCGCGCTCCGCCACATGGGCGATAGCCTGCGGCTCGGCGCTGTTCAGCGCGGCGGTGAAGGCAAGGTCCGCGTCCGGGGCGGCCATGTCCTTGAAGGAGATGGCGCCGGCCAGTACCCGCCCGTCCAGTTCCGGCAGCACCACATGCATGGCGAGATCGGCGGCGGCAAGGCCGCGCGGGCTATTCGCCCAGGCGTCCCGCGCGGTGGTGGCGGGAATGATCTGGAGCACCGGCGGGCCGCCGGCGGGGAAAATATCCTCCGCATCCCCGGCCGCAAACGCGGTGGCGGTGAGGATCAGGTCGGGTGCGGTATCGGCGATGGCGTCGCGCACGAAGACGCGGGATTTGGGGTCTTTCAGGCTGGTGAGAAACAGTGGCACCGGCGCGATGCCGCGCGCTTCGAAGGCCGCACAGAGATCATCAATGGGCGCAAGATCGCCGGCCAGCCACATGGAACGGTAGAACAGGAGCAGGGCGCGGGGGGGGGCATGTGCGCCGGCGCGATCCGCTGCGGGGTTGATGCCCTCTTCCCCCTCCCTGGCCCTCCCCCGGTCCTCTTCCCCCTCCCTAACCCTCCCCCGCAAGCGGGAGAGGGGATTGGCGAGGTCGGGATGGGAGCGTTCGCCTTCCCCAAGCGCCACCGCGCCCCCTCTCCCGCTTGCGGGGGAGGGCTGGGGTGGGGGAGGCGGGGCGGGGGAGTGAGGGGGAGGTGCGAGGTCGTGCGGGGCTGTTCCCGTCCATGCCTCAGCCTGCGCGCCGCTCCCGGCGGATTGCGGTTCTACGTCGAGGCCCTCTTCCCCCTCCCTGACCCTCCCCCGCAAGCGGGAGAGGGGATTGGCGAGGTCGGGATGGGAGCGTTCGTCCTCCCCAAACGCCACCGCGCCCCCTCTCCCGCTTGCGGGGGAGGGCTGGGGAGGGGGCAGCGGGGAAAGGCCTTGAGGGGGCAGCGGGGCGAGGTCGTGCGGAGCTGTTCCCGTCCATGCCTCAGCCTGCGCGCCGCTCCCGGCGGATTGCGGTTCTACGTCGAAGCCCTCTTCCCCCTCCCTGACCCTCCCCCGCAAGCGGGAGAGGGGATTGGCGAGGTCGGGATGGGAGTGTTCGTCCTCCCCAAACGCCACCGCGCCCCCTCTCCCGCTTGCGGGGGAGGGCTGGGGAGGGGGCAGCGGGGCGGGGGAGTGAGGGGGAGGGGCGATGTCGTGCGGGGCGCGGCCCACCACGTCCGCCAGATCCACCGCCCCCAGCCCCGGCAGATAGAAGCTCGCGGGCGGCACGGGCTTCGGCCCGGCGATGGCGGTGCCGTCCTCGCCCCGCACCACGCGCGCCACCCGCTCCAGCAACGCCGCCATATTGTCCGGCCCGCCCTGGCGGAAATAGCCGAGCCATGCGGCCAGTTCCGCGGCTGGCACGGTGGAGAGGGCGGCGAGGCGCGGGTCGTCCTGGTCCTCGCCCGGCAGCAGCGCGAGGGCGATGCCGCGCGTGCGGGCCAGCTCCGCGAGCCGCTCGGCGCCATAGCGCCACCAGTCGAGCCCGCCCAATTGCCGGACCAAAATCACCTTGGCGTGGCGCGCCGCCTTGTCGATCCACAGATCCACCGACATGGGGTGGCGCAGATCCTTCAGCCGCGCGAGCCGCAGGCTCGGCAGGCGGTCGCGTCTTTGCCGCCACGCTGCGGCGAGCGCCAGCAGGTCGCTGTCGGTGAAGGACAAGGCAAGCACATCGCCGGGAGGCTGGCGCAGGTCGATGGGCTCGGCCAGGTCCTCGATGGTGGCGGATGTGCTCGCGAGCAGATGCATGGAGAAAGCTTATCCCAGCCTCAGGCGGAAAGCGCCGGTTCCTCGGCCAGCAGCGCGCGTTCCACCGCCGCGCGGTCGAAGCCCTTCAGCCCGATCACCACCAGCGCACCGGAGCGTGGCTCGTCCGCCCGCCAGGGCCGATCGAACTGGTGGGAAATCCGCGTGCCCACGCCCTGCACCAGCAGGCGCAAGGGCTTGCCGGCCACATGGGCGAAACCCTTCACCCGCAGCACGTCCGGCGTTTCGGCGGCCCGCGCCACGCGGGCGGCGAGGGCGGCGGGGTCGGCGATGTCGGGCAGGCGCACGATGAAGCTGTCGAAATCGTCGTGGTCGTGGTCCAGCTCGTCGTCATGATGGGTGCGGCGGGCGTCGATCTCGTCCTCCGTGCCGACGCCGAGGCCGAGCAGGATCGCCGCATCCACCTTGCCGCCGGACGCGCGCACCACCTTCACGGCGCGCGGCAGGGCTTTGGCGATCCGGGCATCGGCGATGTCCGCGCCGGCCGCGTCCAGCAGGTCCGACTTTGAGAGGATGATGAGATCGGCGCAGGCGATCTGGTCCTCGAACACCTCTTCCACCGGGTCGTCATGGTCGAGAGTGTCGTCGGCCGCGCGCTGGGCGGCAAGCGCCGCCAGATCGTCCGCGACGCGGCCTTGGGCGAGCGCCGGGCCGTCCACCACCGCCACCACGCCGTCAACGGTGACGCGGCTCTTGATTGCCGGCCATTGGAACGCCTGAACCAGGGGCTTCGGCAGGGCCAGGCCGGAGGTCTCGATCAGGATGTGGTCCACGCGTGGCGTGCGGGAGAGGATCAGATCCAGCGCCGGCACGAAATCGTCCGCCACCGTGCAGCACAGGCAGCCATTTGCCAGCTCGACGATATTGTCCTCCGGGCAGCTCTCGACGCCGCAGCCCTTCAAAATCTCGCCGTCGATGCCCACGTCGCCGAATTCGTTGACGATCACGGCGAGGCGCTTGCCCTGGGCATTCTCCAGGATGTGGCGGATCAGGGTGGTCTTCCCCGCGCCGAGGAAGCCGGTGACGATGGTGCAGGGGATGCGGGCGAGAGAGGTCATCGCTGGTCCTCGGAAAAGCTCATGGGAGGGATGCGGGCAATCATGCCGCGCTTGAGGCTGTCGGGGCGTCCGCGCCAGGGCAGGATGCCGTCGGTGGAGGTGGCGAAGAGCGCGGCGCCGGTCAAAAGGTCGGCGGCGCTGTCGGGGGTGAGATCGCCGAACACGTAGGACCATCCGCCGGTGCGCACCAAGGCGGCGGAAAGCGCGCGCTTGCAATTGGAGAGGCAGCGCACCTCCTTCACGGCGATGGCGGGGTCCCCGCCATTTGCCGCGCCCGTCGCCGCGCTGATGGAGGCGACGCGCATCGCCTCCCGCGCCAGCGCCGCGCCGGCGGGTGGGGCGTCCGTGTCCGCGCCGGCGAGCTTGCAGGTGGTGCACACGAACAGGGTCACGGCCGGAACGCTGGCGACCCGCAGGGCATCGCGTGCCGGCGCGTCAGCCGGTGCGTCGGCCGGCGCGGGGGTGCGCGGCGTCGTGTCGCTCGCCGCGAAAGGCGCATCGTCGTTGGAAGGTCGCTCCACGCCGCTTTCCATGGGTGCGAGCGGCCCGCGCGATGCGTGCCACAGGGAGAATCGCCATGCCAGGGCACCCCGCCCGGCGCGCGTTCCTGTCGGTGGCAGGTCTCCTGGCTCGCGGATCGCCGTTCGCGGCCGCCTTCCCGGAATGGGCGCAAGGCCCGTCTTCCAGTGGCTTTTCGGCCGGAACTCACCGCCTACAGTTGCGGGGGCAGCTGCGGCTATCGCACCGGAAAACCCGTGCGCGACCGCATTCCCTTTTCACCCGGCGGAAGCGGCAAGCCGCCCGAACCGGGACCATCGACGCCGACACTTAAGAACCGCTCCGGCGCGAAGTCAATGAAGCGGCGCGTGGTGCCGCGGCGGGGCCGGGGTCAATCGAGACGGAGCGCCAAGCGCGCGGCGGCTTTCTTCCTCCCCCCTTGAGGGGAGGGCAGGGTGGGGGGTATCTCCCCGCTGTCCGGGCGGGCGAGATGCTGGCGGCGCCAGACCCCCCTCCCCCTCGGAGATAAGTTTCGCTTATTTTTTGTTAAAGAGGTTATATTTTGATATCGCCCGAGGCGTCGATAAGCTCCACATTTGGTATCTTACTAAGTGGGCTTTCGGGATTTTTCCGCCTCTTCTAAAACTAGATTGGCGCCTTCCAGACTCATTTCTGAGAGATGGATCTCATTTTTTGTAATGTCCTCTCCAGAAGGTGAGGTTATCTTCCCCCCATCCTTTAGCTTTTTGATACGCTCCTCGATAATCGTCCGCTCTATTCGGACCCATTTTTCAAGCTTGGTCGCCATGCGCCACTCCATGCTGTACCATCTAGATCCGCTATCGCGGCGGCTACAGCTTCGTCAACGGTACAGATTTTCAAACCGAGACAAGTTCACGCGTCATGCCTCAGCCGGCCGGGGTCTGGTCCGCCCCTTCGCCCGCCGCCGCGGTCTTGGCGGCGATGATCGCCAAAGCGGCGGCCAGCACCTCGTCGATGCCGAGATGGGTGGTGTCCAGCAGCACCGCGTCCGGCGCCATCGCCAGCGGGGCTGTGGCGCGGTGCGAATCGCGGGCGTCGCGCTTGTGGATGTCGGCCAGCACATCCTCGAACGCGATGTCGCACGTGCGCTCCAGCAATTCGCGATGCCGCCGCGTGGCGCGCACGTCCGCCGAGGCGGTCACGAACAGCTTCACCGGCGCATGGGGACAGATCACCGTGCCGATGTCGCGCCCGTCCAGCACCGCGCCGCCGGGCTGCTCGGCGAAGCGCCGCTGCAAATCCAGCAAGGCCCCGCGCACCACCGGGCGGGCGGCGACCACGGACGCCGCTTCGCCGAGCGCGCCGGTGCGCAGCTTTTCCGGGTCGAGCGAACGCAGATCCAGCGTGCGGGCCGCGTCCGCGCTGGCCATCTCGTCGTCGAGCGTGCCGTCGGCGAGGCAGCGCGCGGCCACCGCCCGATAGAGCAGGCCGGTATCGAGATGGGGCAGGCCGAGGGTCGCCGCGATCCTGCGGCCGAGGGTGCCCTTGCCGGACGCGGCCGGCCCGTCGATGGCGATGATCAGGCCGTCGCTCATGCCAGCACCGCGCCGAGGCCGCCCATCATGGGCACGAAGGTGGGGAAGGAGGTGGCGATGAAGCGCATGTCGTCCACGCGCACGCCCTCGCGGGCCGCGAAGCCCATCACCAGGAAGGCCATGGCGATGCGATGGTCCATATGGGTCGCCACCGGTCCGCCGCCGGTCACGCCATCGGGTCCGAGGCCGGTGACCAGCAGATCGTCGCCGATGATCTCATGGGGTACGCCGCAGGCGGCCAGCCCGTCGGCCACGGCGGCGAGGCGGTCGCTTTCCTTTACCCGCAATTCGTTGAGGCCGCGCATGCGGGTGGTGCCGTGCGCGAACGCCGCCGCCACGGCGAGCACGGGATATTCGTCGATCATGGAAGGCGCGCGCTCGGGCGGCACGTCGACGCCGGTCAGCACGGAATGGCGCACGCGCAGATCCGCCACGGCCTCGCCGCCCTCGGTGCGCTCTGAAAGCGTCTCGATGGAGGCGCCCATCTCCTTCAGCGTGGTGATGAGGCCGGTGCGCAGCGGGTTCATCATCACGTCCTTCAGGATGATGTCGGAGCCCGGCACGATCAGCGCCGCCACCAGCGGGAAAGCGGCGGAAGAGGGGTCGGACGGCACCGCCACGGGCGCGCCCTTCAGGTCCGGCCGGCCGGCGAGGGTGATGCGGCGGCCGTGGGCGCCGTGCGGCTCGACCCGCACCTCGGCGCCGAAATGGGTCAGCATGCGCTCGGTATGGTCGCGGGTGGATTCGCGCTCCACCACCACCGTGTCGCCGCTGGCGGCAAGGCCCGCGAGCAGCACGGCGGATTTCACCTGCGCCGAGGGCACCGGGGTTTCATACGTGAAGGCTTTGAGTTCGGTGAGGCCCTTCAGGCGCAGCGGCAGGCGGCCGCCGGGCGCTTCCTCTTCCACCACCACGCCCATGGCGAGGAGCGGATCCAGCACCCGCTTCATGGGCCGGCGGCGCAGGCTGGCGTCGCCGTCGAAGGTGGCGACGATGGGGTTTCCCGCCACCACGCCCATCATCAACCGCGCGCCGGTGCCGGAATTGCCGAAATCGAGCGGCGCCTCGGGGCTCTTCAGATGCCCCGCGCCAACGCCGACCACGCGCCATTCGCCCGCGCCGAGCCGCTCCACCTGCGCGCCCAGCTGGATGCAGGCCTTGGCGGTGTTCAGCACGTCCTCGCCCTCCAGCAGGCCGGTGATGCGGGTTTCCCCGCGCGCCAGGGCGCCGAACATCAGCGCACGGTGCGAAACCGACTTGTCGCCCGGCACGCGCACCGTTCCGGCGAGGGCCGGGGAGGGCCGGCTTGCGCCGGGAACGGCATTTTCCCCATCACCATGGGAAGAAGATTGAGCGACGGCGCTGGACATGACTGCTCCCATTTTCGGCGCGCGGAGCCTCGCAAAGTCCCGCCGGCTGCCGTTCCAGGATGGATTGCATGCCGTCTAACACAAGCGCGTGCACGCTGGCCACGCGACGTATTCGGATTCGGTGCTTGACAGGGGCATGGGGTTTCGCCAATGGAGCACCCTCCTTTTGACAGCCCCCTAGGATCTTTGCCGTGGCGAAGCCAGAACTCGGCACCAAGCGCATCTGTCCTGTTACAGGGCGCAAGTTTTACGATTTGAACAAGGACCCGGTGGTGTCTCCCTTCACCGGCGAATCCTACCCGCGCTCCTATTTCGAGCCGGTGGTCCGCAGCCGCGGTGAAGCGGCCCGTGCCGCCGTCGTGCCGGTGGTCGCCGACGCGGACGAGGAGGTCGCCGACGTCGAGGTCATCAGCCTTGAAGAGGCGGATGAGGAAGCCGTCGGCGCGAAGGTGCCGGTGGACGAGGTGGACGTGGATGTGGACGTCGATGACGACCTCGTCGCGGACGCGGACGACGACACCTTCCTCGAGGAAGACGAGGACGAAGGGGACGACGTCTCCGATTTGATCGGTGAGGGCCTCGAGGACGACGAAGAGGCTTGATACGGTCGGCGGCCTGTGCTTAAAGGCCGCTCTCGCTGGGGGGCGCGATTCCCCCTGGCATCCGTCGCGGGGCATTCCCGACGCGCAACTGGTTTTTTAATTGACATCCCATGTCATTTAAATGACCGCCTGCGCGCACCTCGCGATCCGGTGGGGCCATAGCTCAGTTGGGAGAGCGCTTCAATGGCATTGAAGAGGTCGTCGGTTCGATTCCGTCTGGCTCCACCATTTCGTTTC
>NCHM01000147.1 GCA_002257205.1 Rhizobiales bacterium 24-66-13 | reverse complement strand
TCCAGCGCCCGCGTGGCCGCCACGAGATCCGCCCGGCTGTTGGCCGCAATCATCGCCGCGATCAGCGTATCGGCGGCGGCGCTCTTCATGCCCATGTAATTGCGCGTGCCCGGCTGGTCGGCGGCGGCGGAGCCGAAATAAAAGGCCTGCTCATTGCCGGGGGAAAGCGACTGTCCCCACACGAAGGGCACCATGTCGAAATCATAGGAATTGCGCCGCGCATCGAATTGCACCGCATCCACGATCCGCACATTGGCCGCGATGCCGGCACGCGCCAGCTGGCTGGCGAAGGCGAGGCACAGGCGCTCCTGCTCGCGGGTCGTTACCATGATCTCGAAGCGGAGCGGCGCGCCGGTATCGCCCCGGCGCAGCTTGCCATCCTTCAGCCGCCAGCCGGCTTGGGCGAACAGGTCGAGCGCCGCCTTCAGCCGCAGCCGGTCGCGGCCGGTGCCATCGGCGGCGGGCGGGGCATAGGTGCCCTCCAGCACATCGGCGCGAACCGCGCCGGGGAAGGCGGCGAGCATGGCCCGCTCGGCCGCACCCGCCTTGCGCCCGACAGAGGAGAGCTCCGAGCCGTCGAAGAAGCCGGCGGTCCGGGCGTAGAGGCCATGGTAGAAATTGCGGTCGAGCCAGGCAAAATCGAACAGCTCGATGATCGCCCGGCGCACCCGCACGTCGGAGAACACCGCCCGGCGGGTGTTGAACACCAGGGCATAATGGGGTTTCGGTAACCCGGTGGGGATAACCTCTCGGGTTACCTCCCCGGCGCGGGCGGCGGGAAAATCATAGCCGGTTTCCCAACGGCCCGGATCGCTCTCGAACCTCGCATCGACCAGGTGACGTTTGAAGGCTTCGAATTCGCTGTTCTGTTCGCGGAAATAGTCGAATCGAAGCTGCGCGAAGTTGTTGAATCCACGATTCGTCGGCAGGTCGCGCCCCCAATAGGACGGGTCCTTGGCCAGCGTTACGCTGGCGCCCGGCTCCACCGTCACCACCTTGTAGGGGCCGGACCCGAGCGGCGGCTTCAGGCTGGTTTCCGTGAATGTGTCGGGGTCGGTCGCATGGCGCGCGAACACCGGCATCAGCCCCATGATGAGGGGCAACTCCCTGTCCGCGCTCACGAAATCGAACCGTACCACCCGCTCGGCCAGGACCTGCGCGCGGGCGATCTTGCCATAATACAAGCGATGATTGGGCCGCCCCTTCTCGCGCAGGAGCTGGTAGGAAAACACCACGTCGTCGGCCGTCACCGGTGTCCCATCGGAAAACCGGGCACGGGGGTCGAGGGTGAAGGCGACAAAGCTGCGCTGGGGGTCGGTTTCCACCTCCTGAGCCAGCTGGCCATAGAGGGTGAAGGGCTCGTCGAAGCCCCGTACCATCAGGCTTTCGACCACGTTGTTGCGGATGAACGCGGTCGAAGATCCCTTTATAATGAAGGGGTTGAGACTATCGAACGTGCCGGGCAAGGAGAGCGTGAGCCGCCCGCCCTGGGGCGCCGCCGGATTGGCATAGGCGAAATGGTCGAACCCCGGCGGATAGGCCGGTTCCCCATGCATCGCAATGGCATGCGCCGGCTGGGCGCCCGCAGGCACGGGCCCGAAAAGCAGCAGCGCAAGGAAGATAGCGGCAGCCTGTCGCATGGGCAGGTGTTTATGATCTCCAGCGGCGACGCTGTCGTGTGACAGCCGCAATGTTGGGCAAGGTATCACATCCGCACACGGAAGCGGTTCCCCGTCACCGTGTTGCCTCAATTGACACCGACAGAGCCGAGGTTAAGAGGGGTCCAGCCGATCCACCCGGCCGGTGCCACGCGACAGGGAATTTTTGAAATATGATGAAAGCGAAAATTTTGCGCCGTGTCGGCGGCCTTGCCGTCATGGCACTGACCCTCGGGATCGCCGGCGGCGCGTTCGCGCAGTCGAAGCCCGCCAAGCCCGCCGCTCCGGCGCAGGCGGCGCCCCAGGGCCAGCAGGCCCAGGGTGGTGCCCCGGCCTCCGTGGCGGTTCCAGGCATCAACACGCCCTGGACCAAGGTTTGCGGCAACGACCAGCAGGCCAACAAGCAGATCTGCATGACCACCCAGGACTTCACGGCCGAAACCGGCCAGCCGCTGGCTTCCGCGGCCATCCGCGAAGTTCAGGGCGATCCGAACTTGAAGTTCATCGTGTCCGTTCCGATCGGCATGATGGTTCAGCCCGGCACCCGCGTGATCATCGACCAGCAGCCGCCTTTGGCGCTGAAATATGAGATCTGCTTCCCGAACGGCTGCTTCGCTTCCATGGACGTGAACGCCGAGTTCGTGACCAAGCTGAAGAAGTCCCAGACGATCACCATCCAGGCCCTTCAGATGGGCGGTCGCACGCTGAATTTCCAGCTGCCGGCCAAGGACTTCGCCAAGGCTTACGACGGCCCGGCCTCGGATCCCAACGTGGTTGCCGCCGAGCGTCAGAAGCTGGCTGAGGAACTTCAGAAGCTCGCCCAGAAGAAGCTTGAAGAGCGCGGTGGCCAGCCCGGCCAGGCGGCGCCCGCCGCAGCGCCCGCGGCGCCTGCCGGCAAGTGAGCCTGCGCCAGCGCGCGGCATAGAAGTGGTGGAAAAGGAAACGGCGCGCCCAAGGGCGCGCCGTTTTCGTTGCAGGCTTATAGGCTTATGTTCGCCTGCGCCTGGCTAGCGGCCGCCTAACGGTCCTAAGATCAATTCAGAAGATCGCGGCGCATGCGCCAGCCGCCTTCGCCGTCCTCGGTCAATGCTTCCGCGACGCGCGGATGGCGCACCGGCTCGCCCGAGTGGTCGGCTTCGAGATTCTGCTCGGAGACATAGGCGACGTATTCGTTCTCCGCATTCTCCGCGAGCAGATGGTAGAAGGGCTGGTCCTTGCGCGGACGGATCTCCTCGGGGATCGCCTGCCACCATTCCTCGGTATTGTCGAACACAGGGTCCACGTCGAACACCACGCCCCGGAAGGGGAAGTGCTTGTGACGCACCACCTCGCCGATGCGGAACTTGGCGAGGCGCATGGTGTCGGCTGCGGGTGTCGCAAACGCTTCACGCACCTCGCCGATGTCGCGAGTCATCATCGCCTTGTCGGCGCGCGAGGGAGACGCGGTGCGCTCCCGGGGTTTCGGATCGCGTGGCATGTGACTCTTAACCTCTCAACCTTTCCGGCCCTCCTCGTCTAGAGGCCGTAAACCTTTGCCATTTCGGCATCTTTTTCCGACACGAGCTTGGCTAGGTCGACGATGACCTTGGCCTGCTTCCAGGTGGCGTCGTCCTGCATCTTTCCATCGATCATCACCGCACCCGCCCCGTCGGGCATGGCTTCGAGGATCTTGAGGGCAAATGCAACCTCGCCAGGATCGGGACTATAAACCTTCTTCGCAATGGCAATCTGTGTCGGATGCAAGGACCATGCACCGACACATCCCTGAAGAAAGGCGTTGCGGAACTGGCTTTCGCACGCGGCCAGATCGGCAAAGTCGCCGAACGGCCCATAGAAGGGCTTGATGGCATTGGCCGCGCATGCGTCCACCATCTTGCCCACGGTATAATGCCAAAGATCCTGCTGATAGCCTGCGCGGGGCTTGTCGCCATCGGGATCGGCCAGAACCTGATAGTCCGGATGGCCGCCGCCGACGCGGGTGGTCTTCATGGCGCGGGAGGCGGCAAGGTCGGCCGGGCCGAGGCTCATGCCGTGCATGCGCGGCGAGGCGGCGGCGATCGCCTCCACATTCTTCACGCCTTCCGCGGTCTCCAGAATGGCATGGATCAGGATCGGCTTGCCGATGGCGTGCCTGGCTTCGAGCTGGGCCAGGAGCTGGTCGAGATAGGCGATGTCCCAGGGGCCATCGACCTTCGGCAGCATGATCACGTCGAGCTTGTTGCCGATGGCGGCGACCACGTCGATGATATCGTCCAGCGCCCACGGGCTGTTCAGCGCGTTGATGCGGGTCCAAAGGCCGGTGGCGCCGAAATCCACATTGCGCGCCATCTCGATAAAGCCGGAGCGCGCTGCCTCCTTCGCGTCAATGGGAATGGCGTCTTCCAGATTGCCGAGCACCACGTCCACCTGCTTGGCGAGGTCGGGCACCTTGGCGCGCATTTTCTCCATGTGCGGGGGCACGAAATGAATCATCCGCTCCAGCCGCACCGGCAGCTCCCGATACGGCGCGGGCGCACCAATGGCGAGCGGCTTGAAGAAGTTGCGCGGCAGTTTCATGCGAGGTCCCCCAGACAGTCCTGCTTCAGCATGACCATGCCCACGGCAGGCGGCAAGCCCCAAGATGCGCTGCAACATGCCGCCGGTTGCCGCGCGCGGTCGCTGCACCGTTTGACCTGCGCCGCTAAAGCCGCTAGCAGGCGGATCCCTTCCGCAGTGCACAATCCATGTCCGACCTCTTCGGCCTCGCCTTTCCCTTCTTCGGCCTGATCTTCCTCGGCTATGCGTGCGGGCGCTTCGTGCGTTTGCCGGAGGAGGGGCTCGCCTGGCTCTCCTTCTTCATCATCTATGTTGCGCTGCCGGCGCTGTTCTATCGCATCGTGTCGCAGACCCCGTTCGCCCAGCTCATCAATCCGGGCTTCATCCTGGCGGTGGTGGTCTCGACCTCCTTCTGCGCGCTGCTGGCCCTGATCCTTGCCCTGTGGCTGCGGCGCGGCAATATCGGAGAGGCCGCGATCGCCACCACGGTCGGCGCCTATGCCAATGTCGGCTATATGGGTCCGGGCCTGACGCTTGCGGCGCTGGGACAGGATGCCGCGACCCCGGCGGCGCTCATCTTCGCCTGCGACAGCCTGTTCTTCTTCACGCTGGTGCCCTTGCTGATGGGCGTGCACGGCCGCAGCGAAAGCGTGCTCCATACCCTGGCCGGCGTGCTGAAGCGGGTGGTCACTCACCCTTTCAACGTGGCGACCTTGCTCGGCATCGTTTCCGCCGCGTTCGAGTTCCGCGCGCCGGGCGCCGTCGAACGGATGCTGGATTTCCTGAAGAACGCCGCCGCGCCCTGTGCCTTGTTTACGCTCGGCGTCACGGTGGCCCTGCGTCCGCTCGGCCGGGTGCCGCGCGAGCTTGCGCCTTTGCTTGCGCTCAAGCTTCTGGTTCATCCCTTGGTCGCGCTGCTGGCGCTGACCACGCTCGGCGTGTTTTCGCCCACCTGGGTGAAGACCGGCGTGCTCATGGCGTCCCTGCCGCCGGCGCTCAATGCCTTCGTGCTGGCGCGGCAGTACCAGGTCTATGTGGAGGAGGCCTCGGCGTGCGTCCTCCTCGGCACCGTGCTGTCGGTGGTGACCGTGACGGGCGTGCTCTTCCTGATCCAGCAGAACCTGCTGCCGCTGCACATGATTCGCTGAGCTTCGCCTCAGGCGGCGCGGGCGCCGATGCCGAGGCGCATCAGGCCGCGCCGCAGCGGGCCGACGCGATCGAGGAGATACAGCCCGAACCCGCGCACGCCCTGGATCGGCACGAGATCCGATAGCAGCGAGCGATTGAGCAGATCCACCGCCGCCATGCGTCCGCTCACATCATTGCGGCGTTCGCGGGCATAGCGCTCCTGCACCGCCGCGCTGCCGGGATCAGCGCCTAGCGCGACCGCTTCGCTCGCCAGCGTTACCAGCGTTTCGGCATCGCGCAGGCCGAGGTTGAGCCCCTGCGCTCCGATCGGCGGCATGACATGGGCGGCCTCGCCCATCAGGGCCACACGCGGAGCCGTCGCTTTTTCTGCCGTTTCGGCGGCAAGCGGATAGGTTCCGCGCCCGCTCTCCACCTCGAATGCGCCGAGCAGCGAGAAGGCGCGCCGCTCCATCTCGCGCGCAAAGGCGCCTGCATCGAGGCCCAGCAGGTCCACAGCCTCGCGCTCGCTCACAACGCACACGATGGACGAGCGGTTACCCGAGAGGGGCACCAGCGTGAACGGGCCGTGCTCCATGTGGAATTCGGTGGAAATATCGTCGTGCGGCCGGGTGTGGCGCACGGTCATGGTCAGCGCGACCTGGGGATAGGACCGGCGCCGCATGGCGATGCCAACCGCCTCCCGCACCCGCGAATTGCGCCCGTCGGCGGCGATCACGAGGCGGGCGGACAGGGACGCGCCGGTATCGAGCACGAGATCGACGGCGTCATCCCCGCAGGCCAGATCATCGAGCGAGGCGGTGAAGAGATCGAGGCCGGGCGTTGCCTCGCACAGGGCACGCAGCACGCCGCGCAACGCTTCGTTCTCGAGATTATAGCCAAAGGCCTCCAGCCCGATCTCGCTGGAGCGGAACAGAACTTCCGGCGCCCGCACCAGCCGGCGCGTGCCGTCTACGATTCGCAGGTCGCGCAGCGGCGTCGCCTGGGGCGCCAGATCATCCCAGGCGCCGAATTCCGTGAGAATTCGCACCGAGCCTTCCAGGAGGGCGGTGGTGCGATGGTCCTGGCCGCGCTCCGGGCCGGTGACGAGGGCGGTGCGCAGCCCCTTGCGGGCAAGGCCGAGGGCCGCGGCAAGGCCGGCCGGCCCGGCACCGATCACCGCAACGTCATAGGGCATCGACTGAGACATCTGAGATTCCCGGCGCGTGTTGATCTTTCTGGCGGTCATTTTATCGGCCCGCCGCTGGCCTGTCGCGCGCCCTGTCGTCTCAGGCCATAATCGCGCACGCCAGACGCTTTCCGGCGGCGCGCGGCTTGCCGCTGGCTGGCGAGTGCCTATCATCCGCGCAAAATCGGAATGCTGGGAGCGGAAAAATGGTGGGTATCGTGCGCGTGCACCGGACCGGCGGCCCGGAGGTTCTCAGCTTTGAGGATGTGGAGATTGCGCCGCCCGGTCCGGGCGAGGTGCGGCTTCGCCACACCGCCATCGGCCTCAATTTCGTCGATACCTATTTCCGCACCGGCCTCTACAAGGCGCCTCAGATGCCGTTCACGCCGGGCAGCGAGGGCGCGGGCGTCGTCGAGGCCGTGGGGCCGCATGTGAATGATTTCCATGCCGGGGATCGCGTCGCTTATGCCACCGCGCTCGGCGCCTATGCCGAGGTGCGCAATGTGCCCGCTACGGCGCTTGTGCATCTGCCCGCCTCCATCGACGACCGCACGGCGGCGGCCATGATGCTGAAGGGCATGACGGCGCAATATCTCGTGCGCCGTACGTTCGAGGTGAAGCAAGGCGATACGGTGCTGATCCAGGCTGCAGCCGGCGGGGTGGGGCTCATCCTCTCGCAATGGGCGAGCTTCCTCGGCGCGACGGTCATCGGAACCGTTGGGTCCAAGGAGAAGGCGGAACTCGCGCTCGCCAATGGCGTCGATCACGTCATCCTCTACCGCGACGAGGATTTCGTCCACCGCGTCAAGGAGATCACCAACGGCAAGCTGTGCGACGTGGTCTATGACGGGGTGGGCCAATCCACTTATCCCGCATCGCTGGACTGCATCAAGCCGCGCGGCCTGTGGGTCAGCTTCGGCAATGCCTCGGGCGCCATCAAGAATTTCGATTTGCTGACGCTGTCTCAGAAGGGCTCGCTCTATGCGACCCGCCCGACCCTCGCCACCCATGTCGCGACCCGCGCGGATCTCCTGGCCACGGCGAACGATCTGTTCGAGGCGGTGATCAAGGGTGCGGTGAAGATTCCCGTCCACCAGACCTATGCCTTGAGGGATGCGCAGACCGCCCATCGGGATCTGGAATCGCGCGGCACCACCGGGTCGACCCTGCTTCTTCCTTGAGGACATTCATAAATTTACCTTGCGCCCCGGTTCAGCCTTGCGCCGGGGCGCGCCGTCCATGATATGGTTTGGAATGTCTCAAACGGGGCGGCGTCCCGCTGCTCCCTCCTGCTTCGACGGTCCGTTGCGCCATGATGCGCCAATACGAACTCGTCGAGCGTGTACGCCGGTATAATCCCAACACCGACGAAGCATTGCTCGACCGTGCCTATGTCTACGCCATGCGGGCGCACGGCACGCAGCTTCGCGCCTCGGGCGATCCCTATTTTTCCCATCCGCTCGAAGTCGCGGCGATCCTCACCGACCTCAAGCTCGACGACGCGACCATCATCGCCGCGCTCCTGCACGACACGATCGAGGATACGGGCGCCACCAAGGCTGAGATCGAGCGCCTGTTCGGCACCCAGATCGCGACGCTGGTGGAGGGACTCACCAAGATCAAGAAGCTGGATCTGGTCTCCAAGCAGGCCAAGCAGGCGGAAAACCTGCGCAAGCTGCTGCTCGCCATCGCCGATGACGTGCGCGTCCTGCTGGTGAAGCTCGCGGACCGCCTGCACAACATGCGCACGCTGAAATGGGTGCCGCAGGAAAAGCGCGATCGTGTCGCCCAGGAGACCCTGGACATCTACGCGCCGCTTGCCGCCCGCATGGGCATGCAGGACATGCGCGAGGAATTGGAGGATCTGTCCTTCCGCCAGCTCTCGCCGGAAGCCTATGCCTCGATCGCCGCGCGCGTGTCCGAACTGCGCGAGCGCAATGGTCTGCTGGTGGAGGAGATTGAGCGCGAACTTCAGGCCGAGCTGGCGCGGCGCGAAATCAAGGCGGACGTGAAGGGGCGCGAGAAGCGGCCCTATTCCATCTGGGGCAAGATGGAACGCAAGGCCATCGGC
>NCHM01000755.1 GCA_002257205.1 Rhizobiales bacterium 24-66-13 | reverse complement strand
GTGGAAGTGGTGGCGGGCATCAATCTGCCCATGCTGGTCAAGCTCGCCAAGGTACGCGGCGAGATGCCCCTTTCCGAGGCGGTGGACGTGGCCCAGGAAGCCGGGCGCAAATATATCAACATCGCGAGCCGCGTCCTTGCCGGGAAATGACCCCTCTTCAGACCAACAGATAAGCGAGGCCTGCGGCGCGCCGGCGCCGGCCGGCGCCTTGGTGCGGGTGCTGCCCATCATCAACAAGCGCGGCCTGCACGCACGCGCCTCGGCCAAGTTCGTGCAGACCGTGGAGCGGTTCAACGCCACCGTCACGGTGTGCCGCAACGGCGAGGCGGTGGGCGGCAATTCCATCATGGGCCTCATGATGCTCGCCGCCGCGCCCGGAACCACCGTAACGGTAACGGCATATGGGGAAGAGGCGGTCACCGTGCTCAAGGCACTCGAGGACCTGGTGGCCGACCGCTTCGGCGAGGGCGAATAACGCGGCAAAACCGTCGCTTGCCCTTCCAATCGCCTTCCGAAGGGCACATTTGCGTGAACAGAGATAACATTCGTCGGCGCACCGCATAGGGGCGCCGCGCCGTTCGTCAGTCGAGTATGCTCACGCACAGCACCGCGCCGCAGGAGACCGAACCGCGTACACCCACAAGACGGGTGCGCTTCGGCTTGTCCGGCAAGCTTCTGCTGCTGACCCTGGTGTTCGTGACCGCCGCCGAGCTGGCGATCTTCGTTCCCACCATGGCCAATTTCCGCATCTCCTGGCTGTCCGACCGGGTGGCTGCGGCGCGCACCGCCGCCCTGGTGCTGGACGCCGCGCCGGAGGAAACCATTCCTCCGGATCTCACGCGCCAGCTGCTCGCCAATGTTGGCGCCCAGCTGGTGGTGGTGAAGGCGCAGGATACCCGCCGCCTGCTCGCCATGTCCGACATGCCGCCGACCATCGACCAGCATCTCGACATGCGCGAAATCACGCCCTGGCACGCGGTGTGGGACGCCTTCGGCACGCTCCTCGCCACCCGCGAGCGCACCTTGCGCGTGGT
>NCHM01000754.1 GCA_002257205.1 Rhizobiales bacterium 24-66-13 | reverse complement strand
CTTGTCCAGGATCACCGGGACGGTGGCGAGCGAGATCAGATTGTTGATGACGGTGGGCTTGCCGAACAGGCCCTTGTGGGCCGGCAGCGGCGGCTTGGCACGCACCACGCCGCGCTTGCCTTCCAGGCTGTCCAGCAGCGCAGTTTCCTCGCCGCACACATAGGCACCGGCGCCCATGCGCATTTCCATGTCGAAATCATATCCCGATCCGGCGACATTCTTGCCGAGCAGCCCGTTGGCGCGGGCGATGGCGATGGCCTTCTCCATCACCACCAGCGACAGCGGATATTCCGAACGGCAATAGACGAAGCCCTTCGTGGCGCCCACGGCGAGGCCGGCGATGGTCATGCCCTCGATCAGGCAGAAGGGGTCGGCTTCCATGATCAGGCGGTCGGCGAAGGTGCCGCTGTCGCCCTCGTCCGCATTACAGACGATATAGCGCTGGTCGGCCGGGGCCGCGGCGACCGTGCGCCATTTGATGCCGGTGGGGAAGCCGGCACCGCCGCGCCCGCGCAGGCCGGAGAGGAAGACTTCCTCCACTGTCGCGGACGGCCCGATCTCCGCCGCCCGAGCCAGGCCGCGATAGCCGCCGTGGGCCTTGTAATCCTCCAGCGAGAGCGGATCGATGATGCCGCAGCGGGCGAAGGTGAGGCGGGTCTGCTTCTTGAGATAGGGAATCTCTTCCACCAGCCCCAAATTGAGCGGGTGGGCGGCGCCCTCGAGCAGGCCGGCATCCAGCAAGGCTTCCACCTCGGACGGCTTCACCGGGCCATAGCCGACGCGGCCGGCGGGGGTCTCTACCTCCAGCAGGGGCTCCAGCCAGAACAGGCCGCGCGAGCCGTTGCGCACGATCTCCACCGAGAGGCCGCGCGCCGCGAAGGCGTCCTGCAGCTTACGGGCGATGCGGTCGGCGCCGCAGGCGATTGCGGTGGCGTCGTTGGGGACGAAAATGCGGGGGCTGCTCATCGGTCGGTCTCCGCGACCAGTTCGTCAATGGTTTCGCGGTCGAGGCGGCCAACCAGGCGGCCGTCGATCA
>NCHM01000146.1 GCA_002257205.1 Rhizobiales bacterium 24-66-13 | reverse complement strand
AACGTCGTTCACCACGCGATTGCCGATCAGGATTTCGCCGCCGGTGATGTTCTCCAGCCCCGCGATCATGCGCAGCAGCGTGGACTTCCCGCAGCCGGACGGTCCCACGAGAACGACGAATTCCCCGTCGCGAATATCCACATCGACCCCATGGATGACCGCCGTCGATCCATAGGCCTTCTTCACTTTATCGATCAGCACGGGTGCCATGGAGCGACCTGTTCGTTATGCGATGGGAGGGGTTTCGAGGCTCTGCGGCATCACAGCCCCGCCTCGTCAAAGAAAGTGAGCATCATGTCGGCGACGCGGCCCGGGGCTTCGAGATGCGGGAAATGGCCGAGCCCGGGCAGCGGCACCATGCGCACCAGTGGTGCGTTGACGAGGCGACCCCGGGTCGCCTCCACCATCTCGCGGGATGCCAGCCAGTCCTCCGACCCATGGGCGAGGAGCACCGGAACCTTCACCTTGTCCATCAGGGGGCGGATGTCGCACCGGCCATAGGCGCGCAGGTCGCCCTGCTGGGCCACGGGGATGATGGACAGGACGCCCCATTCCGAGAACGCCCGCCCTTCGGGCGTCGCCTCGGATCCGACAAGGCTCATGGAGAAATCCATGTTCGCGTGCATCAGGCTCACCTGGGGATGGGTCATCAGGTCGAGCGCGGTCTCGGTGAAGGTCGGCGTGTGGTCGCACCCTTGCAGCGCCACCGCCGCCCGCACCTCGGGCGCGACAGCCGCCAGAAGCAGCGACAGGTTCCCGCCGAGCGAGCAGCCCGTGATGATGAAGCTGTCGCCAACCACGACGGCCGCGAACTCCCGCAGCCATTGCGCGATCTCGTGCGCGTCCTGGAGGCAGGCATTGCCGGCGAGCGGCCAGCTCTTGCCATGGCCGGGCAGGTCGGGAACGAACATGTGGTAGCGGCCGGCAAGTGCCTGCATGACGCCGTGCCACTGGCGCCCCTCCCGCCCCGCCGTGTGAATGGCGACGATCGCCGGGCCTTCGCCGCACGCCTCGTAATAGGCCTGGCGCCCGCGCACCTCGACATAGCGCCCGACGATCTCAGCCATGTCCGATGCCTCCCACAAGCCGGGCCGACACACGCCAGAGCTGCCACAGCGCCGGCGTCATCCACAGGACGGAGAGCGCGTCGCCCTCGACCCGCAGCCGCCCGTGGAACACGTTGATGGCCCGGGCATAGGGGATGGCGCCGGTGATCACCTTCTCCCACTCGCTCCTTGGCCCGCTGATGGAGAAGCGAATTCCGGTCAGGTCCTTCCCCTCCAGACGCGCCAGGACGCCCCGGTGGAATTCCAGGAGGTGCTGCGCGTCGTCGATCCTGACAGCGAAGGCGCAGGCGCGGGCGTGGGCCGCCTTGCCGCACAGGTCCGCATCATCCGCCGCCGCCGCGACGAGCAGGTCCCAGAAGCCGCTGCCCGAGATGTCCATGCGGCCCTCGAATGCCGCCGCGCCGGCGTGTGCGTGAGCGTCACCCATGGCTGCCGTACCTTTCGATGATCTCGCGGGAGAAGGAGAGACCGAGCCCGGGCCGCTCCGGCAAGTGGAACATGCCGCCGACGATCTTCGGCTCCTCGTTGAAGAGCTTTTCCCACCAGCCGGGCAGATATTCGCAGAAGGTGGCGTTGGGCATCGCCGCGACGAGATGGGCGGAAATCTCCGTGAAGGTGTGGGAGGAGACGGGCACCTGCCGGGCAGCGGCGAGGGCTCCCACCTCCATGAATTCGGTCGGCCCGCCGCACCGCATCAGATTGGGCATCAGCACGTCGCAGGCCTTGCCGTCTAGCAGTTCCAAGTGGCCGTAGCGCGTGAAGACGGATTCCCCGGCGGCCACCGGCATGTCCAGCGCGTCCGCCACCCGCGCGGTGCCCGCAACGTCGTAGACCGAGACCGGCTCCTCGTACCAGCACACGCCAAGGTCCTGGAAGTGGCGCCCGGCGGCGATGGCGTCCGCCACGCTCCACGCCTGATTGGCGTCGATCATGATGCCGAAGTCGTCGCCAACCGCCGCACGCAGTTTTCCGGCGCGCGCCACGTCGATTTGCCAACCGGGACGGCCCACCTTGATCTTGCAGCGCCGGAAGCCGGCCGCGCGATGCCGCTCCACCTCCTCGATCACCGCCTCGATGGGATCGGCCAGGAAGCCACCGGTGGGATAGAGCTCGATCTGCGAGCGCACGCTGCCGAGCAGCCGGTGGAGCGGCGTCGCCAGGGACTGGGCGAACAGGTCCCACAGGGCGGTGTCGACGACGCTCATCGCCATGGCGGAAGGACCCGTCTGGCCGATAAAATTGAGCTGCCGCCACATGGCGAGCGCGTGAGCGCGCCGGTCCGCGATCGTCTTGCCGACGAGGGGCTGCGCCAGATCCTCCACGATCAAACGAATGGCCGCCGCCTGACGGAAGGCGAAATTGAACGCATATCCGATGCCGACGCGCCCGCCGGCATGGATCTCGATCAACACGTTCTCCAGGTCCTGATAGATATGGTTGCCGGTCTGGAGCGGGCGCTCGAACGGGATCGAGACATGGTGGGTGACGATCTTGTCGATGGTGACCATTGGGATTGTCCAGGTCCTTTCGCGGTCCGGCCGGCTCAGATGCAGCCGCACTTGCGCAGGAGGTTTTCCGCGTTCGTGTGCAGCACCCGCTCAAGCGCCTCCGGCGTGAACGGCAGGGCCGAGACACGCGCGATGGCGGTCTTCACCGGCACCACGGGGAAGCAGCTCGCGAACAGGATGCGGTCGGGGATGATGGTGTTCGCCGCCTCGGCGAAGAGGTTCGCGCCTGGCAGGTGGGAGTAGAGCGAGGTGTCGATGAAGACATTCTCGTGCCGGAACGCGATGGCGATGGTCTCTGTCACCCAGGGCCAGCCGGAATGATCGACGATGATGGTCAGTTCCGGGAAATCACAGGCCACATCGTCGATGGCGCGCACGTCACCATGGGCAAGGCGCGGGCCGGGGAAGGGCAGCGGCCCGCAGGTGATCACCACGGGCACGTCCAGTTCCGCGCATTTTGCATAGACCGGATAGAGCCTGCGGTCGTTGGCCGCGACCAGCCCGCCATAGGGATCGACCGAAACGCCCTTCAGACCCAAGACCTTGATGGCATGTTCAACGGCGCGGACCGAATGCATGCCCTGGAGGGGGTTGATGCCGGCAAATCCGACCACCTTGCCCGGGAAGCGCTGCGCGGTCTTCGCCACATATTCGTTGGTGACGTCGTGCCCGGTGGTGCCTTCGGACTGGCGGCCGGTGAACACCACGCGCTCGACGCCATCCGCCTCGAAATTCTCGATCCACTGCTCCAGCGTGACCGGCGGTGGCACGGGAGAGCCGAGCTTGCGCATCACGGTCTGCTGGACGGGCGAGTCCAGTGCGACCAGATATTCCTTGGTATTGGGGCGGGAGCGGAAATCGATTACACGCATCTCAACTCTCTCTTCGCCAGGAAGCACAGGCGCACCGCGCGCGCCGGGGAAGCATGTCCGGCGCCGCCCACAAGAGCGGCGCCGGGTGAGCGGCCTATTTCAGCTTCTTCGCGACGGCGTCCACCGCCGTCTCCGCGGGCGTCTTGCGGATCACCACCTGTTCCAGGATCTTCGCAAGCGAACGGCTCTGGAGGACGGGGCCCAGCTTAAGCTGCGGCTCGCCGGCCTCATTCAGCGGGAACTGCCCGACATCGAGGGCTTGCTTCAGAACCGCCAGCGACTTCTCGCCGGCCGGCGTCTTGAAGAGCGGCTGATCAAGGAAAGACGGGTTCTCCGAGACGCTCTTCAGCGGCGGCCAGTAATGCACCGGCACCGTCTTCATCATCCGGATCTTCCGGTCGCCGGTCTCCAGATAAGAGATGAAGTCTTCCGCCTCCTTCTGGTTCTTCGCGCCTTTCGAAAAGGCCCAGCTCTTGATGTAGAGCAGCGCCGCGGGATGCGCGCCCGGCCCGTTTCCAGGCGGATGGAGCATGGGCACCGCGACATCGAGGAGCTGGGGGTTGAACTGCTGGAGGTAGCTCAGCAGGCGGAAGGGATAGTCGGTGTGCCCGACCGCCCCGGTCGCGAAGGCGTTCATCATCTCATTGTTGGAATAGTTGTTCACGCCGGGCGGTGCGAAGGAGGTGACCTTGGCCAGGAAGGCGAAGGTGTCCACCGCATTGGGCTTGTCGAGCGTCACCGCGCCGTCCTTGTCGAATACGGTCGCGCCGTTGGACCACATCCAGTTCTGGACGATGTCATTGGTCAGCCAGGTGTCTCCGACCGACATGGCGGTGCCGTAGAACTTGCCGCCGCCGCCTTGCCCTTCCGATTTGGTGAGGACCTCGAGGTTATTGAGGTACTCATCCCAGCTCTTGGGTTCCTTGAGGCCGTATTTGTCGTAGAGGTCCTTGCGATACCACAGCACATTGACGCCGATGCTGAAGGGGACGGCCCAGACTTTGCCATCCAGCGTCATCGCCTTCAGCACACGGTCGAAATAGTCCTTGCGGCCCACGTGATCGATGATCGGGTCGCCCGGGCGAATGATGCCTTTCCGGGCCAGTTCGAAAGTCTCGTATTGGTTCTGGACGTTGAACACCTCCGGCGGGTCGCCGGCAGCCACCGCCGCCATGAGCTTCTGGGTCATATCCTGGAAGCCGACATATTGAACTTCGATCTTGGTGCTTGGATTGGTCTTCTCATAGTCGGCGATGACCGATTCCAGCACCTTTTTGGTGTCCGGATTGGTCTCCGTGGTCATGATCCGGACCGTTCCGGCCCAGGCGGCGGTACCCACGACCAGTGACGATAGCGAGATTGCTGCGGCGTAAAGGACGTTCAATCTTTTCTTCATATTGTCCTCCCTCTCGAAGTCTTTCATCCCTTCACGGCGCCGGCCGCGAGGCCTTGGATGAGCCATTTCTGAACGAAGGCGAATCCGACCAGCACGGGCAGGGTGATGAGCACCCCGCCCGCCATCAGCAGCCCCCATTCGACGCTGGTCGCCTCAACGAAGCCCGCGACCCCAACCGGCAAGGTCTTCTTGCTCTCGTCGACGATGAGCACCAGGGCGAAGAGGTAGTCGTTCCAGGAGATGATGAAGGCGAACACGCCCATGGCGACCAGGCCCGGAAGGGCGACCGGCAGCACCACCAGCCAGAGGGTATTCAGGCGGCTGGCGCCGTCGATCATGGCGGCCTCGTCCAGGTCCAGCGGGATGGCCTCGAAGAAGATGATGGCTAGCCACATCACGAGCGGCAGCGTGAAGGCGACGTGCGCCAGGGAGAGGCCGATGAGGCTGTTGATGAGCCCGATATTCTTCAGCATGACGAACAGCGGGATCGACAGCAGGATCGGCGGGAACATGTAGGTGAACAGGACGCTGCTGGCGATGAAGTCGCGGCCGAAGAACTTGAAGCGCGTGATGCCATAGGCCGCGAACACCGCCACCACCATGCAGCCCCCGGTGGCCAGCGTCGAGACGATCAGGCTGTTGAGGAAATACTGCGGGAACATGGTCTCGCGCAGCAGCCGGCCGTAGTTCGCCAGCGTGAAGTGCTCGCTGGGCAGCAGCGACAGGGTGCGGCTGAAGAGATCCGAGAACGGCTTCACCGAGGAGATCAGCATCCAATAGAGCGGGAAGCCCACGATGCAGACGGTGAGAATGATGAACGCCCAGAGCAGGATGCGCGATGCCGTGATCATCGGCCGTTCTCCGTTTTGAGCTTGCGCGCGTACCAGAAGCCGAACAACGCCAGCAGCATGAAGATGCAAGCCGAGGTCGTGGCCCCGGCGCCGAGCTGGTATTCCTGGAAGGCCTGTATATAGGCCAGGATCGGCAGGGTTTTGGTCTTGCCCACGGGGCCGCCCTGGGTCAGCAGCCACACCGTGTCGAACTTGTTGAACATCCAGAGGCCGCGGATGAACACCACCAGCAGGATGGTCGAGCGCAGCTCGGGCAGCGTGACGTACCAGAAGCGCTGGAACGCCCCTGCGCCATCCACCCGCGCGGCCTCATAGAGCTCGCTCGGAATGACCTGCAGGCGCGCCAGGACCTGGATGGTGATGAAGGGGAAGAACATCCAGACATTGATGAGGATAACGCTCGGCATGGCGAATTCGGGAGAGCCGAGCCAGGCGATGCCTTCGCTGATGATGCCGAGATCCATCAGCGCCAGATTGGCGACGCCGTAGAGGTCATTGAGGATCCATTTCCACACGAGCACGGCCACGATGGTCGGCGCAACGAAGGGAAACAGGATGAGGCCGCGCACCAGCGCCCGGCCACGAAAGGCGTTGTTGAGCAGCAGCGCCGTGGCGATGCCGGCCAGAAGCTGCAGCACGACGGTGAAAAAACTGAAGACGAGGCCGTTCCAGAGCCCATCCCAGAAATCCGCGGTTGAGAATAACTCGCGGTAATTCTCCAGCCCGACGAACGCGCGCTCGGTGCTGAGGACCTCGACGCTGTTCAGGCTCAACCACAAGGAAGAGACCAGCGGATAGGCCGCAAAGAGGAGGAGCAGAAGCACCGCCGGGGCGACGAACAGATAACCCTTGTAATTCTCATTGCGAAATATGCGCCTGCGCCCCCTGGGCGTGTGGCTTTGAAGGATCATTTGCTGGCCCAGGGGCGATGTCGAAGGTTTCATGGCGTCCCGGAAGTCCTCTGCCAGTGAAATTCAATCGGCCGCGGCGCAGTCACCACGCTTCCAGCCCGATGATGCGGGCGGGGTTGCGGTGGAACATCGTGCGGATCTCCTCCGGCGAAATCCCGACTTTCAGAAGGATGGCGATGTAGGTGCGCATGCCTTCCACCGGGACGGGCGAATAGAGCTGGCCCAGATCGGAGCTCATGAAGCAATGCTCGATGCCGATGTCCTTCATGGCAGCGGCAACATCCTGCGGATTCTTGGTGGGTTCGCCGTGGACAAAGTGCATGAACGGCATCATCAGGCCGAAATCAAACTCGATCAGGCAACCCAGTGCCGCGAATTCCTTCAGGTCGGCGTGCGTCAGGCGCGTCATGGCCCACTGGGAATGGCTGACGATGATCCGCTTCAGGCCCTGGTCCTTGGCCTCGCGCACCACGTGGTGGCTCTCCTCCGCCGAGAGGTGGCAGGTGGCGAGACAGGCATCGTATTCCTTGACGAGACTGATGACTTCGCGAACTTCGGGGATGAGCTTCCCGTCGCGAAGCACGGTGATCGCCTCCTCTTCGCCGAGGGGCAGGTTCACGCCCGCATAGTAACGCTTGCGGTATTCGTAATGATTGAGGCTGTCTCCGGTGGGGAAATGCACGACCCGTGCGCCGTCGCCATGGGTTAGCGCCACCCAGACGGCGCGCGGGTTCACGCCGCCGCTGGCGAGATTCATCACATGCGCCCCGTAGATCGGGATGCCCGGCCCGAGGCGGCTCGCCACATAGGCGGTTCCGGTGGTCGACGGCCCGATGTCCTTGATGACCAGCGCGCGCATGCCCGCAGCATGGGCATCCTGCGCCAAAGCAATGACGTCCTGCGAATGGCTCAGCGGGAAGACGTGCGGATTGGTGTGAATGTGCACATCGATGCCGCCGACCATGAGGTCTCGCACATCACCCGCATGGAGGCCGCGCGCCATCTGCTCCCGTGAGGGAAAACGCAAACCAATGTCCGTCCGCGGCGTGCTCATCGGCGTTTCCTCTCTTTTTTCTCGATCCTAAAGTTTGGCCGCTTCATCGCCAACCGAAAATCGAAAATCGATAATTTTTGGCTCTCTCGTTGCCGGTCCGATGTCAATTAATCCGACAGCAATTCATTTGTCCAACATTTTAATTGACGACTGAGGCCTATCTCCTTAATTACCCTGAAAAGAGATTGAAATGTCCAACAATGAGGCGATGGCTATGCAGCAGGCTTGGCGCTGGTACGGCCCGAATGATCCGGTCACGCTCCGACATATCCGCCAGGCGGGCGCCAGGGGCGTCGTGACGGCCCTGCACCACAAGTACAATGGCGAGCCCTGGTCCCTGGACGACGTGCGCGCGCACAAGGCGCTCATCGAGAAGGAAGGACTGGTCTGGTCGGTCTGCGAGAGCATTCCGGTGCTGACCGATGTGAAGATCGGCGCGCCGGGCGCCCAGCGCGCCATCGAGAACTGGAAAACCAGCCTGCGCAGCCTCGCCGGGGCGGGCATCCCTGTGGTCTGCTTCAACTTCATGCCGGTGGTGGATTGGACCCGCACCGACCTCGAATATGAGATGCCGAGCACGGGCCTCGCGCTTCGCTTCGACATGATCGACTTCGTCGCCTACGACGTGTGTGTGCTTCGTGGCGACGCCGCCGCCGGCTTCTACGATCCCGCCGTCGTCGCGAAGGCGCGGCAGCGCCATGCCGCCTGGACGCCGGATGACATCCGCCAGGTGGAAGACAACATCATCTGCGGGCTGCCCGGCGGGGAAGGGCGATACGACCGCGCGGGCATCCTGCGCGAGCTCGACCTCTACCGCGACGTGACGCAGGACAAGCTACGGGCGAACCTCGTACACTTCCTCAAGGAAGTGGTTCCGGTGGCCGAGGAGGTCGGCGTCAAGCTGGTCATCCACCCGGACGACCCGCCCTTCTCCCTG
>NCHM01000145.1 GCA_002257205.1 Rhizobiales bacterium 24-66-13 | reverse complement strand
TCCTCCCAGCTGGTGGAGAGCATCTCGCTGCTGACGGAAGGGCCCTCGCCGGTATCGAGCTGGTTGGTCTGGCGCAGCTTCACCGTATAGCCCTCGCAGGCGTCGCCGCGCATCTCGTAATCAATCCGCCCGTCGGCGCCTTCCAGCTTCTGCGAGGGACGGGTTCCGTCGAGCGAGAGCACATAGCTCGTGCGATGCGCGAGCAGCGGATCGGCATGCGCGAGGCCGAGAGGCACGGCCGCCAGCCCCGCAGCCAGGGCGAGCCTTGCGAGCATCCGCGAGCGATCCACCATTCCTGTCTCCTTATAGTCGTCCGGACGGCTTGCGCCCCGCCCCTGGTTCGGCGAAGAAGGCGCACATTTACGCGCAAGGTGTGGCAGGAGACGAGAATGTCGCAAACCATCGAGCAGAAACTCGCGGATCTGGGAATCACGCTTCCCACCCCCACCGCCCCGCTCGCCAATTATGTGCCCGTCGTGCGCACCGGCAACCTCCTGTTCGTGTCCGGCCAGGTGTCGATCGACGGCGCCGGCAAGATCACCACCGGAAAGCTCGGCGGCGGCGTTGAAATCGAGACCGGCCGCGCCGCCGCGCGCCAGTGCGCCATCAACATCCTCGCCCAGGTGAAGGCCGCCATCGGCGATCTGGAAAAGGTCGTGCGGGTGGTGAAGCTGGTCGGCTTCGTGAACTCCACGCCGGACTTCGTGGATCAACCCAAGGTGATGAACGGCTGTTCCGATCTCCTGGTGGAAGTGCTGGGCGACAAGGGCCGCCATGCCCGCTCCGCGGTCGGCATCGCCGCCCTGCCGTTCGACGCGGCGGTCGAGGTCGAAGCCGTGGTCGAAGTGGCCTGATCCCCGCACCAAGATGGGCGATCTGTCCTGGCTGATCCAACGACCCGTCGCCCATCGCGGCCTGCATGATGCGTCATGCGGGGTGATCGAGAATTCGCCGAGCGCGGTGGAAGCCGCGATCGCCGGCGGGTTCTCGGTTGAGGTGGATATCCAATTGGCCCGCGACGGCGAGGCCATGGTATATCATGATTTCGCGCTGGATCGCCTGACGCAGGGGTCGGGTCTGCTCGCGGACCAGCCGAGCGCGCAATTGGGACAGGTTCGCTTCCGCGCCACCGACGATCGCATGATGAGCCTGCCGGACCTTCTGGCTCGCGTGGACGGCCGGGCACCGCTGCTGATCGAGATCAAGAGCGCATTCACCGGCGACGTCCGGCTGGCGCTGCGTGCTGCGAACCTTCTGGCAGGCTATCGCGGTCCGGTGGCGCTGATGTCGTTCGACCCCGAGATGATCTCGGCGGTCCGCGAAGCGGCCCCCGACATAGCGCGCGGCGTCGTCGCGGAATGGCGCTACGCTGATTCCGAATGGAACGATCTCTCGGCGGGCACGAAGCACATGCTGCGGCATCTCCTGCATTGGCCCAAGACCCGGTTTCAATTCGTTGCCTACCGCGTGGCCGACCTTCCCGCCCCCGCGACCCGCCTCGCCCATGCCCTTGGCTTACCCGTGCTGGCCTGGACCGTGCGCCGGCAGGCCGACCGGGAGGCAGCGAAGAAATTCGCCGACCAGATGATTTTCGAAGGTTTCCGCCCCTGAGGCGAGACGCCCGGTCCGGGCGGTGCATTCGCTGATGCGTCCCCCAAGGGGATGGGCTAAGAGCTCGGAGGAACGGGCGCCGGCCGGCTTCTGACGGCCGACAGAGCTTCGCCCCGGAGGATCGCACCGTGCCGACGCTTCGCTCAGCCCTGTCCATCGCTTCTCTGACCTTCGCCTGCGCGTCCGCGTTCTTCTGCGCCGGGCCCGCGCACGCCAATGATTCTTCCGCGGAGCTCTCGGCCGGTGGTCTGGTTCTTATCCGCAATCTCGATGTTGAGATGCGCTCGGAGGATCTGTTCATCTCCACCGGCGAAGTGCGGGTGCGCTATGTGTTTCACAACGCCAGCGACAAGTCGGTGACCGGCCTCATCGCCTTCCCCATGCCGGACATCACGGCAAGCGAAGCGAATATTTCGATCCCGACCGAAGACCCGGTCAATATTCTCGATTTCAAGACCCGCGTGAACGGCACGTCGGTGCGCACCGATGTGGAGCAGAAGGTGTTCGTGCTCGGCATCGACCGCACCGCCATGCTTCTGGATCAGAAGGTGCCGCTCGCCCCGCACCTGCAATCCACCCGCAAGGTGCTGGACGCCCTGCCGCGTCCGCTCTGGGACGAGTGGGCGAAGATCGGCCTTGCCCGCGTGGACGAATATGATGTCGGCCAAGGCATGAAGGAACATCTGGAGCCGCAATGGACGCTCAAGACCACCTTCTACTGGATGCAGACCTTCCCGCCGAAGGCCGACACCATCATCGAGCATGCCTATAAGCCGAGCGTCGGCGCCTCGGTGGGCACGGCGATCGGGATGGCGACGGGCGACAACGCTTTTCTCCAGCGCGAGCAGCGCAGCTATGAGCAGAAATTCTGCATGGATCGTGCCTTCCTCTCCACCGTCCAGGCCGGTGTGAAGAAGCGGAAAGACGGCATCGCCTTTTCCGAGGAGCGCATCGGCTACATCCTCACCACCGGGGCCAATTGGTCCGGCCCGATCGGCAAGTTCAAGCTCACCGTGGACAAAGGCGCGCCGAACAATCTGGTCAGCTTCTGCGGCACCGGGGTCAAGAAGACCGGCCCCACCACGTTCGAGATGAATGCGACCGACTTTTACCCAGCGGAAGACCTCTCGATTTTGATCCTGAAGCCCAGTCCCACCCCTTGATTGCACCGCACCATGCCGCCAAGTTGAGGGCATGGGCGATATTGCATGACCGAGGCCTGCGTCCGCGTCCTCTCCGCCTTGACGGAGATCACCGCCAGCGAATGGGATGCCTGCGCGGCCGGTGAGGCGGCGCGGCCGGAACCGTTCGTGTCCCACGCCTTTCTCCAGGCGCTGGAAGAGGCCGGCTGTGTCGGCGCGCGCACCGGCTGGCTGCCGCAGCACCTCCTGCTTGAGGGGCCGGATGGCACGGCGGCGGGGGTTGTGCCGACCTATCTCAAGTCCCATTCGCGTGGCGAATATGTTTTCGACCAGGGCTGGGCTGATGCCTATGAGCAGGCCGGCGGGCGCTATTATCCCAAGCTCCAGGTCAGCGTGCCGTTCTCGCCCGTCACCGGCCGCCGCCTGCTGACCCGGCCGGGTCCGGATGCAGTCGGCCATGCGGATCTCCTGGGCGCCGGGCTGGTGCAACTCGCGCGCCTGCATAAGACCTCCTCGGTCCATGTTACCTTTTCCTCCGAGGCGGAATGGGAACGGCTGGCCGCGCTCGGCTTTCTCAAGCGTACGGACCAGCAGTTCCATTGGCGCAATGCGGGCTATGCCGGCTATGAGGAATTCCTGGAGGCGTTGGCCTCCCGCAAGCGCAAGGCGCTGCGGCGCGAGCGGCGCGAGGCGCTCTCAGGCGGCATCGAGATCGAATGGCTGACCGGCGGCGATCTCACCGAAGCCGCATGGGATGCCTTCTTCGCCTTCTACATGGATACCGGCTCGCGCAAATGGGGCCGGCCTTATCTGAACCGCCGGTTCTTCTCGCTGCTGGGTGAGCGGTTATCCGATCAGGTCTTGCTGGTGATGGCGAAGCGGGAGGGGCGCTACATCGCCGGCGCGCTCAACATGATTGGCGCCGAAACCCTCTACGGCCGCTATTGGGGCGCGATCGAGGAACATCCCTTCCTGCATTTCGAGGTCTGCTATCATCAGGCGGTGGACTATGCCATCGCCCATAAGCTCAAGGTGGTGGAGGCAGGCGCGCAAGGGGAACACAAGCTGGCGCGCGGCTATCTCCCGACCCCGACCTATTCCGCCCATTGGATCGCCGATTCCGGTCTGCGGCGCGGCGTCGCGCATTATCTGGAGCGCGAACGCGCCCATGTGGCGGAGATGGGGGAGGAACTGACGGAGCTCGGCCCGTTCCGTCGCGGCGGTGTTCCGGAAGGCGATTAGCGGCATTCCTGCCGCGCCTGCGCCAAAAGGCGGACAGAATTGCCCAGGGGGGCATAACGCTGATTGCGGCACGCGGGGTAGGCTCGCTATAACTCCCGGCCTGCGGTGGGGGAAGGTGATGACGTATTGTTGCGGCGTGCTGGTGCGGGACGGTCTGGTGATGATCGCGGACACGCGCACCAACGCCGGCCTCGACAACATCTCCACCTTCCGAAAGCTCCATGTGTTCGAGGAGCCAGGCCATCACGTCATCGCCATCGCCTCGGCCGGGAATCTGTCGGTCTCCCAGTCGGTGCTCAGCCTTTTGCACGAGGGTGTTGAGGACCATGAGGCCGGCGAGCGCCAGCAATTGCGCGACGCCCGCACCATGTTCCAGGCCGCCCAATTGGTCGGCCGCGCGATCCGGCAGGTCCACACGGTGGACGGCAATGCGCTGGAACAGAGCAATGTCAGCTTCGACGTGTCGTTCCTGCTGGGCGGCCAGATCATCGGCGGGCCGCTGCGCCTGTTCATGATCTATTCGGCCGGCAATTTCATCGAATGCACCACCGACACGCCGTTCCTTCAGATCGGCGAACACAAATATGGCAAGCCGGTGCTCGACCGCGCCGTGACCTTCGACATGGAAATCGCCGACGCGCTGAAAACCAGCCTGATTTCCATGGATTCCACCATGCGCTCGAATCTCGGCGTCGGCCTGCCGATCGATGTGCTGGTGCTGTGCCCCGATACGCTGGAATCCGAGCTGAGCTATCGCATCGAGCCAGGCGAGCCCTATTTCCACGACCTGCGGGAGCGCTGGTCGGCGGCGCTGCGCTCGGCACACACCTCGATCCCCCGCCCGCCTTATCTCAAGCACGGCCGGCGCGGCGAAAACGGCCAGGGCTGACGCTTCCGTCGGCCTGCGATGTATCTCCCCGCAAGGGAACCAGAAACAAAAACGCCGGCATCGCTGCCGGCGTTTTCGCATCTGGCGTGAGGCTCAGGCCGCGGCGGGCTGGAGCTTGGCGGAGACAATCTTGTCGGGATCCTTCACGGGCTCGCCGCGCTTGATCTTGTCCACATTCTCCATGCCGGAGATCACCTGGCCCCACACCGTATACTGGCGGTCGAGGAAGCCGGCATCGCCGAAGCAGATGAAGAACTGGCTGTCGCCCGAATCCGGGCTCTGCGCGCGGGCCATGGAGACAGTGCCGCGCTTGTGCGGCTCGGCGTTGAACTCGGCCTTCAGCTTCTTGCCGGAACCGCCCATGCCGGTGCCGGTGGGATCGCCGGTCTGCGCCATGAAGCCGTCGATGACGCGGTGGAACGGCGTGCCGTTATAAAAGCCTTCCGCCACCAGTTCCTTGATGCGCGCCACATGGCCGGGGGCCAGATCGGGACGCAGGGCAATGACCACCTCGCCCTTGGTGGTTTCGAGAACGATAACCTCGTCGGCCATGGCCAGTCTCCTTGGTTGGTCGATGGTGTCGCGACGCCACGGCGCCGCGCGCTACAAGCGGTTGCATGAGAAGGCGCCCTTACTTGGCGTCCGCAGCCACCTGCATCTTGATGATCTTGTCGGGGTTCGCGACCGCGCCGTTCTGGCTGGCGGGACCCTTCTTGATCTTGTCCACGAACTCCATGCCCGACACCACCTTGCCCACCACGGTATATTGGCCGTTCAAGGAGGGGGTGGCGTCGAAATTGATGAAGAACTGCGAATTGGCGCTGTCCGGCGAGGACGAGCGGGCCATGCCCACGGTGCCGCGCTCGAACGGGACCTTGGAGAACTCCGCCGGCAGGTTGGGATATTTGGAGCCGCCGGTGCCGTTGCCATACTGGCCGTCGCCGGTCTGCGCCATGAAGCCGTCGATGACGCGGTGGAAGGGAACGCCGTTATAGAAGCCTTCGCGGGCGAGCAGCTTCAGCCGCTCCGCATGCTTCGGCGCGATGTCCGGGCGCAGCGCGATCACCACACGGCCATAGGTCGTGTCGAGATAAAGGGTGTTCTGGGGGTCGATCTTGCTCTGCGCGGCGGCGGGCAGCACGAACATCAGCGCGACGGCAAGGCCGGCCAGGACGCGGCCGAGAATGCGGGGCATGGGTTTCTCCTTGGAACCGATCAGCTGTTGGACATCAGCGTTTGGGAAACTTCGCGTGCAGCCGCGCAAGCACGACCGGCGGCACGAAGGCGGACACGTCCCCGCCCATGGACGCGATCTGCCGCACCAAGGTGGCGGTGATGGGGCGCACCCGCGGGGACGCCGGCAGGAACACGGTCTGGATGTCCGGCGCGAGCGTGCCGTTCATGCCTGCCATCTGCATTTCATAATCAAGGTCCGTGCCGTCGCGCAGGCCGCGGATCAGCAGGCCGGCGCCGGTCTCCTGCGCCACGCTCACCACCAGCTTGTCGAAGGTGACCACTTCGAGGACCGCCCCCTCCTCGGCCGCCACCGGGCCGCAAACCTCGCGCAGCATGTCGAGCCGCTCGGCCGCCGTGAACAGCGGCGTCTTGCCGGGGTGGATACCGATCGCGAGCACCAGCCGATCGGCAAGGCGGCACGCGGAGCGCACCACGTCCAGGTGCCCGTTGGTGGGCGGATCGAACGAGCCGGCATAAATGGCGGCACGGGTGGTGTGGGCTTGCTGGGCGCTCATAGGGCGCAAGCGTTATCGCGACCCGCGCCCACGCGCAATGGGGCGGCGCCACACGGCACCGCCCCTTAGGGTCACAGCGCAGGCATCCTCACAGATGGATGCCACCCGACACCTCGATGCGCTGGCCGTTCACCCAGCGATTCTCTTCCGCCAGGAAAGTCGCGATCATGGGGCCGATATCCTCGGCCACGCCGACGCGGCCGAGCGCCGTCTCGCCGGCGATGATCGCGTTGACCTGCGCACTATCGCGCACCAGTCCACCGCCGAAATCGGTCTCGATGGCACCGGGAGCGATGGTGTTGACGCGGATGCCGCGCGGACCCAGTTCCTCGGCCATGTAGCGGGTGAGCACCTCGATGCCGCCCTTCATGGCCGCATAGGCGGCAAAGCCCGGCATGGTGAAGCGGGCAAGTCCGCTGGACAAATTAATGATGCGCCCACCGTCGGCCATCAACGGCAGCAGGGCCTGGGAGAGGAAGAAGGTGCCCTTCAGGTGGATGTTCGCCAGCTGGTCGAACATCTCTTCCGTGGTCTCCATGAAAGCGGCATGGATCCCGATGCCCGCATTGTTGACGAGGACGTCGAACCGTTCGCCGCCGAACGTCTCCTTGAGCGCCGACTGCACGGTCTGGGCGAAGGTCGGGAAGGTGGCCGAGCGCGCCGTATCGAGCTGGAGGGCAAGGCCGGTACGGCCCAGCGCCGCGATCTCGGCGCGCACCGCCTCGGCCTCCTCGGCGCGGGAATGATAGGTGAAGATTACATCCATGCCTCGGCGCGCCAGGGCCAGCACGGTGCTGCGCCCGAGGCCCCGGCTGCCGCCGGTGACGAGAGCGATGGAAGGGAAAGAAGCGGGGGTATGGGTCATGACACGATCTCCATCAGCGATGGGAGACTTGTAGAGCCCGGCCTTCCGCACCTCTTGCCGGATGCTGCCGAAGGCTTGCCAATTTCTCCAAACCCGCTTCTCCCCTGCCGCCAATAGACTATGCTTCCCCCTGCCCGGCTTCGCGTGACGCGGCGCGGCGCCGCGCCATGCCGCCCCACGGGCCAGGGAAGAACCCGCCATGACCGAGGATCTGCGCGCCGCCGCCACACGCCACACGGCGGGACTGCAAGCGCCCGAGGGCCTGCTTCTGGCGGAGGCCGGAGGCATCGGCTTTGCCTGCGCCCGCGCGCCCACGCCTTATGTGCATGCCCTCTACCGACCCCTGCTTTGCCTGGTTCTCCAAGGGGCGAAGGACGTGACCTCCGGAATGCAAACCTGGTCGTTCAAGGCGGGGGAGACGCTGATCGTGGGCACGGACCTCGCCGTGTCCGGCCGGGTGCGGCAGGCGAGCCCCACGGCACCCTATCTGGCGGTGGCCCTCGACATCGACCTGCAACTGCTGCGGGAGTTGATGAGCGAGATCGCTGCGAGGTCCCCGCCTCAGCCGGTGGCCCGGGTTGCCGTTGCTGAGACGCAGGTCGCGGTGCAGGACTGCGTCGCCCGGCTGGTGCGGCTCGTGGACACGCCCGACGCACTCGCGGTGCTGCGCCCCTCCATCCTGCGCGAACTGCATTACTGGCTACTGCGCGGCCCCCACGGCCCCATGCTGCGGCAACTCAGCCTGCCGGACAGCCATGCGGCACGGATTTCCCGGGCCGTGGCGCTGCTGCGCGCGGACTATGCCCGCCCGCTCCCGGTGGGGCGGCTCGCCGAGGCGGCGGGCATGAGCGTCTCGTCCTTCCACGCGCATTTCAAGGCGGTGACGTCCCTCTCACCGCTCCAGTTCCAGAAGCGGCTACGCCTTGTAGAGGCGCGGCGGCGGCTGCATGGGGAAAGGGTGGCCATTTCCGAGGCGGCGTTCGACGTGGGCTATGAGAGCGTGTCCCACTTCACCCGCGACTATGCCCGCCTGTTCGGCGCCCCGCCGCGCCGGGACCTGGAGGCCCTCTCCCTCAGCGACGGCCCGCCGCCAAGAGGATCGCGGCGCCCCCCGCCAG
>NCHM01000144.1 GCA_002257205.1 Rhizobiales bacterium 24-66-13 | reverse complement strand
GGATTTGGCGGAAGAGAGTGGGAGTCGAACCCACCAAGGACCGGCTCGCGGCCCCTCCCGGATTTGAAGTCCGGACGCCCCACCAGGGACGCTTCTCTTCCAATGGCGTGCGGCGTTGCCGCCGGTTCCTGCGCCGGCGCATCATCGCCCATGGGGCGGAACAGGTCCAGCCGATGGGGATTGATGCGGCGCAGATCGCCCCGGCGCAAGGTCACGCCGTGGCGATCGAAGAATTCAAGGATCTGGATGGCCACCTTGCGCCCGCTATCCACCTCGTCGCGGAATTGCGCGGCGGTGAAGCTGCCGTGCGCAGCGCCGAGGCGGGTCAGGATCTCCACCATTTCGGCGACGGTGGCGCGCAGGAAGAAATGATCGTGGGCGATCTCGTCCACGCGGCCCATCCGCCCGAGCAGCTTGAACATGCGCCGCACGTCCGCTTCGGGCTGGGCGCGCAGATTGGCGATGTCGCGCACGCGCGGCGGGCGGAAGCGCTCGGCGCCCTGGAGCAGGGGCCGCGCCTCGCTCCACAAGGCTTCGTCGCGCGCGGTCAGCCGCACCTCGAAATCCGCGCGCCGCACCCAGGCGCCGTCGAGCCCGATATCGCCGGCCCGCGCCATCATCTGCAAGGCGGCGAGGAAAGCGGGGGCGGGCAGGCGCGGCGACAAAGCAAGCCGCAGCCGCTCGCGCCCCATGCCGGCAAGATCGGGATTTTCCGCGTGATAGGCATCGAGCCGCGCGATCAGGGCCTCGCGCAGGGCCTGCCAGCGCCCGGCGGAAAGCGCGAGCGACGTCTCGCCCATGGGCAGGCGCACCAGCCCGAGCGCCTCGGCGATGGTATCGGCCTCTGACGCGGCGAGGGCGCGATCGCGCACGAAGGCGGGCAGATCCAGATAGAAGGGCGCGCTCTCGCACAGCGCCAGCACCGCGTCGCTCGGGTCGCGCAGCGCGTGGGCGGCGAGCTGGGCGATGCGCTCGGGGCTGCGGCGCTTGCGGCTCGGCGCGCGCAGATCGAGAAACCGCCCGCCGCCGATGGTGCGCTGGGCCGAGGTGTCGCGCACCACATAGCGATCGCCCGCCGCCGCCGCGATGGGATGCTCCAGCACCAATTGCACCAGCCCGCTGGCCCCTGGCGCGAGAGAATCGCCGAGCAGCACCACGCGCGCGCCGACCTCCCGCGATGCGGTGTGCAGGCGCACGGGAAACCATTGGCCTACCGGCTTCGCCTCGCTGGCGAGCACGTCCAGGGTGGCGTCGATATGGTCGCACGGCGCGTGCAGGCTCGGATCGAGCACCAATTCGCCGCGCGCGATGGCGTCCTTGGTGATGCCGTCGCCAACCAGATTGAGCCCGCAGCGGTCGCCGGCCCGGCCTTCCTCCGCCGGCCGGTCCTGGGCGCGGATGGAGCGCACGCGCGCGGCAAGGCCGGACGGGCTGACGACCACCCGGTCTCCCACCCGCACCACGCCCGAAAGCACCGTGCCGGTGACCACCGTTCCCGCCCCCGAGAGCGTGAAGGAGCGATCCACCGCGAGGCGGAACCGGCCGGAGGCGGCGCGCTGCGCCAGATGCTCGGACGCGTCCACGAGGCGCTGGCGCACCTGCGCCACGCCTTCGCCGGTGACGGTCGACACGGGTATGATTTCACTGCCTTCAAGCGCCGTTCCCGCGAGCGTCGCCGCGATCTGCGCCGTCACCTCGGCGCGGCGCGCATCGTCCACGAGATCCGCCTTGGTGAGGGCGACGAGCCCGTGGGAGACGCCGAGCAGATCGACGATGGCGAGATGCTCGCGCGTCTGCGGCATCACCCCGTCGTCCGCCGCCACCACCAGGAGCACGAAATCGATGCCGCTCGCCCCGGCCAGCATGGTGTGGACGAAGCGCTCATGGCCGGGAACGTCGATGAAGCCCAGCGTCGCGCCGTTTTCCAGCGGCAGATAGGCGAAGCCGAGATCGATGGTGATGCCGCGTGCCTTCTCCTCCTTCAGGCGGTCGGTATCGACCCCCGTGAGCGCGCGCACCAGCGATGTCTTGCCGTGGTCGATATGCCCGGCGGTGCCGATGATCATGGCAACGGCTCCGGAGCCGGCAAGGGGTCAGGGGCGGGAAGGGGCAAGGCGGCGCGCCGCTCGGCCTCCGCCGCCTGGTCCTGCGAGAGCGTGGCGCGCACCGCGTCCATGAACGGCGCGGCAAGGCCGCTGCCGCCTTGATAGCCGCGCAGGAGCCATTCATAGGCGGCGAGCGGATCGCGCGGCGCGCCGGAGCCGATATGATGGGCGGCGCCCAGCATGGCCTGGCCGTCGGCATCGCCGCGCTCAGCCCCGCGCCGCCACCAGCGCACCGCCTCGGCCGGGTCGCGCTCGACGCCCAGGGCATTATGATAGAGCATGCCGAGGCGCGTCATTGAGGAGGCGATGCCCTGCTCCGCCGCCAGCTCCGCGAAGCGGCGGGCCGCGGCAGCGTCGAAGGGGATGACCTCGCCTTCCAGCAGCATCCAGCTCAGCATATCCTGAGCCGGCCCGTCGCCCTGGTCGGCGGCGGCGCGATAGAGCTCGGCGGCGCGCAAATAGTCCTGCGGCGCGCCTTCGCCCTTGAAATAAAGTGCCGCGAGATTGCGCTGGCCCACGGGATCGCCGTTCTCGGCGGCGAGATGCAGCCAGCGGAAGGCAAGGGCGGGATCGCGCTCCACGCCCAGCCCCTCGGCGAAGCAGGCGCCGATATTGTTTTGCGCCCGCGCGATGCCGGCGCGCGCCAACATCTCCCAGAGATACAAAGCAGTCTCGTAATCGCCCGCCTGCGCCGCCGCGAGCGCCTCAGCCATGCGGGCGTCGGGATCGGTGGGCGCCGCCTGCGGGTCCTGCGGGGATGCGGAGGGGGCGGCCTTGCGCCCGCGCAGCAGGTCAAGCCATCCCATGGGCCGGCCCGTCTTTTGGCACGCTGAGTTGGGCGATGGCGGCGCAGAAGCCGGCTTCGTCCAGCAGGCAGCGCAGATCCAGCACCAGCGCGCCATCCGCGATGCGGCCGATGACCGGAACCGGCAAGGCGCGCAGCGCGCGCGCCAGCGCATCCAGCGCGCGCCCGCTGCCGTCGGCGGGGGTGATCGCCAGGGCGATGCTCGGCAAGGTTTCCAGCGGCAGCGCGCCGGAGCCGATCTGGCTCTTGCAGGTAATGATGGAGGTCGAAAACCCATCGCCCAGCCGCTCGGCGAGCGCCGGCAGCAGCCCCTGCGCCAGCGCCTGCATCTCCGCGAGCGGCCGCGCGAGCAGGCGCAGCGTCGGCAGGCGGGAGGCGAGGCGGTCCGGATCGCGATAGAGCCGCAGGGTGGCTTCCAGCGCCGCGAGGCGGATCTTGTCCACCCGCAGCGCCCGCTTCATGGGATTCTTGTTGATGGCGGCGATCAAATCGCGCCGGCCGACGATGAAGCCGGTCTGCGGGCCGCCCAGCAGCTTGTCGCCGGAGAAGGTGACGATATCCGCGCCGTCCTCGATGCTTTCCCGAACGGTCGGTTCGTGCACGAGCCCATAGCGCGCGAGGTCCGCCAGCGTCCCCGAGCCGAGATCGTGGAACAGCGGCACTTCGCGTTCATGGGCGATATCGGCGAGATCGCGCGGCGAGACCTCGGCGGTGAACCCCTCGATGCGGTAATTGGAGGTGTGCACTTTCACCACAAGGCCGGTGTCCGGGCCGATGGCCCCGGCATAATCCTTGGGGTGCGTGCGATTGGTGGTGCCGACCTCCACGAGCGTGGTGCCGGCGCGGGCCATGATGTCCGGCATGCGGAACGCGCCGCCGATCTCGATCAGCTCGCCGCGCGAGACGATGGATTCCTTGCCGAGCGCCAGCGTGTTCAGCACCAGCAGAACGGCGGCGGCATTGTTGTTCACCACCGTCGCATCCTCCGCGCCGGTGAGATCGCACAGCAATGCGCGCACATGATCGTCGCGCTCGCCGCGCTTGCCGCTCTCCACGTCGAATTCCAGCGCCACCGCGCTGCGCATGGCGGCGGTTGCGGCGGCAATGGCCTCCTCGCTGAGGATGGCGCGCCCGAGATTGGTGTGAAGCACCGTGCCGGTGAGATTGAAGACCGGACGCAGGCTGAGCTGCGCCCGCGCCTCCAGCACCCGCAGGGCCGCGCCGGCGATCGCATCGGCGCCGGCGGGCGGGGTGCCGGCCCTTGTCGCCGCGCGGGCGGCATCGAGCGCGGCGCGCACGGCCTCGGTGGTCGCGGCGCGGCCGTGATGGTCCAGCGCGACGCGCCCCGCCTCCTGCTTGAGCACCTGGTCCACGGAGGGAAGCGCGCGCAGGGCTTCGCGTGCGGCGATGGCGGGACCGTTCATGATCGCCGCCTCAATAGCCGAGCAGGAACGGGTTGAACGTTCCGCGCCGATACGGGCCGTCCCGCATCAGCAGGTCGAGCCCGAGCCAGGCGACATCGTCGGCCACCGGGTCCGCCGCCGGATCCTTGCTGAGATAGAACAGCTTCGTATAGCCGTGGCAGGAATCGCAGGTTTCGGCCTTGGCGGCCCCCGAGGCGCCCTCCACCTCCTGCAATCCGATGCCCTTCGTGGAGCCGCACAGCACGCACCGCACCCGCACCTGGTTCCACAAGGTGCCGCACAGCGAGCAGGCGCAATAGCGCGCGCCCGGCGCGCTCGGCCATTCGACGATCAGGCTCGCGACCGGCGGCCCCCCGCAGCAAGGGCACATGCCGTCGCCGAGCGGGACTAGGGCTTTCGCATCGAGGCGGGCGGAAAGCCGAGCGAAATGCACCTGGAGCGCGGCGGCAACATAAATGTGCTCCGCCATGGCTTCCACCGGAATGGAATCGGCCAGCACGTTCAGGATCATGGCTTCGCGCGCCATCGGCGGCGCGCGCATCACCGCATCAAGCGCGGCGGCCGCCGCATCGGGCTTTTCCACCGGCTGCATGGCGCGGAGCAGTCGGTCGAACGTGGTGCCGAATGCATCATCATAGGAGAATTGCGCCCGGTCCAAAGGCGGCATGGCGAATTCCGCCGCGCGCTTGCGCGCCGCCACGTCCGGCAACAGCGGTTCGGGCAGGCCGGCCTGGATATCGTGCTGGATCTGCACCAGATCGGCCAGGAACAGCAGATAGGGCCGCAACTCACTGTGCGGGGCAAGATCGCGGAAGCGCTGGGCGCGCGTGGCGAACAGTGCGGAGGGATCGGGAAGAACGGCCAGGGCAGGCTGGGCGATGCCGCCAATGACACTCGGATCGGGTTCAATCGCGCCCGGACCGCTGGAAAATTCTGACATGCCAATCCTCACGAACCCCACGGGCCACGTGGTTAAGCTTAAGGACATGAAGCGAAAGCAGGAGGCGGAGCAGCCTCGTCGCCGCTCCGCCCCGGTCGATTTTCAGCTATGTGCGGCGGCCGCGCGTTCAAGAGGGCGCGTGCAAAACGTTCCCTCGCGAAACGCCACCCCCGGCCGCGTTCGACGGATTTCGCCGACGCGTCACTCCGCCGGCGTGCTGCCGGGCTTGTCCTTCGAGACCAGCTCGCGCAACCATTTGCGATGGTGACGCCAAGCCCATCCGCCGGTCACCTGACCCTTCGTCATGGCGCCGATGGTGCCACGGACCCAGATCGCCGCATAGACGTGGATGATCCACACGCAGATGATGGCGACCGCGGCCAGCGCATGCACCAAAATCGCCACCCGTTTCTGCGGGATGGTGGTGAAGGCGGAAAAATACTGGTCCCACACGACGAAGCCGCTGCAAATCAGCACGATGATCAGCAGCGACATGGCCCAGAACACGAATTTCTGGCCGGCATTATACTTGCCCACTTCCGGCAAGCGCTCCTCATGGCCGCCCAGCACGTCGCGGATGCGCGCGAGCCAGGTGCCGTCCTCCGCCTTCCACAGGTTCGCGCGCCAGAAGCGCAGGAACAGCCCGGCGAAGGAGAAGAACAGGACCACGCCGATCCAGGGATGGATCGCCCGCGTCCACTGCCCGCCGCCGAACAGATTGGTGAGGAAGAACAGCGAGGGACTGAACAGGGCCATGCCGGACAGCGCCAGCAGGATCAGGCTGATGGCCGTGATCCAATGGTTGATGCGGGCGCCAACCGTATAGCGGTCCACGGTGACAGGATGGCCCTTGTGGACCCCGTCGCCAGATTCGACGTCATAATCATTGCTCATCGCGGGTCACTCCCGGTGAGTTTTTCGGCGTTCTCCTCGTCCTCGTTGCTGACCTTGTTGGGGCCGGCGACGAGATGGTGGAGCACGCCCGCTGCGGCCGCGAGGCCGATCGCCGCGAAGCCGACGTATTTGGTCATACCCTTCCAGATCTCGACCACCGGGCTGATGGTCGGGTTCTTGGGCAGGCCGGCGTAGATTTCCGGCGTGTTGGCATGTTGCAGCACGTACATGACGTGCGTGCCGCCGACGCCCGGCGGATCATAGAGGCCGGCGTTGGCATAGCCGCGCGACTTCAGATCCTTGATGCGCCCATCGGCCCATTTCGTCATTTCGTCCTTGGTGCCGAAGGCGATCGCCTGGGTGGGGCAAGCCTTGGCGCAGGCGGGCCACTGGCCTACCGCAACACGGTCCGAGCACAAGGTGCATTTATACGCCTTGTTATCCACCTGCGAGATGCGGGGAATGTTGAAGGGGCAGCCCTTCACGCAATAACCGCAGCCGATGCACTTATCGTGGTCGAAATCCACGATGCCGTTGGAATATTGCACGATCGCGCCGGGCGCCGGGCAGGCCTTGAGGCAGCCGGGATCCGCGCAATGCATGCAGCCGTCCTTGCGGATCAGCCATTCCAGGTTCTGCGTCTCCGGATTGGTCCATTCCGTGAATCGCATCAGCGTGAAGGTGTTCGGCGTCAGGTCCGGCGGAATGGTGTAGCTGCCGTTGAAGGTGCCGATCTCCTCGTGGAGATTGTTCCATTCCAGGCACGCCGCCTGGCAGGCCTTGCAGCCGATGCACTTCGACACGTCGATGAGCTTGGCCACGGGGGTCTGCGTCTGGGCGGGCGGCGCTATGGTGGACGCCGACCGGCGGATCAGATCCTGCTGCCCGTATTTCGGGGCAACGGGGGCAACCGGGGGATTTGGGGCTGGGGGAAACATTATTTCACCTCCCTCACGCCACCGGCCCGGTGGTGGGCTCGATGTTGACACAGAACGCCTTGTATTCCGGCGTCTCGATGTTTGCGTCGCCGACGAACGGCGTCAGCACGTTGGCGGGGAAGCCCTTCTTGGCCGCGCCCACGAAGCCCCAATGGATCGGGATGCCGACGATGTGCACCGTCTTGCCGTCGCACATGAGCGGCTTGATGCGCTTCGTCACATAGGCCTTGGCGAACACCGAGCCGCGCTTCGACCACACGCGCACCCAGCCCGCATTGGCGATGTTCTTCTCCTTCGCCAGTTGTTCCGAGATCTCCACGAAGAATTCCGGCTGAAGCACCGAGTTCACGTGGTTGTTCTTGGTCCAATAGTGGAAATGCTCCGTGAGGCGATAGGAGGTCGCCGCATAGGGGAAGTCCGGCGAGCCGACGTCCGCGAACTGGGCGAAGTCGTCCTTGAACACGCGCGCCACCGGATTGCCCCGCACCTTGGGGGCGATCACATTGACGACCGGGCTTTCGAACGGCTCGTAATGCACCGGGAACGGGCCTTCGCGCATCATGCCCCGGGCGAACAGGCGCGAGACGCCTTCCGGGTTCATGATGAACGGGCCGACATCCTGCGGCTTGGCGGTGGGCGCGATGTCCGGCACGTCGTATCCGGTCCATTTTGCGCCGTCCCACCACAGCAGCTTGCGGGTGTCGTCCCAGGGCTTGCCGTTGATGTCGGCCGAGGCGCGATTATAAATGATGCGCCGGTTGGCCGGCCACGAGAAGCTCCATTTCGAATAGGCGCCGGTGTCGCCGGGGTCGCTATTGTCCCGGCGCGCCATCATGTTGCCGGCCTCGGTGAAGCAGCCGGAATAGATCCAGCAGCCGCCGGCGGTGGTGCCGTCGTCGCGATAGGCGGCGAAGCTCGGCAATTGCTTGCCGGCCTCGAGCAGCTTCTTGTTCGGATCGTTGGGATCGGCCACGTCGCTCACGACATAGCCGTTCATTTCCTTCGCGAGCTCCTCGGGGGTGGGCTCGTTCGGGTTCTTATAGTTCCATTGCAGGTTGACGATGGCGTCCGGGAACGCGCCGCCTTCCTTCTGGTACAGGGCTTTGAGCCGCAGGAAGATCTGCGCCATGATCCAGGAGTCGGTCTTGGACTCGCCCGGAGGCGTGCCGGCCGCCCAATGCCATTGGAGCCAGCGGCCGGAATTCACCAGCGCGCCTTCGTCCTCGGCGAAGCAGGTGGTCGGCAGCTGGATCACCTCGGTCTGGATCTTGGCGGGATCGGCGGGATTATAGACCCCGTGATTTTCCCAGAACCGGGCGGTTTCGGTCTCCAGCGGGTCCATGATGACCAGCAGCTTCAGCTTGCCGAGCGCCTCGGCGAGCTTGGCTTTGTTGGGGAACGCCTGAAGGGGGTTGAAGCCCTGGCAGAAATAGGCGTTCATCTTGCCCTGCTTCATCAGCTCGAAGGCCCGCAGGACGTCATAGGCGGGCACATCGAGCTTCGGCAGGTAATCATAGGCGAAGTTGTTTTC
>NCHM01000143.1 GCA_002257205.1 Rhizobiales bacterium 24-66-13 | reverse complement strand
TCATCAGCATGCCCGCCGCGGCATCCTGATCAGCAAAGGCCCGCGCCGAACACGACCGCGACCGCCAGCGACAGCTACACCACTTGGTGGGACACGATCTCGATCGCAAACCCCGCCTTCTGGAGGACGGCTGCACAGGGCACACGGCTCCTCAGCTCCTCAATGTCCTTCTTTTCCATCTTCCTCTTCCGACACGCCTCCGGGTCGGACCTTTCCCGCTTGAGTCTTCCTCGTCCCGCACCTCGCGGAACCATCCCCCGGCGCCGTGAAGAGCGAAGGGGGCAAGGGCGCGGCGGGCAACTGGTGAATCCTGCAGGGTGCGCAGCGCCGTGACCTCGACCAGCCGCGGCGCAGCTTCCCTTGCGGCCGCCCGCTCGCGAGCGGCACGCGCCCGTCCGGGCGAACCCGGCTCAATGAGCCTGGCCGAACTGGTAGGGGTCGTATTCGTGGACGACGACCACGTCGGCGTCGTCGAGTTCGTCGCTCGGCAGGACGCCGAATTCTCCATCGACCTGAAACAGCGTGACCGAGACCATCAAGGTGCGGGCGAGCTGGAACGCGTGGGACTGGGCGAGGGAAAGATCGTGCGACATTTGTGGGCTCCACCTTTGAGCGAGGCCGATCCCCGCTCGATGGCGTCCGTCAGTGTCCTCAACCGGCCGCGATCACCGCGCAGGCGCAGCCGTAGCGGCGGCATGCTGCGCATAGCCGACCCCTTGAGGGTTGATCGTGGAAGGGCGGGCGGAGGACCAGGAAAGCCATCCATGGAGAGCGGGGTCGGACTTGCTCGGAGGTGGTCCGCGCCCTCTCGCACGCACCTCTTTTCGGGCGCTGGACCACATGGCCGTACCGGGACACAACCGGCCCCGCGCCGCACCTCAGGTCAAAAGGAAGGATTCCGTGGTTTGCCGAAGCGACGGCGGCGCAGCAGTCCGGTCATACGTTCGGCGGTCCCGAGGTGTTGCGCTACGAGGATGCGCCACGACGCGCTTTGGCCACCGGCGAGGTTCTGGTCCAGGTCCACGCCGTTGGTCTCAACCCGCCGGATTGGTATCCGCGGCGCAGAGTGCGATCAGTTGCACCGGGTATAGATTCGGCCGTAGGCGTCGACCGCCTGAACGCAAGTGCGTGGCACGGCGACGACCGCCGCACCTGCGGCACCCACAGCTTCTCCGGCGACGACAGCTCGGCGCGTTGTTCGGCGTGCGACGCCGGCGTAACTCAAGGGTGTGAGCGGCGCTCCGATGAGTGCCTCAGCCGATGACATGAAGGTACCGCCGCGCGTGAACGACGCCTCTTCGCTGACCGACAGACACAGGATGTGCTCGCCAACGGTTGGCGCACCAACCTGACCGCCATCGGCACCTATGGCGCTGACTATCTGCACCGCGCCGGCGTCGCCTTTGGCGGGCTCGGCGCGAATGTGCCGGACGATGCGGTCTATCCGACCGCCTTTGCCGATTCCGAGGGCCGTCCGCTCGACGGCGCGAAACGCTACGTCATGCATTTCGCCAAGGAGCAGCTCCCGCCCGTGCGCGCCTTCTGGTCACTGACCATGTATGACGAGCGCCAGCTCTTCACGGAGAACCCGCTCGATCGCTACGCCATCGGCGACCGCGACAAGCTGGTCTTCAATCCCGACGGCTCGCTCGACCTCTACATCCAGCGTGAATCTCCGCGGAAAGATAAGGAAGCCAACTGGCTTCCGGCACCGAAGAACGGCGCCTTCACCATGAACCTGCGCCTCTACTGGCCCAAGACCGAGGTGATCGAGGGCAACTGGTCGCCGCCTCCGGTCAAGCGCGCCGACTGAGCGGGCACGGCCGGAATGCGCATGATCATGCCAGGCAAGTCGGGCGTGACGTTGTAGTAAAAGGCACGCGGGAATCGAGTGCGCGGGTGTCGGGTTCGAACGTGCCGCCCTTGAAGATGGGCGAAGGGTTTCGCGAAACCGCCATATGATCTTGGTCGCGAGGGCCTGTTCCCATCATCGCCACTAATGAACCGTCAGGCGAACTGAGGTTCCAATACGGCCTCGTCGAGGAGGTGCAATCGCGCCGCCGGACAGACCTTCTTCACGATCTCGCAAAGGTGTTGATGATGCGTGAGGTAGATCACCTGTCCGGCTTGCGCCATGTCCGCGAATAGGCGGAACGCCTCCTCCGCCCGAAAATCGTCAAAGGTCTCCATGATGTCGTCGGCGACGAACGGCAACACACTGCGCGCCCGAACGAACTCATGGTACCCGGCGACACGCAGCGCTAGATAGAGTTGGAACCGCGTGCCTTTCGACAACTCCTCGGCAGCCTTGGAGCCTCCGGCCGCGGAAAGGGCGATGAGCGTCTCGCCGTGCTTGCTGGGCTGGGCGGCAAGACCTGTATAGGCACCGCGGCTGATGGTGCGGAACGCTGCCGAGGCGCGTGCCATCATGGAACTGCGATGGCGCTCGCGATAGGTGGCGAGCGCCTGCTCCGTGGCGGCGACGCCTGCCCGTAGCTGCAGATAGCGCATCGCACCATCCTCGATTTCCAGCAATGTCGTGCGCCGGCGTTCCTCGATGCCGGCGACCCGGGCGTCGCCGCCGATCGCCTCCACCTGGTCGATCGCCGCCGAGCGCGTCGCAAAGAGCTCGTGACAACGCTTGTCATGGTCCTCGAACCGGGCTTTGAGTTCGATCAGCTCCGCTTCCAGCGCCGGCCGATCCGCCGCATCGAGGGCAGCCTCGGCGCTGAGGAGATCAGGCGCTCGCACCGCATCGAGGATCTCACGCCCGGCATCCTCGGCCTGTTCCCGGAATTCAGCCCGCCGCGCGACGTCGGAAAGCTTATCCGACACCTCCGCCAGAGACGCGACCTCGAAGAACGCGGTCATCCGGTGCTTCTGCTCGTCGTGGATCGCCGACGTCTCGGCAAGCGCACGCTGCCGTCCCGTCGCCTCCTCCAACCGCTCCATCAGCTTCGCCCGGCGGTCGCGCTCGGCGCCCGCCTCTCGGACCTTTTCACCGATGCGCTGCGCCAGCTCGAGAACCGGCACGGTTCCGACCGGGATCCTCAACGCGCCCGCGAGGCTCACCACCTCGTCGCGAAACGCGACCTGGTCCTTTTCCATCTTCTCGATGCGGTCGACGAGGCCCGCCCGCTTCTCGATCGCCGGCGCGAGATCGGCAATCGCCACGAGTATCTCGCGAACGACGCCGATGACCGGCACCTCAGCGATATCTGCGAGCCAGCAGCCGCGACAGGTCGTGGACCATGCCTCGGCCCAAGCTCCCTCGTCCGCCCCTGCCTGCTCGGCGGCACGCTCGCGCAACGCGACGTCGCGCTGGCGCTCGTCCAGGTCGGCACGCAGGCGGCGCAGCTCGGCCTCACGGTCGAGCGCCGCCTGGGCATTGGCGAGCAGCGAGTCGAAGCCCGCATCAGGCTCCTGGGCCAGGCCGGCCCGACTGAGCGCGGTGCGCAGCCGTTCCGTCGCCGCACCTGCATCTTGCTGCGCGGCGCGAAGATCCTGCTCGGCGCTCCTGACCACCTCGCGCGCGTCGAGGGCCTTTTCCCGGCGGGCAAGCCAGTCCTCGATCGCCGGCAGAAATGGTGCAGAAGCGAGCGAAGGCGCGATTACGTCGACCGCCTTGGCCACCTCGGCATCGAGACCGTCCAGGGCAGCAGCCGCACGGTCCCTGAGTTCGACGGCCCGGTCGAGGTCAGCCTGCGCCACGGCGAGTGCCTGCCCGCTCTGGTGCAGCTTCGCCAGCTCGGACATGTGCGAGAACCGTCCGGCGCCGATGATGTCTTCGTGGCGCAGCACAGTTTCGAAGGCATCGGCCGACATGGTATCGAGATCGCGCCGATGCGCGGCCCAGGCCTGCTCGCGGCGGGTCCGAATCTCGGCGGCCTCCTGATCGGTCACGACGCCCGTCGTAGACGAAAGGCTCGCGCGCTCTGCCTCCAGGTGGTGGACCAGCGTCGTCAGCCGTTCGATCTCGCTTTGGTGCCGAGACAGTGTGGCCTCAGCCTCGCCGCGCGCCGCCCTCCAGCGCGGCATCCTGTCGGGCCCCGGGCACGGCAGGCCGACGAGATCATCTGCCGTACCTTGCCAGGGGCGCAGCGCCGTCAGGCGATCCGCAAGCGCATCGACAGCAGCAGCGCGGGCCCGATCGGCCAAGCGATGCCGGACATGGTGATCGGCGGAACGCGTCTGCTCGACGGTGATCGCCAGCGCCGCCATCGATCGCTCCCGCTCCTGCGCAGCCTGCGGATCCGCGCCGGACTCCGGCAGCCGGGCCGCGATCTCGGCGAAGCGACGGCGCGCCTCGATGAGTTCGCCGGCGGCGGTACGTATCGCGGCGTCGATGCCGGAGCGGGCTTCGATCAGTTCGCGCAGACGACCGACCGTCGCCGCCGTCAGGATGAGGCGGCGGGGCTCGGTCTCCCCTTCCCGCTCGATCCGCTGGAGGATTGCCGAGATCGCGAGGTCCACCTGCCGGAGTTGCAGACGCCTTTCGGGAATGTCCCGCTCCGCAGTCACATGGCGCGCCCGGAGTTCCCCGAGCCGTTCCACCGGTTCGCAGAGTCGCAGGGCGGCCTCGTCCACAGCGATCGCCTCTATCTCATCCGCAAGGCGCCCGACCTCTTCGGCGATAGCCTGGATCTGGACGCCGAGCTCGATCTCCTGCTTCTGAAGCCTCGGCAGCTCGCTCGGCCAGCCAGGTGGGGCCTCAGGCACGTCCGCAAGCGGAGCGAGGCGCTCGCGGATGCGGCGTAGCGCCGCAAGGCGCGGCAGCGCGGTGAGATGGCCCTGGATCTCATCCATGCGCGACTGCGTGCGGGTGCGCTCAGTGACCGCCTCATCATAGTGCGCCCTGGCCCGGTCCCGGGTCTCGACGAACCGCGCATGGTCCGACGCCAGGGTGTCGAAGCGCTCCCGCTCCGCCTTCAGTTCCGTGAGCCGAGCCTTGAGGTCAGCAAGCGTGCCACTGCGCGCGCGATAGCGGTAGAACCCATCCGCCTCTCCCCTAAGATCGAGAAGCTTGTGGCTGAGATGTGCGAGGCCGGCGCTGGCGGAGAACAGCAATTGCCCGAGATCGCCCTTGCTGGCCAGGATGCTCTCGCCACCCTTCTCGAGCGTCTCGTCGTCGAGCGAGAACATGGTGCGATAGGCGTCGCGCTCGATGCCGCCGAGCTCGCCGCGGATGGCGCTTTCGGCGATCGGCCGGTCCTCGGCGTCGAGCAGGCTGTTCTGCGGCCGCTTGATGCGCGCGAACTCCCTCGTCTCGGCGCCGAATTCCAGCGCTCCGCCGATCCGCATGGTGGAATAGGGATGGAGGAAATCGAACGGGCTCTGCGTGCCGATCCCGAACAGCAGGTCGAGAAACCCCGCGAACGCCGTCGACTTGCCGGCCTCGTTCGGCCCGTAGATGACGTGCAGGTCCGGCTGTCCCTCGGTCCGCTCGCCGAAATCGATGCTGCGATCGGTGAACTTCCCATACCGGGTGAGGTCGAGGCGGCGCAGGCGCATGACTCAGGCACCTTCCCCAGCGGCCTCGAGACGCGCCATCACGCCTTCCGCACCGTCGCGCGCCAGGCGCGCGAGCGCCTCCCTGAAGGACGCCTCGTCGGAGCCGAAGGCATCACGGCATTCCTGCGGGAGCTGCGCCCTTAGCTCCTCGGCCATGCCAACGAACTCGGCCTGGAAAGCGTCGGAGTCCAGCACATCCTTTTCGATCAAGCGATGAAGTTCGGAGACGGGGTCTCCCGATGTTTCGAGCCCTAGCTTGGGCGGATGGCAGGAAATCTCCAGCTTCTCGACCCAGCACGAACCGACGATGGACGCCCTCTCATCAGCCTCGGTCTTGAGCATTTCCGCGTCGCGTAGGATACGCCACCCCAACGGAGTTGCTCCGCTCACCTGCAGGCGCGTGACGAGGTGCTCTGAGCGGACGACGTCCCGCGCTTTCTCCAATCCGCGGGCAATAGCCGATACCAGGTCTCGCCAGTCTTCCAGCCCGCTCGCGTCGATCGAAACGCGCTCGAATTGTGCGATGCTGGTGTCACGCTCCTCGAGAAGCACCGAGCCATCATCATGAATGGTCACGAGAGTGACGGATTTCGGACCCGCCTCGTTGATATCCCGCCCCTGCGGGATGCCGGGCATGACGATGGTGCACGCACCTTCGACAGCAGAACGTTTATGCACATGGCCCAGGGCCCAATATCTGAAGCCAGTGCGCTCGAGGTCCGCGAGGCTGCATGGCGAATAAAGGTCGTGGCCGGCTGTACCGGCGAGGCTGGTATGGAGGAGGCCGATATTGACCGCTCCTTCCACCGACGGCCGATACTTGCCGAGCAGGCTCTCGGGCGCGTGCGGCTGGGCGAAGCTGAGGCCGTGAATAACCACTGGGACGTGGCTGGGGGCGCGATCGATCTCCACGGCTTCCGCGCGCCCCGCGAACACCTTCACCGAATTTGGTAGCACCAGTTCCTTCGTGATTTTCGACAAAGCGTCATGGTTGCCCCTGATGATGAAGACGCGGATGCTGGCTTCGTCGAGGCGCCGGAGCTGCTCCGCGAGGAAGCGTGCCGTCTTCATCGAGGTCTGCTCGCCATCATAGAGATCGCCGGCAATCAGCAGCGCATCGACCTGCTCCTCAAGGCACAGATCGATGATCCGCACGAAGGCGCGCCGCGTCGCATTGCCTATCAGCTCCGCCAGATCAGCATCGCGTAGCGCAAGCGAGCGCAGCGGGGAGTCCAGGTGGATGTCTGCTGCATGAACAAATCTGTAGGCCACCGTCTCTCGCCCCTCTTTGCGCCATTCGGTGCACGTGCGGAGCTTACGGGCGGATCGAAAGACGTGATATTGAAATATCGAGCTGGGAACGGGATACCCGCGGGCAAAATGCGTGGCTGAAGCTTTCTATCGGGGGACGGAATGGCTGGGGAGCCGATAGATGATGTTCTGGAATGGTCAAAGAAGCTTTCGCCCTGGAAGCAGGACGCCCTGAGACGTCTGGCGATCAGCAATGAGCTTACCGCGGCCGACGTCAGTGAGTTGCTTGCTCAGGTCAAATCCGCTGGCGGATTCAAACTTCCGGTCGCGCCTCCAAAAGCCGTCCCGTTCACCAAGGCTCATTTTGGAGGCGGGAAACATCAACCCATCATTCTGAAGGGCATCGCCAGCGTCGAGAACGTAAATCGGCTGGTGCCCAAGGCGTCCCTCACCTTTTGTCCAAAAGCACTCACAATCGTTTATGGCCGGAACGGAAGCGGCAAGAGCGGCTTTGTGCGGATACTTCGGACGGCTTGCCGGACGCGCGTTGAAAACCCGGCCAAGCTGAAGGTTCTCGCTGACGTCTATGGAGGCACTGCCGGCCCGCAAACGGCCGAGATTGTAATCGACGCCGGCGCCGGGGACACCGCAATCCCGTGGACGCCCGGCACGGTCGCATCGCCGCAGCTCATGCAGGTCTCCGTCTTCGATACGGCCTCCGCGCAGCTCTACGTCGATGGTGGAAATCAGATCCGGTTTCTTCCATTTGGACTGGCGCTGCCTCACCGTCTCAATGCCGTTTGCATCGGCTTGAAAGAGATACTGGATTCCGAGCGCGCAACGGAGGTCGGGAACAAGGTCAGCCTGACGGCGATCGCTTTCGCTCCACAACGCGAAACGGCAGCCCAGCGCTTCGACAAAGCCTTGAGCAAATCCACGACTGATGCCCAAATCGATGCGGCGACAGTGTCGAGTAAGGAAGATCAGGAGCGGCTCGACCAGATCACGGCTGCCCTCTCTGCCGGTGCCGCGGCCGCTGCTGACGTCAATGCGCTCTCCAAGTGGATCGATTCCCTCGCAATGGAGTGCGAGGCCGTTGCGTCAGCGCTTACCGATGCTGCGTTGGAGCAGCTTTCCAGTCTTCGTGCTGCTTCGGTCGCAGCGCGCCAGGCAGCTACGATCGCCGCTGGAGAATTGTTCACCGACGAGCCACTGGCAGGTGTCGGCAGCGACACCTGGCGAGTACTTTGGGCCGCGGCGCGCGACTATTCCGTGGCGGAAGCCTACCCCGGACAGACGTTTCCAGTGTTGGTCGCAGACAGCGGTTCGGCTGCATGCGTGTTGTGCCAGCAGCCGCTACTGTCGGATGGCGCAAGCCGCATGCAGCGCTTTCAAAAATTCATGGACGACACCCTCGACGCCGAAGCCACAACGGCGGAGCAGGTGGTGGCCGATGCACTCACGAATGTTCACGAGCTGACCTGTCTTGGCGCCGACGACTTCCCTGACCGGCTCGAACAGGTGCGAAAGCGGGACGCGGAACTGGCTGATGGGCTCTCGATCTTTCAGACCTCAGCGGTGAAGCGCCGCGCGAACGCTGTTGCGCGCCTTCGAGGCGAAGAGAGCGCCGCGGTTCCTCCGATGATTGTGCCGATCGAGGACGTGAAGGCTTTCGCGCGCAAGCTGAAGGCGGAGAAAGATGGGCTCGCGCAGGCAGGGAATTCCGAAGAGAGAGCCAAGCTGGCTGCGGAAAAGGCGGAGCTCGAAGACCGCAAGACGCTAGCCGCAAACAAATCGAAGCTTGTCACGCGTCGGGACTTGTTGGTTATCGACGACGCCTACACGAAAGCTCTCGCTGACGTTCAGACGAGAGGCATAACGCAGCGCGCCAACGAGTTGTTGGATACGCATCTGACGATCGTGTCCCCGGACGTGGTGTAGGTCGAGGTAGAGGTGGTCACCGGTGATGTTCGGTTAGGGTCTGGTTGCGAACCCCAACGCCAGACCGAAAGAT
>NCHM01000142.1 GCA_002257205.1 Rhizobiales bacterium 24-66-13 | reverse complement strand
CTGCACGTTCGCCCCGACCTCCTCGCACAGGTCCGCGATCTCGTTGATGAAGGTGATCTTCATCGCCAAAAACGCGTTGCCGGCATATTTGATCAGCTCCGACGTGCGCCGGCTGGTGAACAGAAGCGGCAGATTGTTCAACGACAGCGGACGATACACCTGCGCCATCACCTCGCGCGCCCGCGGCTCCTCGCTCCCCACCACAACCCGGTCCGGCCGCTTGAAATCCTCGATCGCCGCGCCCTCGCGCAAGAATTCCGGGTTCGACACGACCGAGATGTCCGCATCGGGGCGGGCCTCCCGGATCACCCGTTCCACCTCGTCGCCCGTGCCCACCGGCACCGTGGATTTCGTCACCACCACGGTATAGCCGTCCGCCGCTGCCGCAATCTCCCGCGCCGCCGCATAGACATAGGACAGGTCCGCATGTCCGTCGCCGCGCCGAGAGGGCGTGCCGACGGCGATGAACACCGCATTCGCCTCTTTCACAGCCTCCGTCAGGTCGGTGGCGAAATCCAGCCGGCCCGCGGCCACATTGCGGTGCACAAGCTCGTCCAGCCCGGGCTCGAAGATCGGGATTTCGCCCTTCTCCAGCATCGCGATCTTGGTGGCATCCTTGTCGATGCACGTCACACGGTGCCCAAAGTCCGCAAAACAGGCTCCGGAGACCAGCCCAACGTAGCCCGTTCCAATCATCGCAATGCGCATGTGCGCCAATGTCCCAGTTTCGCCGAATGGAGCCGAGATCTTACAACATCGCGCCAGCTCGCGCTGTGATGCGGCAAGGAAACAGCGCCTTTCCTTAAACGATCCCGGCACGCAGGCAATCGTGCCGGTGACGGATTTCGATCCCGCGTTCGCGTGCCGCGGCCCTCAGGCGATGGCGGACACGAGCGGCCCCTTGGCGAGAACGTCGAACGCCTGGAGGGCGCGCAGCAACGGTTCCATATGCCGCAGCGCGATCATGTTCGGGCCGTCCGATGGCGCATGGTCGGGGTCGGGATGGGTCTCGATGAACACCGCCGCCACGCCCACCGCGACCGCCGCGCGGGCAAGAACGGGCACGAATTCGCGCTGTCCGCCCGAGGAGGCGCCCTGCCCTCCGGGCTGCTGCACCGAATGGGTGGCATCGAACACCACCGGAGCGCCGGTCGCCGCCAGTTCGGGCAAGGCGCGCATGTCGGACACCAAAGTGTTGTAGCCGAACGAAACGCCGCGCTCCGTCACCAGCACATTGGGATTGCCGGACTGGGTCAGCTTGGCCACCACATTCTTCATGTCCCAGGGCGCCAGGAACTGGCCCTTCTTCACGTTCACCACCCGGCCGGTCTGCGCGGCGGCAATGAGAAGATCCGTCTGGCGGCAGAGAAAGGCGGGTATCTGGAGAATATCCACCACTTCGGCCAGCGGGGCGCATTGGTTGATTTCGTGGACGTCGGTCAGGACCGGGGCACCGATGGTTTCGCGAATCTCCGCGAAAATGGGCAGTGCCGCCTTCAGCCCGATGCCGCGGGCGCCCGAAATCGAAGTCCGGTTGGCTTTGTCGAACGAGGATTTGAACACTAGCCCCATGCCGAGACGCGTGGTGATCGCTGAAAGTTCCTTCGCCACATCCAGCACATGCTCGCGGCTTTCGATCTGGCACGGCCCCGCGATGAGCGTGAGCGGCGTCCGGTTCGAAATCTTCAGGCCGCCAACCTCAACGACTGCGTTCGGGACCATGTCATTGCTCACGCGCGTGTCTCCTATACGTGCTCTATCCGCCACTTGCTCAGACCGCCACTTGTTCGGTCCGCCCGTCCCGCGGCGGCGTTATGGCATGGTCTGCGGCGCAGAACGAGGCCCCGGCCCTCTTGAAATCGCGGTTCGAATTTCACAATAAACATGAAAAATATGTTATATATTTAATTTCCCACATCCACATTGCAAAGATGGAAAGGGACGATTAGTTTGCGGGCATCAGGATTGGTTTCAGCGCGCACCATGGCTCAGGTATCTCCCGTTCCCGAACTTGTCTCGCTGGCCCTGCGCGCCGGCCGTGTCATCCTCGATATCTATGCCACCGATTTCGCCGTGCACCAAAAGGCCGACGCCTCGCAGGTGACGCAGGCCGACCATGATGCCGAGGCCGTGATCCTCGACGGGTTGGCGCGCCTCCATCCCGATATTCCCGTGGTCGCCGAGGAAGAAGCGGCAGCCGGCCGCATTCCGGATGCGGGAAAGCGCTTCTTCCTCGTCGATCCCCTTGATGGAACGAAAGAGTTCATCTCACGGAACGGCGAATTCACGGTCAATATCGCCCTCATTGAGCAGGGTGCGCCGAGGGCGGGGGTGGTGTATGCCCCGGCTCTGGGCGTGGTCTATGCCGGTGCGGTCGGCTCCGGCGCCTGGAAGGGCGAGGTGCGCGACGACCATCTGACCTCATTGGTGCCGATCAAGGTGCGCGAGGCCCCTGCCCGGCTCGCCGCCATTGGCAGCCGCTCCCACGCGACTGCCGAAACCAGCGATTGGCTCGGCCAATTTCCGGTGGAATCATTCGTCGCCGCAGGCTCTTCGCTGAAATTCTGCCTCCTCGCGGAAGGTATGGCAGATCTCTATCCCCGCCTGGGCCGCACAATGGAATGGGATACCGCCGCCGGCGACGCCGTGCTGCGCGCGGCCGGGGGTGTGGTCACCACCCTGGACGGCCGCCCGCTGACCTATGGGCGGTGCGTTCAGGAGGGGGATGCGCCCTTCGCCAATCCCCATTTCGTCGCCTATGGCGACCGCAATCTGGTGCGGCTTACGCCGGCCCGTGCTGGCGGCTGAGCCGTCATTAAGCCCGGACGGCGGCCGAGACAACAAGGAATGCCGAACGTGTCGTCCAATCGACTGACGCATCTCCAGCGTCTTGAATCGGAATCGATCTTCATCCTGCGTGAGGTCGCGGCCGAATTCCGCAATCCGATCATGCTGTATTCGATCGGGAAGGATTCGGCGGTGATGCTTCATCTTGCGATGAAGGCCTTCTATCCTTCCAAGCCGCCCTTCCCTCTGCTTCACGTCGATACCACCTGGAAATTCCGCGAGATGATCGCCTTCCGGGATGAAATGGCGAAGACGCTTGGATTCGATCTTCTGGTCCATACCAACCAGGAAGGCCTGGCGCAGGGCATCAATCCCTTTCATCACGGCTCTTCTCTCTACACCAACGTCATGAAAACCGACGCGCTGAAGGAAGCACTGACGCGGCATGGCTTCGACGCGGCCTTCGGTGGGGCGCGGCGCGACGAGGAGAAAAGCCGCGCCAAGGAGCGCGTGTTCTCGTTTCGCACTGCCAATCACGGCTGGGATCCGAAGAATCAGCGACCGGAATTGTGGAACCTCTACAATGCTCGCGTAAAGCCGGGCGAGTCCATCCGCGTATTTCCGCTCTCCAATTGGACCGAGCTGGATATCTGGCAATATATATTGGCGGAACGCATTCCCATCGTACCGCTCTATTTCGCCGCAGAGCGCCCGATTGTCTGGCGCGACGGGCAGATGATCATGGTGGACGATACGCGCATGCCGCTTTTACCCGGCGAGGCGCCGGAACAGCGCATGATCCGCTTTCGCACACTCGGCTGCTATCCGCTGACCGCCGCCATCGACAGCACTGCGGCCACTTTGGAAGATATCGTGCAGGAAATGCTGGTGGCGCGGACCTCGGAACGATCCGGCCGCCTGATCGACCATGACGATGCCGCCTCGATGGAAAAGAAGAAGCGCGAGGGCTATTTCTGATGAACGTCGCTCCGCTCACCGAACTGTTCGCAACCGAAAGCAAGAGCCTGCTGCGTTTCCTCACCTGCGGCAGCGTGGATGATGGAAAATCCACGCTCATCGGTCGTCTGCTTTACGATACCAAGCTGCTGTTCGACGACCAGATCGCGACTCTTACCAAGGATTCACGCAAGCATGGCACAGCAGGCGACGAACTCGACTTCGCTCTGCTTGTGGACGGTCTCGCGGCGGAGCGCGAACAGGGCATCACAATAGATGTCGCTTATCGCTTCTTCAATACGGAGCGGCGCAAGTTCATTGTCGCCGATACGCCCGGGCATGAACAATATACCCGCAACATGGCAACCGGCGCCTCCAATTCGGATCTCGCCGTGATCCTGGTGGATGCGCGGCAAGGTCTGCTGACCCAGACCTGCCGCCATTCCTTCATCGTCTCGCTTTTGGGCATCCGCCATGTGGTCCTGGCGGTGAACAAGATCGATCTGGTGGAGTTTTCGCAGAGCCGGTTCGAGGACATCGTCGCGGACTATACCAAGCTGATCGCGCCCCTCGGTTTCGAGACCTTCCAGGCGGTGCCTCTTTCTGCCCGCTATGGCGACAATATCATGGCCCGCAGCGCCAGAACGCCCTGGTACCAAGGGCCAGCCTTGGTCGAATATCTGGAAAATGTAGATGTCGCCGAGAAGGCTGTCGCGCGCCCATTCCGCATGCCGGTGCAATGGGTTAACCGGCCTAATCTGGATTTTCGGGGCTTTGCCGGCACTATCGTGAGCGGCTCGGTGCGCCCGGGCGATAGCGTTGTTGTCGCCGGTTCGGGCCGCACAACACATGTAAAATCCATCGTCACACGTGACGGAGATCTTGCGGAAGCTGTTGCGGGGCAAGCGGTTACGGTGACATTGGAAGATGAAGTGGATGTTTCGCGCGGGGATATTCTCGCCGACGCGGTCCACCGGCCGGAGCGGGCGGACCAGTTCGCGGCCCAGATCATCTGGATGCATGACGAACCACTGCTGCCGGGCCGGCCCTATCTGATCAAGATGGGCACCCGCACCGTCGGCGCCACCTTTACGGAAATAAAGCACAAGGTCGACGTCAACACATTCCAGAAATTGGCTGCTAAAACGCTGACGCTGAACGAGGTCGGCGTGGTGAATGTGGCCAGTCGCGACGCGGTTTCTTTCGATGCCTTCGCGGATGTGCCGGAGACCGGTGCTTTCATTGTAATCGACCGGCTCAGCAACCAGACGGTCGGTGCCGGCATGGTGCAATTCGCGTTGCGGCGGGCCACCAATGTGCATTGGCAGGCGCTCGACGTCTCCAAGGAAGCAAGAGCGGCGCTGAAACATCAGAGACCGGCCGTATTGTGGTTCACCGGTCTCTCCGGTTCCGGTAAATCCACCATTGCGTCCCTGGTGGAAAAGAAACTCTATGCGGCCGGACGCCACACTTACATGCTCGATGGCGATAACGTCCGGCACGGGCTCAACAAGGATCTTGGATTTACGGACGCAGATCGGGTGGAAAACATCCGCCGGGTGGCTGAGGTGGCGCGTTTGTTCGTGGATGCTGGGCTTGTGGTTCTGGTTTCCTTCATCTCTCCGTTCAAGGCGGACCGGCAGATGGCCCGCGAGCTTCTGAGTGCGGGCGAGTTTATCGAGGTATTCGTCGATACGCCGATTGAAATCGCCGAGAAACGCGATCCGAAGGGATTGTACAAAAAGGCACGGCAGGGACTTCTCGCGAATTTTACCGGCATCGATAGCCCGTACGAGGCGCCTGAAAACCCGGAAATTCTCCTTTCCGGCGGCGAGAAATCGGCGGAGGAATTGGCGGAACAGGTGTTCAACTATCTCTCCGAGCGCAATTATCTGCATAGCGACGAGGATGCTGGGGACTGGACCATCTAAAGTATATCATACCGCCGAAGCGCGGCCTGCCCCGTTTATTCCAGGCAGCGCTATAAAATCCGCGTCGACAAACAGGGGTTTCCTGCCGCCTTTCCGCGCCTCTTCGGCCGATGACACCGTCATTTCGACCGATTTTCCGGCGAGCCTCCCCAATAAGCGCGATTTCGGGTGATTTCGGCGAAGTTCGTCGGCTTCGCCCACTTTAGGACGCTCCCTCGTCCATGCACCGGCGAGGGGCTTTCCTCGCCCGCCGGCCTTGGTCTAAACCAGACCTGGGCGGCGCGCATGCGGCCCGCTACCAACGGGCTTGATCGCTTGACCTTCCTGCTGACTTTCCTGGCCCTCGCCATCGAGGCGTGGTTCGGCTATCCGGTCCGCCTGCTGAACCTCATCGGCCATCCCGTGATTTGGATCGGCCGGCTGATTTCCGCCCTCGACCTCGCCTGGAACCGGGCCGAGCTGAGCTTTGCCCGAAGGCGCATGCGGGGCGTGCTGGCGCTGGCGGTGCTGATCGCGAGCGCCGCCATTCCGGCCGCGATCATCGCGGACGTGCTCGACCTGTTTCCCGGCGGCGTCATCCTCACCGCGATCGTCGGCTCTTCGCTACTTGCCCGCCGTTCGCTCCATGAGCATGTGGCGGCGGTGGCCGAGGCGCTGGAGGTTCACGGCCTCGAAGCCGGGCGCGCCACGGTCTCGCGCATTGTCGGCCGCGACCCGGCCCAGCTCGATGAAGCGGGCATCACCCGGGCGGCCATCGAGAGCCTGGCGGAGAATTTCTCCGACGGTGTCGTGGCGCCGGCGTTCTGGATGGCGATCGCCGGCCTGCCCGGCATCGCCGCTTATAAGGCCATCAATACCGCCGACAGCATGATCGGCCATCGCACGCCGCGTCACGAGGCGTTCGGCTGGGCCTCGGCGCGGCTCGATGATCTGGTGAACCTGCCCGCCTCGCGCCTGTCCGGCCTGCTGATCATCGCCGCCGCAGCCTTCATGCAGGGGGCATCGCCCATGGGAGCATGGCGCGCGGTGCGGCGTGATTCGGGCAAGCACCGTTCCCCCAATGCCGGATGGCCGGAAGCGGCCATGGCGGGCGCCCTCGGCATCGCCATCGCCGGGCCGCGCACCTATGCGGGCGTGCCCGCCGACCTGCCCTTCATGGGCGACGGCCGGCGCGAGATCGGCGCCGCCGACATTCGCTCCGCGTTATATCTCTATCGGATCGCGAGCCGCCTGCTCATGGGCCTTGCCCTGTTCTGCGCGGTGCTGGTGGTCATCGCGCGAGGCTGAGCAGGAGGTCGAGGTCGAGATGGGTTTCCAGATGCGCGGCGAGCGCATCCAGGGTCTCGTCCACCTGCGCCTCGTATGAGATTTGCGGCGCACCGGCGCCCAGCGCAGCGAGCCAGGCGGCGCGCTGGGCATCGTCGGCGAACAGCCCGTGCACATAGCTGCCCATGATGCGCCCGTCCGGCGAGGTGGCGCCATCCGTGTCGCCGGTGGCGAGGCGCGAGAAGGGCCGTGCGGTGTCCGCGCCCGTGGTCTGGCCCATGTGCATCTCATAGCCCACGAACGGGGCCTGAAGGCAGGATTGCCCGGCCACGGCGACCAGGCGCTTCTCGCCCGAGAGGCTGGTTTCCACGTCCAGCAGGCCGAGCCCCTCGGCCCGGCCCGGCGGACCTTCGATGCCGTCGGGATCGTCCACCCAGCGCCCGAGCATCTGATAGCCGCCGCACAGGCCGAGCACCCGCCCGCCGCGCCGGGCATGGGCGATGATGTCGTGATGCAGCCCGCAGGCTTTCAGCGTCGCGAGGTCCGAAACCGTGGCCTTCGAGCCGATCAGCAGGACGAGGTCGATATCCACCGGCAGGCTCTCGCCCGGCCGCAGGCGCACCACCTCGACCGCCGGCTCGGCATCCAGCGGGTCGAGATCGTCGAAATTAGACACATGGGGCAGGATCGGCACGGCGATCCTCACCTTGGCGTGCGGCTTTGCCGGCGGCGGCCCCTGGAGCGCCAGCGCGTCTTCCGCCGGCAGGCGGGCGGCGGCGGGGAAATGCGGGATCAGGCCGAGCGCGGCCCAGCCGGTGTGCTGCGCCACCAGCGCCATGCCGTCGGCGAACAAGGCGGGATCGCCCCGGAATTTGTTCACCACGAAGCCGGCGATCAGCGCGGCATCCTCGATAGCCAGCACCGTCTTGGTGCCGACGAGGCTCGCGATGACGCCGCCCCGGTCGATGTCGCCGATCAGCACCACTGGCACGTCGGCGGCGCGGGCGAAGCCCATGTTGGCGATGTCGTTGCGGCGCAGATTGACTTCCGAGGCGCTCCCCGCCCCTTCCACCAACACGAGGTCGGCCTCGCCCTTCAGCCGCGCGAAGCTCTCCAGCACGGCGGGCATGAGGCTTTGCTTCAGGCCCTGGTAGGCGCTGGCCTTGGCGTTGGTGAGCACCCGGCCCTGCACCACCACCTGCGCGCCCACATCGCTCTGCGGCTTCAGCAGCACCGGGTTCATGTGCACGCTCAAGGGCACCCGCGCCGCGCGGGCCTGAAGCGCCTGCGCGCGGCCGATCTCGCCGCCATCTTCGGTGACGGCGGCATTGTTCGACATGTTCTGCGGCTTGAACGGCCGCACGCGCAGCCCGCGATTGGCGAACGCGCGGGCAAGGCCGGCGACCAGCAGGCTCTTGCCCACGTCGGAGCCGGTGCCCTGGAACATCAGCGCGCGGGCGGCCATCAGAATTCGATGCCAGCCTGCGCCTTCACGCCGGCGGAAAAGTGATGCTTCACCAATCCCATCTCGGTCACGAGGTCGGCGGCCTCCAGAAGCTCCGGCTTGGCGTTGCGGCCGGTGACCACCACGTGCAGGTCCGGCCGGCGCGCCTTCAGTGTCGCCACCACGTCGGCGAGATCGAGATAGCCGTAGCGCAGGGCGATGTTGAGTTCGTCCAGCACGATCAAAGAGAGGCTCTCGTCCGCCAGCAATTCGCGCGCCTTGTCGAAGGCCCGCGCGGCGGCGGCGGTGTCGCGGGCGAGGTCCTGGGTCTCCCAGGTGAAGCCTTCGCCCATGGTGTGCCAGCGCACGCGATCGCCGAACGCGGCGAAGGCGTCCTTCTCGCCGGTGTGCCAGGCGCCCTTGATG
>NCHM01000141.1 GCA_002257205.1 Rhizobiales bacterium 24-66-13 | reverse complement strand
ACCTCGCGGCCTGAACCGCGCGTTCCGGCCTGAGCCGCGCTTGCCAGCCCGTGCAGGGCCGCGCATGTATCGCCTGAAGCGGACGCCCGTGAGCCGCGTTCGCGAGCCGAGACGGTGAGACATGCTGGTGGCCTATTGCCTGGTTGACGGTGCGCTGAAGGCGCAGACCGTTCCACACGATGGCGAGGTGCCGACGGATGCGCTGTGGCTGGATCTCGTGTCTCCTGCGGACCACGAGGACGAGCAGATCGAGCGCGCGGTGGGGGTCGAAATTCCCACCCGGGAAGAGATGCGCCAGATCGAGCCATCCAGCCGGCTCTATGTGGAAGGCGGCGCCGCTTACATGACGCTGTCGATCCTGTGCGGCGCCGATACCGAGGCGCCGTCGGTCGATCCGGTCACCTTCATCCTGGTCAAGGGGAAGCTGGTGACGGTGCGCTACGCCAATCCCAAGCCCTTCACGGTGCTCGCGACCCGGCTCAACAAGCTGTGCGCGCAGACCACCGGCGGGCAGATCATGATGGAACTCCTCGACACCATCGTGGATCGGGTGTCCGAGGTGCTGGAGCGGGCCGGCACGGATATCGAGCGCCTGTCCAAGCGCGTGTTCGAGCGCGACACCGAGGGCGGCAACCGCACCCAGCGCTATCGCGCGATCCTGACCCATATCGGCCGCAAGGAGGGCTTGCTCTCCTATGCCAGGGAAAGTCTCGCCTCACTGTCGCGGGTGCTGGCCTTCATCGGCACCGAGGGCGATTCAAAGCCTCTCGGCCCGGACACCAAGAGCCAGATCAAGAGCATGACGCGCGACGTCGCGGGCCTCTCGGATTATGCAAATTTCCTCGGCAACAAGCTGCAATTCCTGCTGGACGGCACCATCGGCATGGTGGGGCTGGAGCAGAACAACATCATCAAGATTTTCGCCGTGCTCTCGGTGGTGCTGATGCCGCCCACCCTGATCGCCTCGATCTACGGCATGAACTTCCAGCACATGCCGGAGCTTGCCGAGACCTATGGCTATCCGATCGCGCTGACCGCGATGGTGATCTCGTCGATCCTGCCCTACCTGTTTTTCAAATGGCGCCGCTGGCTATAGCTGCCGCGCCGCTCACACGTTCTGCCCACCGTCGATGTGGATCTCGGCGCCGTTGAGATAGGACGAGGTTTCGGTACACAGCACATAGATGATCTTCGCCACCTCGTCGGGCGTGCCGAGCCGCTGCAAGGGGATCTGCTCGACGATCTTGTCGGTGCCGGGGGAGAGAATGGCGGTATCGATCTCGCCTGGCGCAATGGCGTTGACGCGGATGCCGCGCCGGCCGAAATCCACCGCCATCTCGCGCGTGAGCGCCGCCAGCGCGGCCTTGGAGGTTGAATAGGCCGCCCCCGCGAACGGGTGCACCCGCACGCCGGCGATGGATGTGACGTTCACCACCGAGCCACGTGCGGCTTCCAACTGCTCCACCAGCCCGCGCGCCAGCATGATGGGTGCGAAGAAATTCACCTGGAACACATGGGCCCAGGTCTCGCGCGGCGTGTCGAGCGAGCCGAGGCGGGCGCCGCCCGCGCCCTTGGGCGAGATGCCGGCATTGTTCACCAGGGCGTGCAGTTCGCCGGCCGGCAGGCGGTTCTTGATTTCGGCGATGGCGGCTTCGGTGTTCTCCGGGTCGGAGAGGTCCACCTGGATGTGGTCCTCCGGCCCGGCCGCCCAGGGGCATTGCTCGGGAAACGCGTGGCGCGAGCAGGTGATGACCCGCCAGCCGGCGCTGGAAAAGCGCTTCACCGTCGCGTGGCCGATGCCGCGCGAGGCGCCGGTCAGCAGCATGATGCGTGGCGATTGGTTGCTGGCGGACATTTGTTCCTCGAAACGTAAAGCCGTGTGGCGCGCCCGGCGCCTTCTCCCGGCAGGCAGCACGGGCGGGAGGCGGGGTCAAGCGCGGCGGCCCGCGTCCCCGCATCGCGGCCTGCCCGCCTCAGGGATAGAGACGCGTGCGGGTCCAGTCGCCCTCCGGCTCCGGGCGGCGGAACACGATGCGGTCATGCAGGCGGAACGGGCGATCGTGCCAGAATTCGATCGCCACGGGCACGATGCGGAAGCCGGTCCAGTGGGGCGGGCGCGGCACGGAGCCGAGGGCGTATTTCGCCGTGGTCGCGGCCACCGCCGCCTCGAAGGCGAAACGCCCCTCCAGCGGCTGCGACTGCTGGCTGGCCCAGGCGCCGATCTGGGACAGGCGCGGACGGGTGGCGAAATAGACGTCCGCTTCCGTATCGGTGACCTGCTCCACCGGGCCGCGCACCCGCACCTGCCGGCGCAGCGACTTCCAGTGAAACACGAGCGCCGCCTTGGGGGTGTCGGCAAGCTCGCGGCCCTTGGCGCTCATCGTATTGGTGAAGAAAACGAAGCCGCGCGCATCGAGGCCCTTCAACAGCACCATGCGGGCATCCGGCAGGCCGTCCCGGTCCACGGTTGCGAGGGTCATGGCGTTGGGATCGTTGGGTTCGGTGCGCCCGGCCTCGTCGAGCCATTCGGCAAACAGGCGAAAAGGCTCGGGACTCTGCGTGAAATCACCGCCTGTTAAGGGGTTTGCGGCTTCCATAGGCGAATCGGACATGGCTGGGAGCCCTTCCCGTGTGGCGTCAATATGAAACGGCGGACCAAGGCGACGCGAAGACCGCCTTATATAGGGCGATCGCCCGGCGCCGCACAGTCGTCCGGCCATTGGTCGCAGGGGCGCTTTTGTGCGCCGCGCTGGCGCTGTCCGGGTGCGGCTCTCTGCTGGGCATGTCCGATGACGATCAATTGGTGACAGGCTCGCTGAAACCCCAGCCGGTGGCGCTCTCCATGCCCGTAGGGGAGGCGCCGCAGGGCATCGCCTCCACGGATTGGGTCCAAGCGAAGGTCGCGCTCGACCAGGCGCTGAAATCGCGCGATGCTGGCGCAAGCATGCCGTGGCAGAACACCATCACCGGCGCGCGCGGGACCTCCACGCCGCTGGGCGCGTTGAAGGACAACGGGTGCCGCGACTTCCGGATCGGCGTCGTCGACAGCACGGGCGAACATTGGGTGCAGGGCGAAGCCTGCCGCGATGGCAAGGCAACCACCCTGTCGCAGGTGCGAGTCCTTGGACGGGCTTGAGCCCCGCTGTTGAAATAGGGCACCCTGTTCCCACATGAAGGGCGAGGTCGGCCGGAAAGCGCCGACCCTGAGGTGAATTTGCATGCGTGATCCATACGACGTCCTCGGCGTTGCCAAGAACGCCGACGAAGCGGAGATCAAGCGCGCCTATCGGCGGCTGGCGAAGAAGCTGCATCCCGACGCCAACCAGGGCGACCCGAAGGCGCAGGACCGCTTTGCCGAGCTGAATACGGCCCATGAGATTCTGGCCGACGCCGAAAAGCGCGGCCAGTTCGACCGGGGCGAGATCGATGCGGACGGCAAGCCACGCGCCCCGGATTTCTCCGGTTTCGGCGGCGGGCGCGGCCGGCCCGGTCCGGGCGGCTTTTCCGGCTTCGACGGCGACACGATTTTCGAGAGTTTTTCCTTCGGCCCCGAGGGGGTGCGACGTAATCCCCGGCGCGGCCCCGACCTGGGCGAGGATCTTGGCGATATGTTCGGGTTCGGCCGCCAGCGGCGCGGAACGCGTGGCGGCATGCCGGAGCCGGGCGCCGATATCGAGCTGACCTTGCCGGTCAGCTTCGAGGAGGCGACCCATGGCGCTGGAAAGCGGGTGCAATTGCCTAGCGGCAAGCAGGTGGAGGTGAAGATCGCTGCCGGCACGCTGGAAGGCCACCGCATGCGCCTGAAGGGGCAGGGGGAGCCGAGCCCGCTCGGCGGTCCGCCGGGCGATGCCTTCGTCACCATCAGCTACGCTCCGCACGAGAAGTTCAAGCGCGAGGACTTCGACCTGCGCTATGAGGCCGACGTGCCGCTTCCTGATGCCGTGCTGGGTGCCAAGGTGCGCGTGCCGACGCTGACAGGGGCCGTGGACCTGAACATTCCCGCCTGGACCTCAGGCGGGCGCACCTTCCGGCTGCGCGGCAAGGGGCTTCCCAAGGCCTCCGGTGGACACGGCGATCTGCTGGTGAGCGCCAATCTGGTGCTGCCGGCCGACCACGACCCGGAGCTTGAAGCGCTGATGCGCAAGATGCGCGCGGTCGCCGAGGAAAAATGACGCCGCGCCCGGCGGCGGCGCGTCCGCGTCGTCGCGGGTCGCGCCCTGAGCCTCGTGCCCTGAGCGCCGCGTCAGTGCGTCGCGCCTTGCTGTTGAAGCCGTGGTTGGCCCATCCCTGTGCTGCGACCTCATTTGCCGCCGGCGCCAAGTGCCGCGCGGCGTGCCGCGTCACGGGCGCACGCGCCTTAGAAAGAGCAGCACATGATGGCTCGCATGGTACGGATATGCACGGCGAGCCTCGTGGTCGGCGCGTTTGCACTGCCCGGCGCGGGCCTCTGCCCAGTCCACGTCGGCGCCCGCCAGTCATGATGACACCATGCCCACGGCAATGCCAGAGCCTGCCGCTTCCCCGGCGGCTCCCAGCGCTTCCCCGGCCACTGCGGCGCTCCAGGCGCAGAACGCCAAGATGCATGCCGACATGGCCATCGCTTATACGGGCGATGCCGACGTCGATTTCGTGCGCGGCATGATCGCTTATCACCAGGGGCCATCGACATGGCGAAGGTGGAGCTGAGCTAGGGTACGGACCCGCAGGTCCGCAAGCTGGCCGAGGGGATCATCGTGGCGCAGGAGCAGGAAATCGCCGAGATGCGCAAATGGCTCGCCGCCAAGGGGCGATGAGATCCACGGCGGGAAGCGCTTAAGACCTGCTTCGAAGCAGGACGCGAAAATGAAAAAGGCCTCGCCGCCGGCGAGGCCTTTTTGTCGGATGGCTGATCCGGCGTGGGTCAGACCGCGATGCGGTCGGCACCGGCCACGGGTTCGCGCAGAACATAGCCGCGACCCCAGACGGTCTCGATGTAATTTTTGCCCGCCGAGGCGTTCGCGAGCTTCTTGCGCAGCTTGCAGATGAACACGTCGATGATCTTCAGCTCGGGCTCGTCCATGCCGCCGTAGAGATGGTTCAGGAACATCTCCTTGGTGAGCGTGGTGCCCTTGCGGAGCGAGAGCAGCTCCAGCATTTGGTATTCCTTGCCGGTCAGATGGACCCGCGCGCCTTCCACTTCCACCGTCTTGGTGTCGAGGTTGACGATCAGGTCCCCGGTCTGGATCACCGACTGGGCATGGCCCTTGGAGCGGCGCACGATGGCGTGGATGCGCGCCACCATCTCGTCCTTGTGGAACGGCTTGGTGAGATAATCATCGGCGCCGAAGCCGAAGCCCTTCACCTTGTCCTCGGTGCCGGCGAGGCCGGAGAGGATGAGGATGGGGGTTTTCACCTTGGCGACGCGCAGATTGCGCAGCACCTCGAAGCCCGACATATCCGGAAGGTTTATGTCGAGCAGGATGATGTCGTATTCATAGACCTTACCCAGGTCGATGCCTTCTTCACCGAGATCCGTCGTGTAGACATTAAAGCTCTCGGACTTCAGCATCAGCTCGATGCTTTGGGCCGTCGCACTGTCGTCCTCGATGAGCAAGACGCGCATGGCAATCCCCTTCCTCGCAACAACCCGAAAAGCGGCGTGCCGCCCTTGGTGTGCTCAGCCGACAGTGTGATTCGCGATACGTGTGATGAATCGATACCCGATACCGATTCATCTGGACAAGAGTCCTTCGAAAAAACTTTGTGCATGAATGCGAAGACTGACTCTCCGCACGCCGCTAAAGTTGTTTCGGCCGACTCGGCCTGTATCTCCACACCATCTCCCGAGCCTCGGGAGCGTCGGGTAAGGGGCTTTTTCGAAGCGCCCTCATCCGAACCGTGGAGGCATCATTAACGAAGTCGGTAAACGATTGGTTTCCGTCCCGCGAGGTTAAGCGATTTTCCTGGCCAAAGCGGCGGGGCGGTAAGGAAAGGGCAAGAGGTCGGCGTCATTGTGGCTCTGGAAGCGCCGGGAACTTGGCCGCCGCGTTCATTTGTGCCTTCGGAGTATCGCGTTCCATGAAGTCGCGTGAACCCCTGATCCGCGCCAAGCGGTTCAAGATCGAGGATGCGCGTCGGCGCATCGTGCGGATAGATGCCATGATCGCCGAGTTCGACCGCATGGCGGCCGATCTCGATCGCGACATCGCGGGAGAGGAGGAGCGGTCGGGCATTTCCGATCCGCGCCATTTTGCCTATTCCCCACTCGCCGCCGCGGCCCGCCAGCGGCGCGACAATCTCTCCCGCTCCGCCCAGGATCTGCGCACCCAGCGCGACGAGGCGGAGGGCGCCCTTGCGGACGCCGAGGCCCAGCTTCAGATGGAAGAGGCCGCCAGCGAGCGCGAACGCGTGAGCGAGGCGGAAGCGCTGGAGCGTCGCATCGGCTGGCGCATGGGCGAGCCGGCCCGGGCCTGAGGGCCTTGCCCGAGGGCTTGGCGTGAGGGTTTCGCGGGTGCCGGCCGGCGTCCACGCCCTGTGAGGTTCCGTACAAAAAGGACGTAGTTTCAACTTCTTGCCTGCGAAAGGGCCAGAAGGGCTTCACCTTTGGCGGGTCTTGATTTAGCCTCATTTCCTTGGGGTGCGGCGCTTCCGCCGCGCGCGGGCCTGGCGGCGAAAATGTATTTTTCCGCAAAGCCTTGCGGCCGTTTTTTAGAGTGAGAGTTTAAGTCTCGCTTTTCAGCGGTTCCCGTGTGCGGGATCAGGACGGTCGTGGCGAATTCGGATGTGCTGAGCGATCTTGTGATCGCGGTTTCCCACGGGGATCGCGACGCCTTCCAGATTCTCTATGCCCGCACCAGCCCGCGCTTCTATGGCGTCGCCCTGCGCCTGCTGCGCCACCGCGATCGCGCCAGGGCCGCGCTGAAGGCCGCCTATCTCGCAATCTGGAACGAGGCGCGCACCTTGCGCCCGTCGCTGGACGCGGCTCCGCAGGGGGACGATGCGCCTTCCGATGGTCCGGCGGCCGAGACCCTGCGCGATGTCATCGGCGATCCCTTGTGCTGGATGGTCGCGCATGTGCGGCGCACGGCGCTCGATCTCGCCCGTGAGCAGGCGAGCGACGACGGCTCGGTGTTCGAGCCGTTCGCGGCCGAGGAGGCGGCGGACGATCCCCTGGCCAGCGAAGTGCGCAGCCGCGAACTGCTCGAACTGCTCGGCTGCCTCGGCCAGCTTTCGGAGGAGCGCCGCCGCATGGTCCTGCTGGCCTATTATGACGGCTGGACCCGTGACGCGCTCTCTGTCTATTTCGACGCGCCTGTCCACGGCATCAACAGCTGGTTGCGGCGGAGCGTCGGCGAGATCGACGCGGTCCTGCAATGACCGGTGCGCGAGAAGACGACCGCCAGGACGCCGCCGAATATGTCCTCGGCACGCTCGATGCCGCCGAACGCAGTGCCGCCCGGGCGCGGATCGCCGGCGACAGCACGTTCGCCGCCCTCGTCACGCTCTGGGAACGCCGGCTCGGGCCGCTGCACGAACTTGCGGTCAGCGTGGCCCCGCCCGAAGGGCTGCTGCAAGAGCTGATGGCGGACCTGCCGGCGGTCGAGAGCGGACCCGCCATCACCGAGGAGTCGCCCGAGCACCCACCCGACGCCGCCGCGGTGTCGACGGCTCCGCCGTCCCCCGCCGCCCCGTCGTCCCCCGTCGTCCCGGTTCCCTCCGCACCGGCTCCCGCCTCGGCGTCCGCCGTCGCGCCGTCCCCCCTCGCGCCAGATGCGCCGCCTGCCGCCGAGGGGGCACCGGACGAGGAGCCATTTCCGATTCCGCCGGTGGTGGCGGAAGCGGAAATCCGGGAACTGGAGAAAGACTCCAGCCCGCAAGGCGCCGCATCGGCCCGTGCGCCTTCGCCCTTGCCGCAGAAGAGCGTTCCGCTCAACCCACCGGAGCCCCCCGCGCAATCGCCGGCCGCGCGCAATCCCTGGCGCGTGGCGAGCGGGCTGATGGCCATCCTTGTGCTCGGCCTCGGCGGTCTGCTGCTGCGCGACGCGGGGCGCAGCGATCGGGGAAGCCTTCAGCCGCCGGTCGTACAAACCGCCGTCCCGCAAGAAACCGCCGCTCCACAAACGCCTGCAGCGCAGACCCCTGCCGCACAGCCAAGCCCCGCACAGACCCCGCACGAGGCGGTGCTGACCCCGCGCAGCGCGCCGCGTGTCACCATAACGCTTGATCCGGCGACCGGTCGCCTGGACGTGATCGGGCTTCCCGGTCCTCCGCCGGACGGGCAGACCTATCGCCTGTGGCTGGTGTCGCAAGATGGCACGCGCCATCTCCTGTGCGCCTTCCGCGACCCGACCGCGCTCGCCCCCGACCTCACGACCTGGACCGGAGAATCGAGCGCCATGCTCGAGATCACGCTTGAGGCCGCCGATGCCGCGCCGGGGCAGGGCGCGGCCGAAGTGATCCTCACCGGGCCGCTCAGGCGGCTGTGACCTGATCTCGCGGGGCGTGCGTTTCCTGCGCCGCGCGATCATGCCATAAGCGGGACTTCCGCTTCACCGGGGCCTTGCACAGCTTATGACCGTTGCCGTCGCCGTAGAAAATGCCGTCAAGATGTTCGGCACGCAGCAGGCGCTTGCGGGCATCTCCCTGGATGTGCAGCCGGGCGAACTGGTGGCGCTGCTCGGGCCCTCCGGCTCGGGCAAGACCACCTTGCTGCGGGTGGTCGCGGGGCTGGAGCAATTGGATTCCGGCCGGGTGGTCCTGGATGGGGCGGATGCCTCCACCGTGCCGGTGCGCTATCGCGGCATCGGCTTCGTGTTCCAGCATTATGCCCTGTTCCGCCATATGAACGTGGCCGACAACATCGCCTATGG
>NCHM01000753.1 GCA_002257205.1 Rhizobiales bacterium 24-66-13 | reverse complement strand
GTCCCCCTGCTCGAAGGCGATCATGTTACCGACGATGCCGGCACGGGCTTCGTCCACACCGCGCCCGGCCACGGCCGCGAGGATTTCGAGATCTGGACCCAGCATCGCCGCTGGCTGGAGGAGCGCGGCATCAATCCCGCCATTCCCTATACGGTGGACGAGGACAGCTTCTACACCGACCAGGCGCCGGGATTTGCGGGCAAGCGCGTCATTACCGAGAAGGGCGAGAAGGGCGACGCCAACCAGGCGGTCATCGACGCTTTGGTGGCGGCCGGCAATCTGCTCGCGCGCGGGCGGCTGAAGCATCAATATCCCCATTCCTGGCGCTCCAAGAAGCCGGTGATCTTCCGCAATACGCCGCAATGGTTCATCGCCATGGACCAGGATATCCGCAACGCGGACGGCACGGCGGCGCCGCGTCCGGCGACGCTGGCCGGGAATGAGGCCGACACCCTGCGCGCCCGCGCGCTCGCCGGCATCAAGACCGTGGATTGGGTGCCGGCGGCGGGTGAAAACCGCATCACCGGCATGATCGCCAGCCGGCCCGACTGGGTGGTCTCGCGCCAGCGCGCCTGGGGCGTGCCCATCGCCGTGTTCGTGAAGGAAGTTGGCGACGGCTCGGTGGAGATCCTCAAGGATTCCGCCGTGAACGCCCGCATCGCCGAGGCCTTCGCGCTGGAAGGCGCCGACGCCTGGTACAAGGACGGCGCCCGCGAACGCTTCCTCGCCGACCGCGCCGCCGAAGGCTGGGCGAAGGTGGACGACATTCTCGACGTGTGGTTCGATTCCGGCTCCACCCATGCCTTCACTTTGGAAGTGCGCCCGGACCTGAAGGCGAACCGCCCGCCGGACGGGCCGGACCGGGTGATGTATCTGGAAGGCTCGGACCAGCATCGCGGCTGGTTCCACTCCTCGCTGCTGGAAAGCTGCGGCACGCGCGGCCGCCCGCCCTATGACGCGGTGCTGACCCACGGCTTCGTGCTGGACGAGAACGGGCACAAGATGTCCAAGTCGCTCGGCAACGTGGTCTCGCCCCAGGACGTGATCAAGACTTCCGGCGCCGAC
>NCHM01000140.1 GCA_002257205.1 Rhizobiales bacterium 24-66-13 | reverse complement strand
ATCGCCTTCGCCCTTGCGGCGTCGGGCATTTCCCACCTCACCATCGCCAACCGCACCCGCGCCAAGGCGCAGGACCTGTGCGACCGGATCGCCGCCGCGCATCCCGGCGTGTCGATCTCCCCCGGCGGGGAAGACCCGTCTGGACACGATATCGTCGTCAACGGCACCTCGCTCGGCATGAAGCCGGACGACCCGCTGCCGCTCGACGCCGCGCGGCTCGACGCGTCCATGGTGGTGGCGGAAATCATCATGGAGCCGGAAATCACGCCGCTTCTGGCCCGTGCGCGCGACGCCGGCTGCTGCATCCATCTCGGCCGGCCCATGCTGGAGCACCAGCTCGAACTGATGGCCGATTTCTTCGGCCTCTGAGCTTCTTACGTGCGCTGCTACCCCGTCCCGCCGCGCGCGGGATGGGCGGCGGCGACCCTGATCACCAATCCAACATCGCAAGCGCTGTCGCGGGTCCTCCGGCCCACGATGCCGCGCGTTCATTTGAACGTCATCTAACCGACACCCTGCGTTCAATGAACAAGTTTACCGTCCGCTCCATGTTCAAATGAACATGCAGACGGGCGAGCATGAACATCACATTTCGGCAACAGGATATCGTCGACCTCGCCCGCCAGGGGGGCTTCCTGAGCGTGGAGACGCTCGCGGAGCATTTCTGCCTCACCCCGCAGACCATCCGGCGGGACATCAACATCCTGTGCGATGCCAATCTGCTGCGCCGGCGGCGCGGCGGTGCCGAATATGTGGAGGCACCGCGCCTCAACCTCGCCTATGATTCGCGCCGCATCGTCCATCCCACGGCCAAGCAGAGCATCGGCGCCCTCGTCGCCGGCCTCATTCCGAATGGCGCCTCGCTCTCGTTCGGCATCGGCACGACGCCGGAATTCGTCGCCCTCGCCATGCAGGGCCATGAAGACCTGACCGTCATCACCAACAATCTCAACGTCGCCATGGCGCTGAGCGTGACCGCCTCGAACCGCATCATCATCCCCGGCGGGGCCATGCGCCTGCCCGATCGCGACGTGCTCGGCCCGCATGTGGAGGAGATGTATCGCAATTACCGGGTCGATTTCGGCGTGTTCGGCGTGGGCGGCATCGAGCCCGACGGCACCTTGGTGGATTTCGACCGTGCCGAGGTTCTGGCGCGCTCCGCCATGCGCGAAAGCTGCCGCCGCTCGGTGCTGGTGGCCGACGTCAGCAAGTTCGGACGGCCGGCGCCGGCGCGCGGCGGACATCTGTCCGACATCGACCTGCTGGTGCTCGACGCGCCGCCGCCGCCGGCTTTCGCCGCACTGTTCGACCAGGACGGCCTCAGCGCGCGGGTGCGCATCGCCGCCGGGGAGGCCGCATGAATGCGCTCTCAACCACTGGGGATTTCGTCCGCCTTCACGGCGTGACCCGCCTGTTCGAGGGCGGCGGCGGCGTCGACGACCTTTCCCTCGCCATTCCGCGTGGCGGGTTCACCGTTTTGCTCGGCCCGTCCGGCTGCGGCAAGTCCACCACGCTGCGCCTCATCGCCGGGCTGGAGACGCCGGACCGGGGGCGCGTCGAGATCGACGGCCGCGACGTCACCGCGCTCCCGCCGTCCGCGCGCGGCCTGTCCATCGTGTTTCAATCCTACGCGCTGTTTCCCCATCTGACGGTGGCGGAGAACATCGTGTTCGGCCTCAGGGTGCGCCATGTGCCGCGGGCGGAGCGGGACCGCAAGCTGAAGGACGCGCTCGCGCTCACCGGCCTTGAGGGCCTGGACGCGCGCAAGCCCGCGCACCTTTCCGGCGGCCAGCGCCAGCGCGTGGCGCTGGCCCGCGCCATCGTCGCCGACCATCCCTTGTGCCTGATGGACGAGCCGCTCTCCAACCTCGACGCCAAGCTGCGCCATTCCGTGCGCCAGGAGATCCGCGCGCTGCAACGCCGGCTCGGCATGACCGTGGTCTATGTCACCCACGACCAGACCGAGGCGATGGGCATGGCGGACCATATCATCCTCATGCGCCAGGGCCGGATCGAGCAGCAGGGCACGCCCGCCGCGCTCTATCAGGCGCCTGCCTCCGCTTTCGCCGCGAGTTTCATCGGCTCTCCGCCGATGACGCTGATCCCGGCGGAGCTTGCGGGCGTGCCCGAGCCGCCGCAGGGCCACGCCCGCGCGCGGCTCATGGCGGGCGTGCGCGCTGAGGCGCTTCGCCTTCAGCCGGCTGGCACCGGGTGGCTGGAGGCGACGGTGGTGGCCAGCGAATTCCTCGGCGCCGAGACCTTCGTCTATCTCCAGATCGAGGGCGGACCCCAGCTCATCGCCCGCGTTCCCGGCCGGATCGACCCGGCCCCCGGTACGGCCCATTCCTTGTCCTGGGCCGAGCACGCCACCCATTGGTTCGACCGCGACAGCGGCCGGAGCATCTGCGCAGGCGCCGGGCCGCGAACCAACGCCGAATCCCAGCCCGCGCCACAGACGGCCGCGCCCCCGGCGGCCTGACCCTTCCCGTTCACCTTTGTATGCGTTCCCCCAAGGCCAGAAGGACACTGACCATGAGACGTTTCTTCACCGCCGCCGCCACGGCGGCGAGCCTGCTCGTTGCCGCAACGATGCCGGCCTTCGCGAAGACCGAGCTGACGATGTATTATCCGATCGCCGTCGGCGGGCCGCTGACCAAGGTCATCGACGACATGATCTCGGGGTTCGAGAAAGAGAACCCCGACGTCCACGTCAATGCCGTCTATGCCGGCAATTATGACGACACCCGCGTGCGCGCTTTGGCGGCGCTCAAGAGCGGCCAGCCGGCGCAGCTCTCGGTGCTGTTCTCCATCGATGCCTATGACCTCGTGGAGCAGGACCTCATCGTTCCGTTCGAGGACGTGGTGAAGACCGACGACGAGAAGGCCTGGCTCGCCAGCTTCTATCCCGCGCTGATGGCCAATAGCCGCGTCGAGGGCAAGACCTGGGGCATTCCCTTCCAGCGCTCCACCATCGTCATGTTCTACAACAAGGACATGTTCCGCGAGGCCGGGCTCGACCCCGAGAAGCCGCCGCGCACCTGGGACGAGCTGGTCACCATGGGCAAGAAGCTCACCAAGGACGGCCGCTACGGCCTCATGGTGCCGGGCACCGGCTATCCCTATTGGATGTTCCAGTGCTTCGCCATCCAGAACGGCAAGGAACTGATGAGCAAGGACGGCGCCAGCGTCTCTTTCGATGATCCGGCGGTCATCGAGGCGCTCACCTTCTGGCGGTCGCTCACCACCGACGCGAAGATCTCGCCCGCCGGCCTCGTGGAATGGGGCACGCTGCGCCAGGCCTTCGTGCAGGGTCAGACGGCCATGATGTGGCACACCACCGGCAACCTCACCGCCGTGAAGAAGGAAGCGAAGTTCGATTTCGGCGTCGCCGAGCTTCCGGCCCACAAGCAGCCCGGCTCGCCCACCGGCGGCGGCAATTTCTACCTGTTCAAGAACGCCTCCGAGGCTGAGCGCGCCGCGTCCCTCAAGCTCATCCGCTACATGACCGCGCCCGAGCGCGCCGCCGACTGGTCGATCGCCACCGGCTATGTGGGCGTGAGCCCGGCCGCCTACGAGACCGAGAAGCTGAAAGCCTACGGCAAGGACTTCCCGCAGGCCCTGGTCGCCCGCGACCAGCTCAAGGTCGCCATCGCCGAATTCTCCACCTGGGAGACCGCCCGGGTGCGCGAGGCGCTGAACAACGCCGTGCAGGCGGCGCTCACCGGCACCAAGAGCCCCGCCGAGGCGCTCAAGGCCGCCCAGGCCACCGCCGACCAGTTGCTCAAGCCCTACAAGCACTGATCGCCTTCGTGAACCAGCGGGGGGCGGAAAGTTCGCCCCCCGCATTGCCAAAAAAAGCCGCCCATGCCCGAGACAGGTGCCCCGACACGCGTGCTGGATCCGATCGCGCGACTGCAGCGCCGCCGCCATGCCCTGTATGGCTGGATGCTGCTCGCGCCGGCGCTGACCCTTCTGACGCTGTTCGCTTTCCTGCCCACCGCCGCGACCTTCTGGGCGAGCCTGCATTCGCGCGGCACCGCGCGCCGGCCGTCCGTGTTCAACGGCCTGGAGAATTATCTAGACCTCATCCATGACCCCAATTTCTGGACTGTGGTGGGCAATAATCTTCTCTATGCCGGGGTGACGATCCCGCTCTCCATCGCGCTGGCGCTGGTGATGGCGCTGTGGGCGGACGCCCGCCTGCCGCTACGCGGCTTCGTGCGCGGCGCCTATTTCACCCCGACCATCCTGCCCATGATCGCGGCGGCCAACCTCTGGCTGTTCTTCTATACGCCGGGCCTTGGGGTGATCGACAGCTTCACCGGCCTGTTCGGCCTGCCGCCGGTCAATTGGCTCGGCCAACCACAGACTGCGCTCTGGGCGATCATCGTCGTGACGGTGTGGAAGGAGGCGGGCTTCTTCATGATCTTCTATCTGGCGGCGCTGCAGACCATTCCGCCCGACCTCAAGGAGGCGGCGCAGGTGGAGGGCGCCGGGCGCTTCACCTATCTGCGCCGCGTGCTGCTGCCGCTGCTGATGCCCACCACGGCCTTCATCTTCATCAATGCGCTCATCAATTCGGTGAAGCTCATCGACCATTTGTTCATCCTGACCAAGGGCGGCCCGGACAATGCGACCAAGCTCGTCCTCTACTGGATATGGGAGATGGCTTTTTCCTATTTCGACCCGGCCCGTGCCACGGCCCTGACCGTGCTGGTGCTGCTGGTGCTCGGGGGCGTCGCCGTGTTCCAGTTCACCATCGTCGAGAAGCGGATCCACTACCGATGACGGCGCCCGCCTCCCGCCATCCCATCCGCTGGGGCGAAGCGCTGGACGCCGTGGGCGCCTGGCTGCTCGCGCTGGTCTGGATCGCGCCCCTGCTGTTCGCCGCCTGGGCCTCGCTCCATCCGCCCGGCCAGGCGCTCGACTTCTCGCTCTCGTCCCCGCTCACCTTTGAGAATTACCGCACCGCCTGGGCCGCCGCGCCCTGGCTCACTTACGCGCTCAACACGCTGCTGCTGGTGACCTTTACCCTCGCGGGCCAGCTCGTTCTGTGCACGCTGGCCGGCTATGCCTTCGCCCGCTTCCGCTTTCCCGGACGCGAGGCGCTGTTCGTGCTGGTGTTGCTTCAGCTGTTCATCCTGCCGGAGGTCTTGATCGTCGAGAATTACGCCATGGTCTCGCGCCTCGCTTTGCTGGATTCCATCGCCGGCATGGGCCTGCCTTATGTCGCGAGCGCCTTCGGCATTTTCCTCTTGCGGCAGGCGTTCAAGTCCGTGCCGCTGGAGCTGGAAGAGGCGGCGCGCGTGGAAGGCTGCTCCTGGCTGGGTGTGCTCTGGCGGGTCTATGTGCCCGCGAGCCGGCCGGTCTATCTCGCCTATGCGCTGGTCTCGGTCGCGACCCACTGGAACAACTTCCTCTGGCCGCTGATCGTGACCAATTCCGCGGACACCCGGCCGCTCACCGTGGGCCTCTCGCTGTTCGGGGCGCCGGAAAGCGGGGTGAACATCTCCATCATCAGCGCCGCGACGCTCATGGTGGTGGCGCCGCTGATGATCGCCTTCCTCATCTTCCAGCGGCAATTCATCCAGGCCTTCTTGCGCGTCGGCATCCGCTAGATGTAAGCGCGCCGACTGGCGTTTCGAACCGGTGACCTGAAGGATCGGCCCGCCAACCCGCCGCTTCCCAGCGGGCGCTACCGCCAGCCTGAGGCGTCGGCCGATCCCCGAGGGACCGGCCAGACGGACGTTTTAGGATTTGAAGCCGTAGAGGCGGTGTGCGTTGTCCGCGAGAACGCGATTGCGCGTGGCTTCGTCGGGAACCCAGTCGGCCAGCAGGTCGAGCAGGTCGCCGACATTGGGCATGGGTGTCCAGGTGGACACATGCGGCCAGTCCGAACCCCAGACGCACCGCTCTGGCGCGACCTCGACCAGCGCGCGCGCCAGCGGGGTCGTGTCCCGATAGGGTGCGCCCTCGACCGAAAGGCGGTAGGCGCCGGAGAGCTTGACCCAGCCACCCTCCGCCACCAGCCGCAGGAGTTCCTGGAAACCGGGGTGCTCGATGCCTTCCAATGCCGGGAAATGGCCCATGTGGTCCACCACCGCGGGCGCGCGCAGCTTGCGGATGCGCGGCCCGAGTTCGCCCAGGTCCCGCGCATCCAGGAGGAACTGGAGGTGCCAGCCCATCTCGGCGCACAAGTCCCCGTAGCGCTCCATGAGATCGAGGCTGACGCCGCCGCCGAACAGCGCGTTGATGCGCAACCCGGCGACCCCCGCCTCCTTCAGCTCCGCATAAACGGCGTCCGACAGGCCGAGGTCCGCCACGGCAACGCCCCGCAGGCGGGCCGGATTGGCCCGCAGCGTCTCCAGCATCAGCCGATTGTCGGTGCCATGGACGCTGACCTGAACCAGCACGCCATAGGTCATGCCGGTGGCATCCAGCATGCCGAGATAATCGGCGGCCGTGGCGACCGGAGCGGTGTAGCTCCGGTTCGGCATCAGGGGATAATCCGGTGGCGCGCCGATCACATGGGCATGGGTGTCCACCGCCCCCACCGGCACCTTGAAGCGCGTCGCTCCATGGGGATGGGGATCCGGCCCGGGACAGGCCGGCGGTTCCCCCTTTAGGATTACGGGATCACTCATCGGGGTGCAGCACCTTTCCACGGGTCTCCGGCAGAGCCAGCGCCCCCACAAGCAGCAGTCCGTAAGCGAGCACGGCGAAAATCGCAATGGCACTCGAAAGCGCCATCTGGGAGGAGAGAAAGCCTACCAAGGCCGGGAACAGAGCACCGATGCCGCGCCCGAAATTATAGGCGAATCCCTGGCCGGAGCCGCGCAGGCGGGTCGGGAAAAGCTCGGTGAGGAAGGCCCCGAGGCCGGAGAAATAGCCCGAGGCGCAGATGCCCAGCGGGAAGCCCAGATACAGCATGACCTGATTGGACAGGGGGAGCTGCGTATAGGCGATCACCAGGATTGAGGCGAGGACCGAGAACAGGATGAACAGGCGGCGCCGGCCGATGCGGTCCGCGAGATAGGCACCCCAGACATAGCCGATGAAGCTGCCGACGATGAGCAGCGCCAGATAGCCGGTGGAGCCCACCACCGTCAGCCCGCGTTCCACGCGCAGATAGGTAGGCAGCCAGGTGGTCACTGCGTAGTAACCGCCCTGCGCGCCCGTGCAGAGCAGGGACGTCAGGAGCGTGATCTTCAGGACGCCAGGCGTGAAAATCTCCCACAGCGAGGGGCGATCCTTGGTCTTGTTTTCCAGCTGGCGGGAGACAGCCGAAACCTCCGGCTCCTCCACATAGCGGCGCAGGAAGAAGATCAGCAAAGCGGGGATCGCGCCAAGGCCGAACATCCAGCGCCACGCCACCTCGGGCGGCAGCAAAGTGTAGCAGACCGCCTGAAGCAGCACGGCGGCGCCCCAGCCCACGGCCCAGCCCGACTGGACCGTACCCACTGCGCGGCCGCGATACTGCGCCCGGATGGTCTCACCGATCAGCACGGCGCCAGCGGCCCATTCGCCGCCGAAACCAAGCCCGAGCAAGGCTCGGATGATCATCAGCTGCTCGAAATTCTGAGCGAAGGCGCAGAGCAGGGTGAAGACGGAGAACCATAGAATGGTGATCTGAAGGGTCCGCACCCGCCCGATCCGGTCGGACAGGAAGCCCGCGAGCCAGCCGCCGAGCGCGGAGACGATGAGGGTCCCGGTGACCGCAAGGCCCGCCATGCCGCGATCCACCTGCCACATCGCGATGATCGTGCCGATCACCAGCGGGTAGATCATGAAATCCATGGCATCAAGGGCCCAGCCCATGAAGCAGGCCCAGAATGTGCGCCGTTCCGGCGGCGTCATATTCCGGAAAAATCCACTCAGGCTCAGGTCTTCCGCCGGCGCAGACCTATCGATTGCAGGCGTAATACTCATTTTCGTCTCCCTCAAACGCATCTGGACCGCCTTCAGCGGATCTCAGGAGTGCGCACCCCTATTTTTATTTTGGTTCGCACGAAACGCCGTTCAGACGAGCTGGCGCAGCACCGCGATGGGACGACACCGTAGGAGACACAAAATTTCGCGTCAATTAGATTGTCAATAATCTCGGCGATAATTATCTTGACGGTCGTGGCGCCTTGACGTTGGTGTATGAAGATGCGCTGAGAGCGTTCCAGCGACAGGAGCTTTGGGTTGACGAGAACCGTTCGCGCTGCCACCGCCGACCCTTCCGACAGCGATGGCCGCCCCACCGGAAAGCCGGAGCCGGCCTCCCTTGAGGCCATGGTGGCCGCACTGGAGGAAGACATCGTGCTGGGCCGCCTGCACCCGCGCGAGCGCCTGATCGAAGAGGATCTGATCGCCCGTTTCGGGGCCACGCGGCATCTCGCCCGGCAGGCGCTGATCGAACTCGATCGGATGGGCCTGATCGAGCGTATCCCGAACCGTGGCGCCCAGGTGCGCAGCTACACCGTCGAGGAGGTCGAACAACTCTACGTGCTGCGCGGCTTGCTGGAGGCCGAGGCGGCGCGCCTGATCGCGCTTCCCATGCCGGCGGACGACCTGGCCGAGCTGAAGGCCCTCCAGGTGACCCATGATACGGCGATCGCCGCCGGCGAGGTCGCCGCGATCTTCCGCGCCAATCTCGCCTTCCACCGCAAGCTGTTCAGCTGCTGCCGCAACGTTTTCCTGTCCGACGCCATCACCGCCGCGGCCCAGCGCGCCCACGGCATCCGTTTCCTGGTGCTCACCGCCCCGCACGAACGCGAAGCCGCGCGCCAGGAACACCATGCCATGATCGCGGCGATCGAAGCGCTGGACAGCGATCTCCTGGTGCAATTGTGCCGCAACCACCTCCCCGCCTCC
>NCHM01000752.1 GCA_002257205.1 Rhizobiales bacterium 24-66-13 | reverse complement strand
CGCCTGAAGCCGACCAACGAAGCCGCCGCGATTGGCCAGCCCCGTCAGATAATCCTCCATCGCCAGTGATTTGGCCTCCGCCTCGCTGGCCACCAGGGCAGCGCGGGTGCGGCGGGACTGCACCAGCAGCATCACGCAAATGGCAAGCAGCGTCAGCGAGAGCCCCGCGACCAGCGGAGCGATGCGCTGGAGCGCCGTCACTCCGGGACGCTCCGGCATCCAGGCCAGCACAATCGCATTGCCGTCGGCGAAATTGGTCAGCGTGATGAAATTTTCCTGGTCGTTCGGCACCGCTCCCCGATAGACGCGGAAGCCCGCCAATTTGACCCTGCGCGCCAATTCGCCGAGAAACGCGTCATCCAGCAGATCTACCGTCACCGATTGCAGCACGTCCGGCCCGCCGCCGATCGTTTCGGTGCTTTTAATGGAACGCACCACCGCAAGGCCGGCGAAGTCGCCGGTCGCGACAAATCCGGAAAGAGGTTCGCCCGCTGCTTTCGCGTCGCGGTTTTGCGGGTCGCGTATCATCCGCTGGACGGCGGGGCGCAGGGCATCGAACTGATGCTGGTCCACTTCCTGGTCCAGCGAATAAGCGTAAAGGACGTGGTTTTGCCGGTCGAGCAGGAAGGTCCGCTCATAGCCGAAGTGATTATTCAGCGAGCGTCCCAGGTTCTGGTGCAGCCAGGCGCGATCATTCTGCTTTACCCGCGCGCTGACTTCCTCGTCAGGCTCGATCAGGCTTACCGTACGCTTCATGAGGGCGGCATGATCGCTCAGCGCCGCACGGACGGCCTGCCGCTCAAATGCGTTGGAGCGGGCATCATTGCTGGCGGTCGCAAACGCCAGGACCGCGCAAAGGCACGTTACGACGACCAGCACCGCAGCGATGGTCGCCACCGAGAAGCTGCGCGCTGCAGCGCCCGCCCGTCTAGGAATATTAGCCTCCCGACCGAGGGCCACGAAAAGGCCGCGCGATCGACCCAATGTCGCCGCCGACCTTTCTCGTACGCCCGCGCAGCCGGCGCAAGCGCCCCGAAAGGTGCTCCTCCTCTTAGGTACCCCCAAAC
>NCHM01000139.1 GCA_002257205.1 Rhizobiales bacterium 24-66-13 | reverse complement strand
CTGCTGAAAGGCGATCTTCAGGGCATCGCCCGCGCCCGGCAGCTGAGTCACGCCACCATGAGCAACATCCGCCAGAACCTGTTCTTTGCCTTCATCTACAATGCGGCGGGCATACCGGTGGCGGCGGGCGTGCTCTATCCCCTGTTCGGGCTTCTGCTGTCGCCCATCATCGCCGCCGCGGCCATGGCGCTGTCATCGGTCAGCGTCATCGCCAATGCCCTGCGCCTGCGGCGCACGCCGCTCGGCTGAGGCGTCCTCGTTCTTGGAATGCAGAGGCGGGTCCGGCTCCAGGGAGGGAATCATGATGAATTTCGACGGTATGATGGGCTCCGGCATGTGGGGAATGTGGCTGTTCAGCCTCCTGATCCTGGTGCTGGTCGTCCTCGGGATCGCGGCGCTCATCAAGTATCTCGGACGATGAGAGTGCGTCCCGAGGACGGAGGGGGTGAGCAGGCCAAGCCGGCCCACCAAATGCCGGGACTAAACAGCCGCCAGAGCCGGTTCGACCGTCTTCGTCCGCCATAGCTCATGGCCTTGTGGCGGGAGGCATTCGCCTTCAGCTTCGTCCCGTCCACCGCCACATGACCGAACTGCACCAGCCCGGCTGCCCGGCACAGATGCAACACCTGCACGAACAACTCCGACAGGGCGACGAGGTGGCGCTTGCGGAACGCCGCGATGGTGCGGACGTCGGGCCGGTTCAGGCCGGTCACCGCCATGACATGGACCCGCTCTTCGCAGGCGCGGGCGAGCTGACGCGAGGAGTAGAGGCCGCGGCACCCACGAGATGCTGTCTGATGCCCAGTGGCGATCCTGTAACAGCCTCCAATCGAATGGAATTTAGGAACATTGAGGTGAGGCAGGATTCCACATGTGATCCGGTTGTTCGGGACTTGTGATGAAATGTCTTCCGGGAGGTGATCGGTCCGATACGCTGCGGGTCGCGGAAATCGCCCCCCGCTGGTTGTAGGGGAGGGCGTAGGCGAATGCTGAGCAATTTGGCCGGATCGCGAACGCTTTGAATGGGGTCGGCCGGCGTCCGATCGAGGAGCACCTGATGACAGAGCAGAGGGAGAGTGCCGGGGCTGATCGTCCGGCGTCACGGCACGTCGATTTCCTGCTCGTGGGCGGCGGGCTCGCGAGCGCGGTCGCGGCGCAGACCTTGCGCGCCGAGGGCGCGACGGGGTCGATCGTGATCCTCTCGGCCGAGGATGTGCCGCCCTATCACCATCCGCCGCTCTCCAAGCACCTTTTGACCGGAACCGAAGGCGAGGCGCGGATCTTCGTCCACCCGGAAAGCTTCTATGGCGAGCACAGAATCGAGCTTGCCCTCGGCGCACGGGTGGTCGGCGTGGATACGGCAAAGCAGACCGTCACCACGGCGCGCGGGGAGGAGATCGGCTATGGCCAGCTCCTCATCGCCACCGGGGCCACGCCCAAGCCGCTCACGGTTCCCGGCGCGTCGCTCCCCGGCGTCTTCAGCCTGCGCCGCAAGACCGATGCGGATGCCATCCGGGCCGCCATCACGCAGGCAAAGCACGCGGTCGTGCTCGGCGGCAGCTTCCTCGGCATGGAGATCGCCATGTCGCTCCTGGACGCCGGCCTCAAGGTGACGATCATCGAGCAGGGGCCGGTGCTGCTGCGGCATCTCGAAGCCCCCGATCTCTCCAGCTACTTCGAACGCTATGCCGAAGGCCGCGGCGCCACCGTGATCCTGAACGACACCGCCGCCGTGCTGCGCGGCCGGGAGCGCGTTCAGGAGGTGGAGACGGCCGCCGGCCGTCACGTGGCGTGCGACCTCGTGGTGGTCAGCATCGGCGTCGCTCCGGCCACGGATTTTCTCGCCGGCAGCGCCATCGCCCTCGAGGGCGGCTACGTGGTGGTGGACGCTTTGCTGCGCACGAGCGCCCCGAACGTCTTCGCCGCCGGCGACGTCACCACCTTCTATGATCCCGTGTTCGCCCGCCGCCGGCACATCGAGCATTGGGACAACGCCGTGAAGCAGGGGCGGCTCGCCGCGCGCAACATGATGGGCCGCCGGCTGCGCTACGACGAGGTCTCCTATTTCTTCTGCGAAGTGGGCGACATCGGCTTCAACGTGCTCGGCGCGACGGAAGAGGCGGATGCCCGGGTCGCTCGCGGCGCCCTCGACCAGGGATCCTTCGCGCTGTTCTACCTGAAGGGCGACGTGCCGCGCGCCTTGTTCTCGGTGGGGCGTCCCGCCGACGAGACGCGCGTGGCCGAGGGCCTGATCCGCTATCGGGTTGGCCTGGGCGATGTGAAGGAGCGCCTGCATGAGGATGCGTTCGTCCTCGACCGCATCCCGACGCAGACGGCGCTGATCCTCCAGGGCGGCGGTGCCCTGGGCGCGTTCGAATGCGGCGTCGTGAAGGCCCTGGAGGAAGAGGGGATCTTCCCGGACATCGTCGCGGGCGTCTCCATCGGTGCCCTGAACGGCGCCGTCATCGCCGGCAATCCCCGCCACGCCGCGCAGGCCCTCGAAGCGTTCTGGGCGGACCTTGCCGTGACGACGCCCAACGTCCCCTTCCCCGAACTCAGGCGTGCGGCAGCGGCGACGAGAATCCTGACGCTGGGCGTGCCCAACTTCTTCACCCCGCGCTGGGGCCTGCCGCCCTACGGCCCTGCGGACTGGGCGGCGAACTGGACCAGCTGCTACGACACGACGCCCATGAAAGCGCTGCTCGCCAAATATGTCGACTTCGCCGCGCTCAAGGACAGTCCCGTGCGCCTTCTCGTCAGCGCCGTGAACGTGATGACGGCGACCCTCGACGTGTTCGACAGCTACGTGGACGACCTGACCCCGGACCATGTGCTGGCGAGCGGCAGCCTGCCGCCGGGCTTTCCCTGGACCATGGTCGACGGCAAGGCCTATTGGGACGGCGGCATCATCAGCAACTCGCCGCTCGACCTCGTCATCGACCGCTGCGGCCCCGACGGGAAAAGGGTGTTCGTCGTCGATCTGTTCTCGGGTGAGAGGGCGCTGCCGACCAATATGCTGGAGGTCCTCGCCCGGCGCGACGAGATCGTCTATGCGGAGCGGGTGCACAGCGACCTGCGCCATCGCGAAACCGTCGAAGCCTATCGCCGGCTCATCGACCATATCCTCGCTCGGCTCGAGCCAGAGGAGAGTGGACGGATCAAGCGCATTCCGGCCTACATCCAGCTCATGGGGGACGGCGCGGCGACGACCATCACGCGGTTCGTGCGCGCAGGCCAGGCGGGAGAACACTCGTCCCGCGACTACGATTTTTCCGACCTGGCCATCAAGGCCAATCAGGCCGAGGGCTATGCGGTGGCGAGGAAGACCCTCGGCCGGGCTTCCCCGCAGGGATAGGGGCGAAAGCCCCCGCCCCTCACCGCAGGAAGGCCCGGAAGCGCTGGAGCGAGAAGAGGAACAGGACCGTGCCGATGCCGGCGAGGGCCAGCAATTGGGGCCACACCACGTCGAGCCCGGCGCCACGGAACAGGATGGCCTGAGCCAGCATGACGAAGTGCGTGTTGGGCGCTGCATACATGATGACCTGGATGATCTCCGGCATGCTCTCGCGCGGGGTGACGCCGCCGGAGAGCACCTGCAGGGGCAGCAGCACCATCATCAGCAGCAGGCCGAACTGCGGCATGGAGCCGGCGACCGTCGCCAGGAAGATGCCCAGCGACGTGGTGGCGAAGAGCTGGAGGGCGGTGCCTGCCAGGAACAAGGCAAGGGAGCCCTGGATGGGCACGGCGAGAAACCCCTGCACGACCACTGTCAAGGAAAAAGAGGTGGCCACAAGCACCACGAGCCCCATGGACCAGATCTTGCTCACCATGATCTCGGTCGGCGTCACCGGCATCACCAGGAGATGCTCGATGGTGCCGTGCTCGCGCTCGCGGATGAGGGCGGCGCCGGTGAGAATGATGGACAGCATGGTGATGTGGGAAATAACGTTGGTGATGGCGCCGAACCAGCTCTTGTTCAATTCGGCGTTGAAGCGAGAGCGCAGCACGAGGTCCACGGGCACGTCAGAGGCGCGGCGATAGCGGTTGAGGAACTCGCTCACCTCGCTGGAGACGATGGATTGGACATATCCGCCACCGGTGAAGGCCTGGGTCATGCGGGTGGCGTCGATGTTGAGCTGGATGGTGGGGGCGCGGCCGGCCAGGAGATCGCGCTGGAAGTCGGGCGGGATGTCGAGGGCGAAGGTGTCGAGGCCCGCATCCATGCGGGCGTCCATCTCCTGCGGCGTGATCAGCTGCGGCGGGGTGAAGTAGGGAGGATAGAAAGCGGTGGAGATGCGCACCGACACCGGGGACTGATCCTCGTCGACGATGGCGATGGCGGCCCGGTTCAGCGTCTCCGGCATCGCCCTCGACGCCGTATAGATGGAGACCGTGAAGGCATAGACGATCAGGAACATGAGCACGGGATCGCGGACGAGGCCGCGCAGCTCCTTGATGCCGAGCTGGAGGACGTTGGCGGCGCGCATGGCTCACGTCGCCTGTTTCTTGAGGAGGACGGCCCCGAGGCACAGCAGCACGGGCACGGTGATGAGGAGCGGCACGAACGCGCTCCACAGGTCGGCGAAATCGAGGGCCTTCGAGAAGGTGCCGCGGGCGATGACCATGAAATAGGTGGTGGGGTAGATGCGCCCGATGAACGCCCCGGCGCCCTGGAGGGAGGAGACCGGGTCGGTCATCCCCGAGAACTGCACCGCCGGGATGAGGGTGATGAGGGAGGTGCCGAAGATGGCGGCGATCTGGCTGCTCATGAAGGTGGAGATCACGAGCCCCATCCCGGTGGCGATGATGACGTAGAGTAGCGCACCGAAGGTGAAAGTGAGGAAGCTGCCGGTGAAGGGCACACGGAAGATGAAGACGGCGACCGCCGTCAGCATCAGGAAGTTCAGCATGGCGAGGGCTACGTAGGGCAGCTGCTTGCCGACGAGGAATTCGAGCCGGGTCACTGGCGTCACGTAGAAGTTGATGATCGATCCCAATTCCTTCTCGCGCACCACGCTGAGCACCGCCAGCATCGCGGGGATCATCATCAGGAGCAGCGGGATCACTGCCGGAGCCATGGCGACCAGGCTCTCGACGCCTGGATTGTATCGGTAGCGGATCTGCAGCTGGAAATCGCCGACGGTGGCGGACTTGCCGTAGAGCTCGCGCGCCTTCTGGGTGAGCCAGCTCGCATGGATGCCCTGCACGTAGCCCTGCACGGTCTCCGCCCGGACCGGCATGGCGCCGTCGATCCAGGCGGCGACCTGCACCTTGCGCCCATGCGCGGCGTCACGCGCAAAGCCGGGGGGGATCTCGATGGCGAGGCTGAGCTCGCCGCTGCGCATGCGCCGGTCGAGGTCGGCGTAGTCGGTGATGGGCGCCTTCTGCGTGAAATAGCGCGAGCCGGCGATCTGAAGCACGTAGTCGCGGCTCACCGTAGTGTCGTCGCGGTCGAGCACGGCGAAGGAAAGGTTTTCCACGTCCAGGTTGATGCCGTAGCCCACCACGAGCATCAGGAGCACGCTCCCCAGGATGGCGAGGGCGGCGCGGATCGGGTCCCGCCGCAGCTCCAGCGCCTCGCGGCGGGTATAGGCGAACATGCGGCGCAGGCTGAATTTGGTGCCGCCGTCAGTGGCCACCTTGCCGGCCCATTCCTCCACGAGGTCGCTCGTCGCCGACACGGGCTGATGCTCCGGCGGCGCGGCGGGCGCTGCCTTGGTGCCGATGGCGCCTTCCAGATAGGCGATGAAGGCTTCTTCCAGATCCTTGGCGCCGCGCGTCTCGATGATCGCCGCCGGACGGTCGCTGACCAGCACCTTGCCCGCGTGCATGAGCGAGATGCGGTCGCACAACGCCGCCTCGTTCATGAAGTGGGTGGAGACGAAGATGGTCACGTTGTCCTTGCGGGAGAGGTCCGAGAGGATCTGCCAGAAGCCGTCGCGGGCGATGGGATCGACGCCCGAGGTGGGCTCGTCGAGGATCAGCATGTCGGGCGCATGGATCATGGCCACCGCCAGCGAAAGGCGCTGGCGGATGCCGAGCGGCAGGGCGTCCGGCAGCGCGTCCATCATGTCCGCGAGATCGAAGCGCTGCGCCATCTCGGCAATCCGGGCCGGGATCGCCTGCGGCTCCAAGCGGAACAAGCGGGCGTGCAGATCGAGATTCTGCCGGACCGTCAGCTCCGTGTAGAGCGAGAAGGCCTGGCTCATGTAGCCGACGCGGCGGCGCACCGCCAAATCGTCCGGATCCACCTCCTGCCCAAACAGGCGGGCCTTGCCTTCGGTAGCCGGCAGAAGGCCCGTGAGCATCTTCATGGTGGTGGTCTTGCCGCAGCCATTGGAGCCGAGGAAGCCGAAGATCTCGCCGCGGGCGATGCGGAAGCTCACGTCGTCCACCGCGGTGAAGTCGCCGAAGCGCATGGTGAGATGCTCGGCCTCGATGGCAATCTCCCCGTCCGCGCCCTCCGGGCGGGGCGGAATGACCACCTCCTGGTGCCCCGCGCGCTGTTCTTCAGGAAGCAGGGCGATGAAGGCGGCGTCGAGGTTGGCGGCCCCGGTCTTCGCCAGGAGATCCGCGGGCGCGCCGGTGGCGAGCACCTTGCCGGCATCCATGGCCACCAGCCAGTCGAAGCGGGCGGCCTCCTCCATGTAGGCGGTGGCGACGATCACGCTCATGCCCCGCCGGCCGGCGCGGATGGTCTCGATCAGCTCCCAGAACTGGCGTCGTGACAAGGGGTCAACACCTGTGGTGGGCTCGTCGAGGATGAGCAGGTCCGGATCGTGGATCAGGGCGCAGCACAGGCCGAGTTTCTGCTTCATGCCTCCGGACAGTTTGCCCGCCGGGCGGTCGGCGAAGGGGGCAAGGCCGGTGCTCTCTAGCAATTCGCCGATCCGGCGCTCCCGCTCGGCCCGGCCCTGCCCGAACAGGCGGCCGAAGAAATCCACGTTCTCGAACACCGACAAGGTGGGGTAGAGGTTCTTGCCCAGGCCTTGCGGCATGTAGGCGATCTTCGGGCAGGTGATGCGCCGGTGGCGGGCGTCGGCCATGTCCCCGCCCAGCACCTCCACCTGTCCTTGCTGGATGACCCGCGCTCCGGCGATCAGCGACAGCAGGCTCGACTTGCCGACCCCGTCCGGCCCGATGAGCCCGACCATGCGGCCGGCGGGAATGTCGAGGCTCACCGCGTCCAGCGCACGCGTCTTGCCGTAGGAGAGGGAGACCGCCTGCACGGACACCACGGACCGGACGGGTGCGGGAGGCGTGCCGGCTTCCTCCGAGGGGCTCATTGCAGGAGGCCCTGCTGGAGCCGGGCCGGCCATTCCACGTTCGGATCAAGCCGCACATAGGCCATGCCGGGCAGGCCGGTCTTCACCTGCTGGATGTATTTCGTCAGCAGCTCCGGCGGGATCTGCGCCTTGATCCGGAACATGAGCTTGAGGCGCTCCTCCTCCGTCTCCACCGTCTTGGGCGTGAACTGGGCGACGTCCGCCACGAAGGTGGCCTTGGCCGGGATGACGTATTGCGGCGCCGCATCGAGCACGAGCCGGACCTCCGCGCCGAGGGCGACCCGCCCGGCCTGGACGGTGGGGAGGAAGAAGGTCATGTGCACGTCGCCGAGATCCACCAGGTTGAGCACCCGCCCGCCAGCGGACAGGACCTCGCCGGGCTGGGCGACGCGATACTGGACGCGACCGGCGCGGGGGGATCGCAGCACACCGTCATTGATGTCGGCGGTGATGCTGTCGATGGCCGCGCGCGCAGCGTCCACCGCCGCCTCCGCGTCGATAATGAGCGCCTTCGCGGTGCTAATCCCGGCCTCGCTGGCGGCGAGCTGGGCCTCCGCCGCCGCCACCGCCGCTCTGGCGCCCTCGGCGCTCGCCCGGTCGTCGTCGAACACCTGCTGGGACACGGCGTTGGTCTTCACGAGCTGGCTCGATCGCGCGAGCTTGCGGTCCGCCGCGTCAAGCTCGGCGTTGCGCTGGGCGATGGTGGCGGTCGCGGCGCGGCGTTCGGCCTCGCGCTGGGTGACGAGGCTCCTGGCGGTGTCGATGCCGATCAGGGCCCGCTGCAGCTGTGCCTGCGCCTGCCGGCGCTGGGCCTCCAGCTGCTCCGTATCCATGCGGGCGAGCACCTGGCCGACCTCGACGAAGTCGCCTTCGTCCACAAGGATGTCCCTGATGCGGCCTGGGATCTTGGTGGACACATCGATCTCGGTCGCCTCGATGCGCCCGTTTCCGCTGGCGATGCCGTCAGGCAGACTCTTGTTGAAAAACGTCTGCCAGCCCCAATACCCTCCGCCGGCCAGGATCACAGCGAGGGTTGCGAAAATCAGAAGCTTCCGGGTCGAGGTCATGGGGTCGGGGGCTCTCGTTGAAATTCGGAGCTCATAAACGGCGTGGGCGGAACAGAAACGTCTTCGCGCGACCATGGAAACCACGTCGCGCGAAGAAAGCACGTCAGCTCAAGCGTCTAATTGAGAAGCCTGCGGAACACCCTGGCCCATTGCCGTCGCGATCTGCTGTCCGCTCTCGACGCAGCACGCGACGGATTTCTGCACCAACTCGCTCTGGGCGGCGAGCGCCCCCCCCGGGTCTTTGCATTCCGCCAGTCTCCCGACGTAGTCCGCCTGGATCTGCAGCTGGCGCGCCGCGCCAGCGAGCATCTGCTTGTACAACGCTCCGTAGAGCTTGAACGGCCCCTCGGAGACCGACTTGGTCCAGTCGAACTGGCCCGGCGCCGCATTCGTGAATTGATTCAGCCACGATTGCATCCCGATCGTGGTGGTCTCGCTCGTCATTGCAGCTCTCCTCGCCATCAAGGGGTCGGAACAAGAGCAGTGCGAAATCGTACGCTAAGGGCGAACGGAGCATGAACGGCGCCGTAGCCCGGATGTCCAGCATCCGATCCCTGTGGAT
>NCHM01000138.1:4231-13153 GCA_002257205.1 Rhizobiales bacterium 24-66-13 | reverse complement strand
GTAAGTTTGGGCTGTTCTGCGCTTGAAGGGCAAGGTCGCACTTGCCACCCATCTGGCGCTGCGATAAGCCTCGCTCGTTTCGAACTCCTCCAACCGAGGCCGGCGCGGTAACGCTTCAAGCGGATCGCCCATGCGCCCCAAGGTGCGGATCATGAACCTGCTGCTCCAGGATTATCTCCCGGTCGTCATCTTCATCGGGGTCTCGGTGGTGATCGGCCTTGCTCTGCTCATCTCGCCGTTCATCGTGGCGTACAGCAGCCCGGATCCGGAGAAGCTTTCAGCCTACGAATGCGGCTTCAATGCGTTCGACGATGCGCGCATGACGTTTGACGTGCGCTTCTATCTCGTCTCCATCCTCTTCATCATCTTCGATCTGGAAGTGGCCTTCCTGTTCCCCTGGGCGATCTCGTTCGGCGGCCTCGGCGATCTCGGCTTCTGGTCCATGATGATCTTCCTCGGCGTGCTGACCGTCGGGTTCATCTACGAATGGCGCAAGGGAGCACTCGAATGGGATTGACCCCTTCTGCGACGAAGCCGCTGGTGGCCCAGGCGCCGCGCGGCCTCGTCGATCCCAATACCGGCCGTCCCGTCGGCTCGGACGATCCCTTCTTCCAGGAGATCAATTCCGAACTCGCGGACCGCGGCTTCCTGATGACCAATGTCGACGACCTCATTACCTGGGCGCGCACCGGCTCGCTCATGTGGATGACCTTCGGCCTTGCGTGCTGCGCTGTGGAGATGATGCAGGTTTCCATGCCGCGCTACGACGTGGAGCGTTTCGGCTTCGCGCCGCGCGCCTCTCCGCGCCAGTCGGATGTGATGATCGTTGCCGGCACGCTGACCAATAAGATGGCGCCCGCGCTCCGCAAGGTCTACGACCAGATGCCGGAGCCGCGTTACGTGATCTCCATGGGCAGCTGCGCCAATGGCGGCGGCTATTATCATTATTCCTATGCCGTGGTGCGCGGCTGCGATCGGATCGTGCCCGTGGACATCTATGTCCCCGGCTGCCCGCCCACCGCGGAAGCGTTGCTCTACGGCGTTCTTCTTCTCCAGAAGAAGATTCGCCGCATCGGAACCATCGAACGCTGAATCGCTGAACGCACGGCGACGGGAAGAGGCAGATGGACGAGACCTTGAAGGACCTCGCGGTTCACATATCCGGCGCGCTCGGCGAAGCGATCCGCGCGACGCATATGGCGTTCGGCGAATTGACCCTTGAAGTGGAGGGGGCGCAGATCGTGAAGGTCACGACCTTCCTGCGCGACGACCCGGCGTGCCTGTTTCACGGCATCGTGGATGTGTGCGGCGTGGATTACCCGGCCCGCGAGCTGCGATTCGACGTCGTCTACCATCTGCTTTCGCTGAAGCACAATATGCGGATCCGCCTGAAGGTGCAGACCGACGAGGCCACGCCCGTGCCATCCATCTGCGGGGTGTTTCCGGGCGCCAATTGGTTCGAGCGGGAGGCCTACGACATGTATGGCATTCTGTTCACCGGCCATCCCGAACTGCGCCGTCTGCTGACCGACTATGGGTTCGACGGCTATCCCTTGCGCAAGGACTTTCCGCTCACGGGCTTCGTCGAGGTGCGCTATGACGACGAGGCCAAGCGCGTGATTTATGAGCCGGTCCGGCTTCCGCAGGAATTCCGCAACTTCGACTTCCTCTCCCCGTGGGAGGGTGTCGAATATGTTCTGCCCGGCGACGAAAAGGCTGCCTCGCAGCCCGGCGCCCCCAAGGCGAGCTGAAGGAGCGCCCCATGGCCCACACCCTCGACTCGCCCGATGCCGGCACGCCGGTCCGCAACTTCCAGATCAATTTCGGCCCGCAGCATCCGGCCGCGCACGGCGTGCTGCGCTTGGTGCTGGAGCTGAACGGCGAGGTGGTGGAACGCGTCGACCCGCATATCGGCCTGCTGCATCGCGGCACCGAAAAGCTGATTGAGGCGAAGACCTATCTCCAGGCCGTGCCCTATTTCGACCGGCTCGATTATTGCGCGCCGATGAACCAGGAGCATGCCTATTGCCTGGCGGTGGAGAAGCTCCTCGGCATTGAGGTGCCGATCCGCGGCCAGCTGATCCGCGTGCTGTATTCCGAGATCGGCCGCCTGCTTTCGCACATTTTGAACGTCACCACGTTCGCGATGGACGTGGGTGCGCTCACCCCGCCGCTGTGGGGCTTCGAGCAGCGTGAAAAGCTGATGATGTTCTACGAGCGTGCATCCGGGAGCCGCATGCATGCGGCCTATTTCCGGCCGGGCGGCGTTCACCAGGACCTGCCGACCAAGCTGGTCGAGGACATCGGCGCCTTCTGCGACCCGTGCCTCCAGACCCTCGACGATCTCGATGCGCTGGTCACCGGCAACCGCATCTTCAAGCAGCGCACCGTCGATATCGGCGTGGTAACTCTGGAAGAGGCGCAGGCCTGGGGATTTTCCGGCGTGATGGTGCGCGGCTCCGGCGCCGCCTGGGATCTGCGCCGCGCGCAGCCTTATGAATGCTATTCCGAGCTGGATTTCGACATTCCCATCGGCAAGCACGGCGATTGCTATGATCGCTACGTGGTCCGCATGGAGGAGATGCGCCAGTCCATCAAGATCATGAAGCAGTGCGTGCAGCGCCTGCTGAAGGAGCCGGGCCCGGTGGCCACGGTCGATAATAAAGTGGTGCCGCCCAAGCGGGGCGAGATGAAGCGCTCGATGGAAGCGCTGATCCACCATTTCAAGCTTTATACCGAAGGCTATCACGTAACAGCGGGCGACGTGTACGCCGCGGTGGAAGCGCCGAAAGGCGAGTTCGGCGTTTATCTGGTCGCCGACGGCACCAACAAGCCCTATCGCTGCAAGATCCGCGCGCCCGGCTTCGCCCATCTCCAGGCGATGGACTTCCTGTGCCGCGGCTACATGCTGGCCGACGTATCCGCGATCCTCGGCTCCCTCGATATCGTGTTCGGGGAGGTGGATCGGTGAAGGCTCTCCTGACGGCCTCCGCGCTTCTGCCGCTGGCCTGCGGTGCCGGTGAGGCCACCGATTACGGCCGCGCGCCCACGACGCTCGACGTGGTGGTTCCGCTTGGCGCACCGGCCGAGCCGCCACGGGCGATGGTGGTGCAGAAGCTCACCATGTTCAGCCTGCTGAACGGCGGGTGGCAGCCGGTGGATGCGGCGCTCATCCCCGAGAGCGGCATTCCCGGCACGCAGGGCAGCTTCGCCCATGCGGATGGGGCTGCGGTGAAGCTCTACAAGAATGGCGTCTACGCTTATTGCGGCATCGCCCAGGTGGGCGGCGCCTATAATGATTGTCACATTGTCAGCCCGGGAAGCCGCTGATGTCTGTCCGCCGCCTCGCAGCTGAGCAGCCCGCAAGCTTCGCCTTCACGGCGGAGAATGATGCCTGGGCCGATCGTCAGATTGCCAAATATCCCGAAGGCCGCCAGGCCAGCGCCGTGATCTCGCTCCTGTGGAAGGCGCAGGAGCAATGCGGTGGCTGGTTGCCGGAGCCCGCGATCCGCGTGGTCGCGGACCGGCTCGGCATGCCGAACATCCGGGTGCTGGAGATCGCCACCTTCTACACCATGTTCAATCTGGAGCCGGTGGGGCGCCATTTCGTGCAGCTCTGCGGCACCACGCCCTGCATGCTGCGCGGTGCCAATGAGCTGAAAGAGGTCTGCCAGCGCAAGATCGGACCGGAGCGTCATGTTTCGGCCGATGGCGCGCTGTCCTGGCTGGAAGTGGAATGCCTCGGCGCCTGCGCCAATGCGCCCATGGTTCAGATCAATTACGATTATTTCGAGGACCTGAGCCCCGAGATCCTGGAGAAAATCCTCGATGATCTCGCCGCCGGCCGCCCAGTAAAGCCCGGTCCGCAGACCGGCCGCCAGTTCTCAGCGCCGGCGGGGGATCTGACCTCGCTGACCGATCCGCAGATCTATGAGCCGCGCGCTGCCGAAGCCGCCGTCGCGGCGGCCGACGAGCAGCCGGATCTGTTACAGGCCGGCCGTCCGGGCGCGGCGGTGGAGACACCGGTCGATCCGGTGGGCATCGCCTCGGCCGCACAGGAAAAGGCCGTGAACGGACAGCATGCCGGCGAAAAGCGGGAAGAGGTGGCGCGCGCCGCCCAGGAGAGCAGCCCCTCCGTGACGGGCTCGAAGCGCGAGGCGCCGAAGACCGGCACCGGCGTGCGCGATCCGGAGGCTTGAGCCATGCTCCAGGACAAGGACCGCATCTTCACCAATCTCTACGGCATCCACGACTGGGGCCTGAAGGGCGCGCTGGCGCGCGGCAATTGGGACGGCACCAAGGGCATTCTGGAAAAAGGCCGCGACTGGATCATCAATGAGATGAAGGTCTCGGGGCTGCGCGGCCGTGGCGGCGCCGGCTTCTCGACTGGCCTCAAATGGTCCTTCATGCCCAAGCAGTCCGACGGACGCCCCCATTATCTGGTGGTGAACGCCGACGAATCCGAGCCGGGGACCTGCAAGGACCGGGAGATCATGCGGCATGATCCGCATCTCCTGATCGAAGGCTGCCTGATCGCTTCCTTCGCCATGGGCGCCCATGCCGCCTACATCTATGTGCGCGGCGAATATGTGCGCGAGCGCGAGCAGCTCGAAGCGGCCGTCGAGCAGGCCTATGAGGCCAAGCTCATCGGCAAGGACAATGTCCACGGCTACCCCTTCGACCTCTACGTGCACCACGGTGCCGGCGCCTATATCTGCGGCGAGGAAACCGCGCTGCTGGAGAGCCTGGAAGGCAAGAAGGGCATGCCGCGGCTGAAGCCGCCGTTCCCGGCCAACATGGGCCTCTATGGCTGCCCGACCACGGTCAACAATGTGGAATCCATCGCGGTTGCGCCCGACATCCTGCGGCGCGGCGCGGCCTGGTTCGCCGGTATCGGCCGTCCGAACAATGTCGGAACCAAGCTGTTCGGCATCTCGGGCCATGTGAACACGCCCTGCGTGGTCGAGGACGCCATGGGCACGCCGTTCAAGGAATTGATCGAGCGGCACGGCGGCGGCATCCGCGGCGGCTGGGACAATCTGCTCGCCATCATCCCCGGCGGCGCGTCCTGCCCGGTGATCCCGGCCGACCAGTGTGAAGACCTGATCATGGATTTCGACGGCACCCGCGCCGCCAAGTCCAGCCTCGGCACCGCCGGCATCCTGGTGATGGACAAGTCCACGGACATTGTTCGCGCCATCGCCCGCATTTCTTATTTCTTCAAGCATGAGAGCTGCGGCCAGTGCACACCGTGCCGCGAGGGCACGGGCTGGATGTGGCGGGTGCTGAACCGCATGGCCGAAGGCCGCGCGCAGAAGCGCGAGATCGATTTGCTGCTCGAAGTGACGACCCAGATCGAAGGCCATACCATCTGCGCCCTCGGCGACGCGGCGGCCTGGCCGGTCCAGGGCCTGATCCGGCACTTCCGTCATGAGATCGAGAAGCGCATCGACCAATATGCGGCCAATCCCCATTCCGACCCGGTGCACATGCCGGTGGCGGCGGAGTGAGGCATGGCCGACGAACCGGATAGCTCTCTCTTGACGCTCGTGCGCCGGATCGACGCGCGCACCGAGCGAATGGCTGAGGATATCCATCATCTGGAAGTTCGCGTGACCGCGCTTGAGGAGGCCGTTGTGGAAAACAGTCGCCGCTTCGAACGCCTGGAACACCGCGTCGGCCGGATCGAGCGTGCGCTTGATCCGATCGAATTGCAGTAGGGACCTGTCATGGCCAAGCTGATCGTCGACGGCACCGAGGTAGACGTCCCCGCCGAATACACGCTGCTGCAGGCGTGTGAGGTGGCGGGCGTCGAAATTCCGCGCTTCTGCTTCCATGAACGGCTGTCCATCGCCGGCAATTGCCGCATGTGCCTGGTGGAAGTAAAGGGCGGCCCGCCCAAGCCGACAGCCTCCTGCGCCATGGCGGTGAAGGATCTGCGTCCCGGCCCTAATGGCGAGCCGCCGGTGGTGCTCACCAAGAGCCCCATGGTGAAGAAGGCCCGCGAAGGGGTGATGGAATTCCTGCTCATCAACCACCCGCTGGATTGCCCGATCTGCGACCAGGGCGGCGAGTGCGATTTGCAGGACCAGGCCATGGCCTATGGCGTGGACACCTCCCGCTTCGCCGAGAACAAGCGGGCGGTGGAAGACAAGTACATCGGCCCACTGGTGCGGACCTCCATGAACCGGTGCATCCATTGCACCCGCTGCGTGCGCTTCACCACCGAGGTCGCCGGCGCGGCGGACCTCGGCGCCATCGGGCGCGGCGAGGACATGGAGATCACCACCTATCTCGAACACGCCATGCATTCGGAATTGCAGGGCAATGTGGCGGACCTCTGCCCGGTGGGCGCGCTGACCCATAAGCCCTACGCCTTCCATGCGCGGCCCTGGGAATTGACCAAGACCGAATCCGTGGACGTGATGGACGCGGTCGGCTCCAATATCCGCATCGACACCCGTGGCCGCGAAGTGATGCGCATCCTGCCGCGCACCAACGAGGCGGTGAACGAGGAATGGATTTCCGATAAGACCCGCTATGTGTGGGATGGCCTGAAGGCGCAGCGCCTGGACCGGCCCTATGTGCGCAAGGACGGGCGCCTTGTGCCCGCCACCTGGACCGAGGCCTTTGCGGTGATCGCCGCCAAGGTGAAGGCGACCGCACCGGCCCGCATCGGCGCGATCCTCGGCGATCTCTCCAGCGTCGAAGAAGCCTTCGCCCTGAAGGGGCTGTTCGACAAGCTCGGCTCGAAGAACATCGACGCGCGCCAGGACGGTGCGGCGCTCACACCGGCGCTCGGCCGCGCCACCTACATCTTCAATGCCGGCATCGAGGGCATCGAGGCGGCGGACGCGATCCTGCTCATCGGCACCGATCCGCGCCATGAGGCGAGTGTACTGAACGCCCGCATCCGCAAGCGCTGGCGGGCTGGTGGTCTCAAGGTCGGCGTGATCGGTCCACGCGTGGACCTCACCTATCCTTACGAATATCTCGGGGCCGGCCCCGAGACGTTGGCTGAGCTGGCCGGCTCCGGTACCTTCGCCGAGGCACTGAAGGCGGCCGAGCGGCCGCTCGTCATCGTGGGGCAGGGGGCTGTTGCCCGGCCTGACGGTGCTTCGGTGCTTTCGCTCGCGGCCCGCGTAGCGGTGGCCGTCGGCGCGGTGAAGGAGGGCTGGAACGGCTTTGCGGTCCTGCATACCGCGGCCTCCCGCGTCGGTGCGCTCGATGTGGGCGTGGTTCCGGGCGCGGGCGGCCTCGACGTGGCGGGCATGACCGCCGCCGGCGCGCTGGACGTGGCCTTCCTGCTGGGTGCGGACGAAGTGGATGTGGCGCCCGGCGCCTTCGTCATCTATCTCGGCACCCATGGTGATCGCGGCGCGCATCGGGCGGATGTGATCCTGCCGGGCGCGGCTTATCCGGAAAAGTCCGGCATTTACGTCAATACCGAGGGACGGCCCCAGTTTGCCAATCGCGCGGCCTTCCCGCCGGGCGATGCGCGCGAGGATTGGGCGGTGCTGCGGGCCCTGTCCGAGGTGATCGGCCATAAGCTGCCTTACGACACGCTTCTGGCGCTGCGCGCGGCTCTGGTTGCGGCCTATCCTCACCTTGGCCGGCTGGATCAGGTTGAGCCGGCGGACGCCGGGTCCATCGCCGCGCTTGCTGGCTTGGGCGGAACGGCCGACAAGGGCGCGTTCGTCTCCACCATTGGTGATTTCTTCCTGACCAACCCCATCGCGCGGGCCTCCGCCGTGATGGCGGAATGCTCGAAACTGCGGCTCGGCAGCGACGCCGTGGCGGCGGAGTAGGACCATGGTGGGCAGGAGACAAAACGGGACACTGGGTGAGCGGGCCTCGGCCTGCTGGAAGCCGGTTGGGCATGCGCCCTGCCGGATGACGGATTGAGGGGCGGGAAGAACCCATGAGCTGGCAGGATACCCTTATCCAGGTGCTGATCATCCTCGGCGCGAGCCTCGCGCTGCTGGTGGCACTGCTGATCTTTATCGCCTTCATCCTGTTGGCGGACCGCAAGATCTGGGCGGCGGTGCAGATGCGCCGCGGCCCCAACGTGGTCGGCCCCTTCGGCCTGCTGCAATCCTTCGCCGACCTGCTGAAGTTCGTGCTCAAGGAGCCGATCATCCCTGCGGGCTCCAACAAGGGCATCTTCATCCTGGCGCCGCTGGTGAGCTGCGTGCTCGCGCTCTCCGCCTGGGCCGCCATTCCCTTGGCCTCGGGTTGGGTGATCGCCGATCTCAACATCGGCATCCTCTACATTTTCGCGATTTCCTCGCTGGGCGTGTACGGCATCATCATGGCCGGCTGGGCGTCGAACTCGAAATATCCGTTCCTGGCGGCGCTGCGCTCGGCGGCGCAGATGGTCTCCTACGAGGTTTCCATCGGCTTCGTCATCATCACGGTGCTGATGTGCGCCGGCTCGCAAAACCTCTCGGCCATCGTCGAGGCGCAGAACGGCAGGTTCGGGCTGCTGAACTGGTATTTCCTGCCGCTGCTGCCGATGTTCGTGATCTTTCTGGTCTCGGCGCTCGCGGAAACCAACCGTCCGCCGTTCGACTTGGTGGAAGCGGAATCCGAGCTCGTCGCCGGCTTTATGGTGGAATATTCCTCGACCCCCTACCTGCTGTTCATGCTGGGCGAATACGTGGCGATCATGACCATGTGCGCCCTCGGCACGATCCTGTTCCTCGGCGGCTGGCTCTCGCCGCTGCCGTTCGCTCCCTTCACCTGGGTGCCGGGGATCATCTGGTTCGTGCTGAAGCTGTGCTTCATGTTCTTCCTGTTCGCCATGGCGAAGGCGATGGTGCCCCGCTATCGCTACGACCAGCTGATGCGGCTCGGCTGGAAGATCTTCCTGCCGATCTCGCTGGTGGCCGTAGTGGTGGTGGCGAGTGTCCTTCACTTCAC
>NCHM01000138.1:0-4186 GCA_002257205.1 Rhizobiales bacterium 24-66-13 | reverse complement strand
GGCGCGGCGGGAGCGATGCCATGAAACTGGATCAAGCGGCCCGCGCCGTTTTCCTCACCGAGTTTCTCTCGGGTTTTGTGCTCGCCATGCGCTATTTCTTTGCGCCCAAGGCGACCATCAACTACCCGTTCGAGAAGAACCCCATCTCGCCGCGCTTCCGGGGCGAGCATGCGTTGCGCCGCTATCCCAACGGGGAAGAGCGCTGCATCGCCTGCAAATTGTGCGAGGCCATCTGCCCCGCCCAGGCCATCACCATCGAGGCTGGCCCGCGCCGCAACGACGGCACCCGCCGCACCACGCGTTACGACATCGACATGGTGAAGTGCATCTATTGCGGCTTCTGCCAGGAGGCCTGCCCGGTGGATGCCATTGTCGAGGGGCCGAACTTCGAGTTCGCGACCGAGACCCGCGAGGAATTGTACTACGACAAGGAGCGCCTGCTCGCCAATGGCGACCGGTGGGAGCGCGAAATCGCGCAGTCCATCGCGCAGGACGCGCCTTATCGGTGACAGGGTTCGCCCGCTTCCGGCGGGCGGTGAGGGTTGGGGCTGAGGGGGCGCGCGTCCTGCGGGCACCCGAGACAGTGGACTAATGTGATGGGTACGGGCTATCGACGGGCCGGCCGCCACGCGCGGCCGCATAGGATCGGCGCCGTGGCGCCGCGGAGAGGGGAGCTCGGCGCATGAGTGTCGCGGCAGTATTTTTCTATCTCTTCGCTGGCGTCCTCGTGGCGTCGGCCTTCATGGTGATTGCCTCCCGCAACCCAGTCCATTCGGTCCTGTTCCTCATCCTGTGCTTCGTCAATGCGGCGGGCCTATTCATCCTGATCGGTGTCGAGTTCCTCGCCTTGATCCTGGTGGTGGTCTATGTCGGCGCGGTGGCGGTGCTGTTCCTCTTCGTCGTGATGATGCTGGACGTGGACTTCGTCGAGCTGCGGCAAGGGTTCCTGCAATATCTGCCGGTGGGCGCGCTGGTGGGCGTGGTGTTCCTGGTTGAGCTGATCCTGGTGGTGAGCACCTGGGCGACCGCGCCCGCGGTTGCGCAATTGCCAAAGGCGGCCGCCGTCGGCGGCGCGGCCATCAGCAACACCAAGGCGCTCGGTCACGTGCTCTACACCGATTACGTCTACTTCTTCGAGGCTTCGGGCATGGTGCTGCTCGTCGCCATGATCGGCGCCATCGTGCTCACGCTGCGCCACAAGGTGAACGTGAAGCGCCAGAACGTCTCCGCCCAGGTTGCCCGTACGCCCGAGACCGCGATGGAAGTGGTCAAGGTGCGCCCAGGCCAGGGCATTTAGGAGGGAAAGATGGACATTTCGCTTTCCCACTATCTCACGGTCGCGGCGATCCTGTTCACGCTGGGCACGCTCGGCATCTTCCTCAATCGGAAGAACGTGATCGTCATCCTGATGTCGGTGGAGCTGATCCTGCTCGCCGTGAATATCAATCTGGTCGCCTTCTCCGCCTTCCACGGCAGCATCGTCGGCCAGGTGTTCGCGCTCCTGGTGCTGACCGTCGCTGCCGCCGAGGCGGCCATCGGGCTCGCCATCCTCGTGGTGTTCTACCGCAACCGCGGTTCGATCGCCGTCGAGGACATCAATGCCATGAAGGGCTGAGGCCATGTATCAGGCGATCGTCTTTCTTCCCCTCATCGGCTTTCTGATTGCCGGGCTATTCGGCCGCGTCATCGGCGCGCGCCCGGCGGAAATCATCACCACCGCGTTTCTGTTCATCTCCTGCGCGCTCGCCTGGGTCGCCTTCTTCCAGGTGGGCTTCGGCGGACACGACGCGCATGTGCAGGTGATGCGCTGGATCCATGTGGGCGACCTCAAGATCGACTGGGCGTTCCGCATCGACACCATGACGGCGATCATGCTGATCGTCGTGACCACGGTCTCCTCGCTGGTTCACCTCTATTCCATCGGCTACATGCACGAGGATCCGAGCCGCCAGCGCTTCTTCGCCTATCTCTCCTTGTTCACCTTCGCCATGCTGATGCTGGTGACGGCGGACAATCTGGTCCAGCTGTTCTTCGGCTGGGAGGGCGTGGGCCTTGCCTCCTACCTGCTGATCGGCTTCTGGTATGAGAAGCCCTCGGCGAACGCGGCGGCGATGAAGGCCTTCGTGGTGAACCGTGTCGGCGACTTCGGCTTCATGCTCGGCATCTTCGCCGTGTTCGTGATGACCGGTTCCGTCACGTTCGACGCGGTCTTCGCCCAGGCGCCTTCGCTGGTCGGCAAGAGCATCAATTTCCTCGGCCATGCTTGGGATGCACCGACTGTGATCGCCCTGTTGCTGTTTGTCGGCGCAATGGGTAAGTCGGCCCAGTTCCTGCTTCACACTTGGCTGCCGGACGCGATGGAGGGCCCGACCCCGGTGTCCGCCCTCATCCATGCCGCGACCATGGTGACGGCCGGGGTGTTCATGGTGGCGCGCATGTCGCCAATCTTCGAGCTCTCGCACACCGCACTGAGCGTGGTGATGCTGGTGGGCGCCACGACCGCGATGTTCGCGGCCACGGTGGCCCTGGTGCAGAACGACATCAAGAAGGTGATCGCCTATTCCACCTGTTCCCAGCTCGGCTACATGTTCGTGGCCATGGGGGCGGGGGCCTATTCGATCGGCATCTTCCACCTTTTCACCCATGCCTGCTTCAAGGCGCTGCTGTTCCTCTGCGCCGGCTCGGTCATCAATGCGATGCACCACGAGCAGGACATGCGCCACATGGGTGGGCTCTATAAGAAGATCCCCTTCACCTATGCAATGATGCTGATCGGGACGCTGGCGATCACGGGCTTTCCCTTCTTCGCGGGCTATTATTCCAAGGACGCGATCATCGAGGCCGCCTGGGCCAGCGATAACAGCTTCGCGCTCTACGGCTGGGTGATGACCGTGGCCGCCGCCGCGCTCACCTCCTTCTATTCCTGGCGCCTCGTGTTCATGACCTTCCACGGTCATCCCCACGACCATCATCATTACGAAAACGCACATGAATCGCCGCTGGCGATGACCATTCCGCTCGGCGTCCTCGCCGTCGGCTCGGTGTTTGCCGGCATGGTGTTTTACGGCGACTTCGTCGGCCACCACGTGCAGGACTTCTTCCGCCAGTCCATCTTCATGGGCGCGGAAAATCACATCCTGCACGAGATGCACGATATCCCCGGCTGGGCGGCCTATGCGCCCACGGTCATGATGGCGCTGGGTTTCCTCGTCGCCTATTGGTTCTATGTGCTCGATCCGTCGGTGCCGGTGGCGCTCGCCCGCAGCCAGGACGCGCTGTACCAGTTCCTGCTGAATAAGTGGTACTTCGACGAGATCTACAATTTCATCATCATCCGCCCCGTCCTGTGGATCGGCCGCGTGCTCTGGAAGCAGGGTGACGGCCGCATCATCGACGGCATGGGGCCGGACGGGATTTCCGCCCGCGTGCTGGACGTGACTGCCTCGGTCGTGCGTCTGCAAAGCGGCTATCTCTATCACTATGCCTTCGTGATGCTGATCGGCGTCGCCGCCTTCATCACCTGGTTCATGTTCGCCGGAGTGTGACGATGACCACATGGCCCATCCTCTCCGTCGTCACGTTCCTGCCTTTGGTGGGGGCATTGTTCATCCTGGTGGTCCGGGGTGACGACTTGGTGTCCGCCCGCAACGCCCGCTGGGTGGCGCTGTGGACGACGCTCGTCACCTTCATTGTGTCCCTGCTGCTGCTGCCGGGCTTCGACTCCAAGGCGGCGGGCTTCCAGTTTGTCGAGAAGCATCCGTGGTTGGGCGATATCGCCGCCTATCACATGGGCGTGGACGGCATTTCCCTGCCGCTGGTCATCCTCACCACCTTCCTCATGCCGTTCTGCATCCTGGCAAGCTGGGAGAGCGTGAAGAAGCGGGTGAAGGAATATATGATCGCGTTCCTGGTGCTTGAGACCCTGATGGTCGGCACCTTCTGCGCGCTCGATCTGGTTCTATTCTACTTCTACTTCGAAGCTTCGCTGATCCCGATGTTCCTCATCATCGGCATCTGGGGTGGCCCGCGCCGTATTTACGCGAGCTTCAAGTTCTTCCTCTACACGCTGGCGGGTTCGGTGCTGCTGATGCTCGCCATCATGGCGATCTACTGGCAGGCCGGCACCACCGACGTGCCGACGCTCATGACCCACGGCTTCCCGGTGGGGATGCAGACCTGGCTCTGG
>NCHM01000751.1 GCA_002257205.1 Rhizobiales bacterium 24-66-13 | reverse complement strand
GTTACGATTGCCCGAGAGCACGGCGGCGGCGACCAGATCGGCGCTGTTGATGGCGGCGGAGATCGCCTCCGGCAGCGGGCCGGAATTGCCGATGCAGGTGGTACAGCCGAAGCCGACCAGATTGAAGCCGAGCTTGTCCAGATCCTCCTGAAGGCCGCTCTTGTCGAGATATTCGGCCACCACCTGCGAGCCGGGCGCGAGCGAGGTCTTCACCCACGGCTTGGACTTCAGGCCCTTCTTCACCGCGTTGCGGGCCAGCAGGCCGGCGCCGATGAGCACGCTCGGATTGGAGGTGTTGGTGCAGGAGGTGATGGCTGCGATCACCACGTCGCCATGGCCGACCGTGAAATTGGCGCCTTCAACATCCACGCGCTTGGCGGCCTCGCCGGGCTTCTTGAACTCGCCTTCGAGGGCGGAGATGAAGCCGGTCTTGGCATCGCTCAGGAGCACGCGGTCCTGCGGGCGCTTGGGGCCGGCGATGGACGGCAGCACGGTGTTGAGGTCGAGTTCCAGCGTGTCGGTGAACACGGGATCAAGCGTGTTCTTGTTGCGCCACATGCCCTGGGCCTTGGAATAGGCTTCCACCAGTTCCACGCGGCTTTCCTTGCGGCCGGTCTCTTCCAGATAGTCGATGGTCTCGCGGTCCACCGGGAAGAAGCCGCAGGTGGCGCCATATTCCGGCGCCATGTTGGCGATGGTGGCGCGGTCCGCCAGCGAGAGATGCTCCAGGCCGGGGCCGAAGAATTCCACGAACTTGCCCACGACGCCCTTCTTGCGGAGCATCTGGGTAACCGTGAGCACGAGGTCGGTGGCGGTGATGCCTTCCTTGAGCTTGCCGTCCAGCTTGAAGCCGATCACTTCGGGGATCAGCATGGAGATGGGCTGGCCGAGCATGGCGGCTTCCGCCTCGATGCCGCCCACGCCCCAGCCCAGCACGCCGAGGCCGTTCACCATGGTGGTGTGGCTGTCGGTGCCCACCAGCGTGTCGGGATAGGCGACCGTGACGGTCTTGCCGTTCAGCTCTTCCTTGCGGGTCCACACGGTCTGGGCGAGATATTCCAGGTTCACCTG
>NCHM01000750.1 GCA_002257205.1 Rhizobiales bacterium 24-66-13 | reverse complement strand
GCTCGCCGTGGTCTTCCTCGTGGAGGCGTGGCTGTGGCGCAAGCTGGCGCCCATGGTGCGCTGGTGTGCGGATCTGCTGCCGTTCGAGGCGTTCAAGGCCGCCCTTTCGCGCTGGGCCCATCGCCTGCCACCCTATGGCGCGTTCGTCCTGTTCGTGGTGCCGCTGCTGCTGGTGGAGCCGCTTTACGTCGTCGCGCTCTGGGCTTTCGCGCATGAGCGCTGGATCCTCGGCAGCTTCGCCGTACTGATGGAGAAGCTGGTGGGCGTCGCGCTCATGGCGTTCCTGTTCGATGTGTGCCGGGCGCAGCTGCTCTCCATCGGCTGGTTCGCGCGGGTGTTCAACTGGCTGGTGCGGGTGAAGAATTGGGCCGAGGCGGAAGTCGCGCCGGTGAAGCTGCGCATCCAGGAGATGATGGCGCGCATCCGCGCGGCGACGCCCGGCGGCGGCATCTGGCTGCGAGTGCGGGCCCTGCGGCGCCGGGCCTTTTCCTCGCGCTCCTGAGTCACCGGCCGTCATGGCCGGGCATGTCCCGGCCATCCATGCCGGGCCGACCGCGCGGACCTTGAAGAGCCGGTACCAGCGATGCCGCGTGGATGCACGGGACAAGCCCGTGCATGACGGTGCTCTGCTTCAGGCGCGCCAAGCCATGACTGTCGATCGGCCCTAACGCGTTCCGAATCCCTCAGGCGCGGGGATGGGCGGCGCGATAGGCCGCCATCAGATGGCTTTCGTCCAGCGCGGTATAGATTTGCGTGGTGGAGAGCGAGGCGTGGCCCAGCAATTCCTGGATGGCGCGTAATTCTCCGCCGCGTGCCAGCAGATGGGTGGCGAAGGAATGGCGCAGCGCATGGGGCGTGGCGCTGTCCGGCAGGCCGAGCGCGCCGCGCATGCGCTCCACCGCGAGCTGCACGATGCGGGGCGAGAGCGGGCCGCCGCGCGTGCCGACAAACAGCGGGTCGTTGCGCTCCAGCGGGTGGTGGCAGGCTGTCACATAGGCGCGCACCGCGTCCACCACCGGCGCGATCAGCGGCACCATGCGCGTCTTGTTGCCCTTGCCGGTGACGATGATGTG
>NCHM01000137.1 GCA_002257205.1 Rhizobiales bacterium 24-66-13 | reverse complement strand
CTTCCGCGCGAGCGACCCGCTGGCCGAGCCGATCCGCCTCGGCATGCCGCATCTCGCCTATGGCGGGCTTTCGGAAACCTGGCTGCTGAAGGAATTGGGGCATCGCCACTGGCTGCTGCTCGCCCGTGGTGCCGGGCGCGAGGTACCGGATTTCCGCGATGCCGACGGCGCCACCGTCTACGCCGCCTTCATCGCGGTGCAGGTTACGGACGCGGCGCTGGGCGCCTTCCGCGAGCATGACAGCCTCGTGCTGCGCTCGCGCCTGGAGCGCATCTCCCGCACCCAGTTCGCCAGCCGGCACGAATTGCTGCGCGACGGCATCCCCATGGGCCGCGTCGAAATGACGTCCGTATTCGTGAAGCGCAAGGAGAAGGGGCGAAACCGGGCCTTGGCGCGGGTCGGTCTCTCGGGCTTTTCCGCACCGGCGGCCAAGCCGGGCCTCGCTGGCACCGCCGCGCTTGCCGCCGCCATCCGCGCCGGAGGGTTCGCGCAGCATTTCGGCTTTGCGAACGCGGGCGGGGAGAGCGGCATCGCGCTCACCGTCCGCCCCTGCCCGGCGCAGGATTTCAACGGCGCCGACTTTCTGTATTTCGCGTCCTTCCAGGCGTTCGTGGACCGCGCCGAATGGGAGGCGATGGAGGCCCCCGCCGGCCTGTTCACGGTGGCGCGGGATATGGTGTTCCATTCCAACGTGGAGATTGGGGACGCGGTGCGCATCGCGGTCAAGGCGCAGCGGACGCAAGGCGACCACCTGCTGCACTGGTGCGTGCTCACCCGCGCGGCGGATGGCGCTCGCCTCGCCGACATCTTCACCCGCCGCGCGCCCGCGCCACACTGAATGCGCGGGCCGCGCGCATTTCGTGCTTGAACTGAGCCCCCGGAAACTGGTGGAAGGGGGGTGCGCCTCAGGCGCAGGGTCACGCACGGAGTTGGCAGATGAGCGCAGAGGAGCGCGGCGCGTTGCCGCTTGAGGGCATCAAGGTTCTCGACCTGTCGCGCATCCTCGCGGGGCCATGGTGCGCCATGGTGCTCGGCGATCTCGGCGCCGATGTGATCAAGGTGGAGCATCCCAGTCGCGGCGACGATACGCGGGACTGGGGCGTGCGCACCGCAGGGTCCAATACCTCCTATTTCGACAGCGTGAACCGCAACAAGCGCTCCATCGGCATCGATCTCGCAACCCCGGAAGGGCTCGCCATCGTCAAGGCGCTGGCGCGGGACAGCGACGTGGTGGTGCAGAATTTCAAGACCGGCGGCGCCGAGAAGCTCGGGCTCGGCTACGCGCAGCTTCGCGCCGAGAATCCGCGCCTGATCTATTGCTCGATCGCCGGCTATGATTCCCGCGGGCCCGAGGCGGCCCGTCCGGGCTATGATCTCGTGGTGCAGGGCGAGACCGGGCTGATGGCGCTCAATGGCGAGCCCGGCCGGCCGCCGCTGAAGTTCGGCGTCGCGGCGGTGGACCTGTTCACCGGCCAATATGCCGCCCAGGCGGTGCTCGCCGCCCTCTACGCCCGCGAGCGCACCGGCAAGGGCCGCGAGGTGGAACTCGCGCTCTATGATTGCGGCATCGCCCTGACCTCCTATTACGGCCTGGAAGCCCTGGCCCGGCAGGCGGACCTGCCGCCGGTGGGCAATGCCCATCCCTCCATCGTGCCCTATGGGGTGTTCCCCACCCTGGACGGGCCGATCGTGATGACGGTGGGCAACAATGCCCAATACCGGCGCTTCTGCGAAAACGTCATCCAGCGCATGGACCTGTTCGAGGATCCGCGCTTCGCCACCAATCTCGACCGCGCCCGCAACCGGGCGATCCTGATTCCCCTGGTGGACGAGGAACTCTCCCGCTGGCACCGGCCGGAGCTGCTGACGCGCCTGGAGGAAGCGGGCATTCCCTGCGGCGAGGTCTTGGGCCTGCATACGGCGCTGACCTCCGAGCGGGTGCGCGCGGCCGGCCTCGTGGTCCAGGCGCAGGATGTCCCGCACACCGAGGAAGTCGGCGAGACCAGCGCCCAGGTGCTCGCGCCGCCGTACCGGCTCGACGGGGCGCGCGTGCCGGTGCGCCGCATGCCGCCGGGGCTCGGATCGTCCAGCGCGACCCTGCTGGCCGAGCGGCTCGGCTATGGCGCGCCGGAGCTGGAAGCGCTCACCGCCAAGGGCGTGATCCGCTGAGCGCCTGAACACCTGGAGCGGCAGGCCGCCAAGCCCCGCCGTTCCAGCCCTGCTGCTCCAGCCTCGCACAAGCCATCGGGCCTTATCTGCCATCCGTCATCCGATTGACCGGCTGGCGGAGGCCCATATGCACGTGATCTCCAGGAGACCCCCGACCAAGGCTGAAGGCCGCACCCGTGCACCGGGTACGGGCCGAGGAAGGGCGGAATGAAGGTCGTCATCCTCGCCGGCGGCCGCGGCTCGCGGCTCGCGGAAGAAACCAGCGTACGCCCCAAGCCCCTGGTGGAGATCGGCGAGAAGCCGATCCTGTGGCATATCATGAGCATCTACGCCCATTTCGGCTGCAAGGACTTCATCGTCTGCGCGGGCTACAAGGGCTATCAGATCAAGGAATACTTCGCCAATCTGGTGCTGCACCATTCCGACATCACGGTCGACCTGGCACAGCATAAAATTCACTATCACCAGTGCAGCAAGCCCGACTGGCGCGTCAGCATCGTCGACACCGGGCTCGATACCATGACCGGCGGCCGGCTGAAGCGGGTGCGCGACTATCTCGATCCCGGCGAAACCTTCTGCCTGACCTATGGCGACGGCGTCGGCAACGTGGATATCGCGGCCGAAATCGCCTTCCATCGCCGGCATGGCCTGCTTGCCACCATGTGCACGGTGGCCCCGCCCGGACGGTTCGGCATGGTCAATCTGGAGGGAGAACGCGTCTCGGCCTTCGTGGAAAAGCCTTCGGCCGGCAATCAGCGGGTCAATGCAGGCTTCTTCGTGCTGCAACCCGAAGTGCTGGACCTGATCGAGGGCGACGACACCACCTGGGAGAACACGCCGCTGGAAGCCCTGGTGGCCCGTGGCCAGCTCGCCGCCTATTCCCACGACGGCTTCTGGCGCCCCATGGACACGTTGCGCGAGCGCATCCATCTCGACGAGATGTGGGCCTCGGGCCAGGCGCCCTGGAAGGTGTGGCCGTGACCCGCGCCTGGAGCGGCCGCCGGACGCCGCCGCGCGGGCGGGACGCGCTCACCCGGATCGCCAACATTTCCCGCACCCCGACAGCGCTCACCGAAATACGCGCCGACCTGCGCGCCGGCCTGCGCGTTTCCTGCCCCGCGCAGATCGCCTGCCATGAGGATTTTCGCCCATGAAGCCCGGACATTGCCGCTTCTGCGACACGCCGCTGCGCCAGCGCTTCGTCGATCTCGGCGAAATGCCGCTGGCCAATTCCTACGTGCTGGAAAGCCGACGCGGCGCGAAGGAGGCGCGCTATCCCCTGCGCGCCAGTGTGTGCCCGTCCTGCCGGCTGGTCCAGGCGGACGCCTTCGTGGAGCCGAAGGAGATCTTCAGCGACTACGCCTATTTCTCCTCCTATAGCGACTCTTGGGTGGCCCACGCCCAGCGGTTTGCCACATACGCCACCGCGCGCTTCGGCCTGACCCGCGCGTCGCAGGTGGTGGAGGTGGCGAGCAATGACGGCTATTTGCTGCGCCATTTCATCGCCGCCGGCATCCCCGCCCTCGGCATCGAGCCGGCCGCGAACGTGGCGCAGGCGGCGCGCGCGGCGGGCGTACCCACGGAAACCCGCTTCTTCGGCGCGGACGTGGCCGTGGGCCTTGCCGCGCGCGGCCATCGCGCCGACCTGCTGGTCGCCAACAACGTGCTGGCCCATGTGCCGGACATCAATGATTTCGTCGCCGGTCTCGCGCGCCTGGTGAAGGCGGACGGGGTGGTGAGCGTCGAATTCCCCCATCTCTTGCGGCTCATCGAAAGCGTGCAGTTCGACACCATTTATCACGAGCATTTCTATTATCTCTCGCTGCTGGCGGTGGAGAAGATCTTCGCCGCGCACAAGCTGAAAGTCTTCGACGTTCAGGAATGGCCGACCCATGGCGGGAGCCTGCGGGTGCTGGCCTGTCCGGCCGCCTCCCATGCCCATGCCGAGACGACCGGCGTCGCCAAGGTGCGCGCGGACGAAGCCGCCGCCGGCTTCGACGCGGACGCGGTCTACGACAGCTTCCAGGAGCGCATCGCGCCGATCCGGGCCGGGCTCCACGCTTTCCTTCATCAGGCACATAATGAAGGCAAGCACGTCGTGGCCTATGGCGCCGCCGCCAAGGGCAACACGCTGCTGAATTTCTGCGGCGTCGGACCAGACCAGATCGACTATGTGGTGGACCGCAATCCCCACAAGCAAGGCCATCTGCTGCCGGGCAGCCACCTGCCCATCCATGCGCCGGAAAAGCTGGCCCAGACGAAGCCGGATTTCGTGCTGATCCTGCCCTGGAACATCAAGAACGAGGTGATGGCCACCAACGCCCTGGTGCGCGACTGGGGCGGACGCTTCGTGGTGGCGGTACCGGATCTCGCGGTCCTGCCATGAGGATCACGCCCACCGGCATTGCCGGCGTAATGCATGTGCATGTGAACCCGCACACCGATGCGCGCGGCCTGTTCGCGCGTACCTTCTGCATTGATTCCTTCGCCGCCCATGGGCTCGCGACTTCTTTTCCCCAGGCGAGCACATCTTGGAACCCCCATTGCGGCACCTTGCGGGGGATGCATCTGCAAATGGAGCCCAAGGGGGAAGCGAAGCTGGTGCGGGCCACGCGCGGACGGGTGTTCGATGTTGCCGTGGATCTGCGCCCGGCCTCTCCCACTTACCTTGCCTGGACCGGGCTTGAGCTCGATTCCGCGCGCCGCAACGCGATCTATATTCCCGAAGGGGTCGCGCACGGTTTCCTGACCCTGGAGCCGGGCTGCGAGGTCTTTTATCAGATGTCGCAGACCTACGATGCCGGCCTTGCGCGCACGTTCCGCTGGGACGATCCGGCCTTTGACATCGCCTGGCCCGCCGTCCCCCGCATCATCTCCTCCAAGGACGCCTCGGCGCGGGAGCTAAGCTTATGAATTTTCCCGGACACCTGAGCCTCGCCGCGCCCGCGACGCTGCCTGCGGAAGCACCCGCCGACGCCCGCGACCAGCCCATCCTCAGCCTGTGCATTCCGACCTATAACCGCGCGCCGTTCCTGGATTATCTGCTGACCAGCCTCGCCCGCGACTGCGCCTTCGCCTTCCCCTTCGAGGTCGTGGTCTCGGACAATGCCTCCACCGACGACACGGCGGAGGTCGTCGCCCGGCACCAGCAGGGCGGGCTTGCGCTGTCCTACTTCCGGCAGGAAGAAAACAAGGGCGGCATGCCGAACCTGATGACCGCGTTCCGCCGCGCGCGCGGGCGCTATGTCATGTATCTCGCCGACGACGACCTGATCGATGCCCCGGCGCTGGCGGAAACCATCGATTATCTGCGCGCCAATCCCGAGATCCGCGCCTGCTATACGCCGTGGGAACTCTATGACGACGTCACCAAGCAGCCGGGACCGACGTTCTTCGACCTGCCGGAGGATTTCGTCATCCATCCCGGCCAGGAACTGGATCTGCTGGGGCACATCATCAACACCCATATCTTCCCGGAAACGGTGATCTATCGGGCGGATGCGGTGCGCGATATCTCCAGCGATGCGCGCTTCTGCTATTGGGCGTTCAGTTATCTTGCCCATGTGGTGCAGCACGGGCCGGTGGCGTTCCGGCGCAAGCATTATTATCGCTCCGTCACCGCAAGCCCAGTGGCGGAGCGCGTCCAGGCAGGCCACGAGCAGACCATGAGCGATTGGGACAGCTATCGCGGCGGGCTCGAATATTTCGTCTATGCCCTGCTGCGCCGCGCCGGCACCACGCTGACCCTGGAGAACAAGCGCGCCTTCCGCGACATGATCGACATCTTCGTCGAGACCCGCATGCGGGTGGCGCTGCGGCTCTGGCTGGGGCGCGGCGATTTCCTGCGGGCCTATGAACTGATCTGCCGCATCCATTATCTCGACCCCAAAGGGGTTGGCACGATCGACCAGATCGAGAAGCTGCCGCTGCTGATCCTCGCCCAGACCCTGGCGCGGCTCGCCAACGGCATCGCGGGACTGGACCGGATCCAGCTCGACGGGGTCGAGGATGGCCAGTCCGTCGCCGGCCTGCTGCGGGAAATGGGACTGGAGCGGCGCATCCTGGTGAGTCCGGCCGTGCCCACTCTCGATCCGGCGGCGAAGCGCTCCAGCCTTGTGTTCATTCGCAATGAAGACGCGCGCCAGCGCTTTCTCGACGACGGCTATCTGCCGGGGCTGATCGTGAGCGAGCGCGAATTGCAGGGCGGCATCCTGCTCGGCTGAGCAGGACCGCCGGCCTCACGCCACGCCGAGGGCGTTCAGGCTCGGATCCTCGGGCAGGCACCCCCGGAAATGCCCGAGGCTGCCCTTGGCGGCACGGGCGCAGAAGAAGCGCGACGCGCCCGTATCCGCGCCCTCCGGCCCGTCCGTGTGCGGGCGCAGGGTGGAAAGGAACCAGGCCCGCCCGTCGGTGCCGAGGGGGCCGGCGAAATCCCGATGGCGGCGAGGCTCCCCCATCAGCTCGGCATAATGGCGCGCGAACAGGTTCAGGGACGCGGCGGGAGCGTGCGTGCGCGCCATGTCCCGCGCGCCCACCGCGCCCATGCGCAGCAGCCGCTGGGGGTTACAGACGGCGCGCTCGATCAGCGCCACGCCGGCCTCGATGGTCTTCGCGACGAAGCCGTTGCGCTCGTGCGACACGATGGCGGTCTCCGCCGGATTGTCCCACACCAGCGGCACCGCGCCGACCGACATGGCCTCCACAAGCGCGTTCTCGCCGGTGCCGTAATGCTGCGGATTGAGCGGATACAGGAACAGGTCGAGCGCGCCGAGCACCGCGCGCGGGTCGGAGGCATAGCCCTCGAACCGCACACGCTCGGGATGGCGCATCGCCGCCGCCCGCGCCGCGACCTCGCCGGCGGGATCGAGCGTGCCCCAGAGCGAAACCTGGATGTCGCCGGTCACCGCATCGACCATGTCGAAGAAGCCGGGATGCAGCTTGATGAAGTCCAGCGTGCCGAGATAGCCGATCCGCACCTTTGGCGCCGCATGGCGCGGGCGCGGCGGGGCATCGAAGCCGAACCCGCTGTTCACCACATCGAACGCCTTCGGCCGCGCCGCGACCGCCGCCGCGAGATTGTCCGCTTTCAGCGAACAGGGCGAGGTGAACAGCACCTTGTCCGCGAGCGCCGCGAGCCGGGCCGGGATCAGGGGCGGGGCCAGCCCGGAAATATGCACCCACAGCGCCAGGCGCATGGCCGGCAGAGCGTTCGCCGCCAGCAGGGCATAGAGGCGGGGATGGTTCCACCATTCCACCTGAACAATATCCGCATCCGTCACCAGGCGGGCCAGTTCGCGCGGCTCCGGCGCGATCGCGACGGGACAGCCGGCGGCGCGCACGCGGTCCACGAAGTGCGTGTCGCGCGGGGGTTCGAGCAGGACGAACCGGTGCCGGACGGCGCCGGGATCCGCAAGGCCCAAGGCCGTTTCGGCCAGCGCGGCATGCGCCTTCCCCACGCCGCCGCCCAGGTGGGGGGCGATGTGGAGGACGTTCATTCCGCCGCCGCCGGCAGGCGCACGGGACGTCCACCGGGCGCGGCGACGGCCGGATTCAGTTTCATCTTCGCCTTGAAGGTCTCAAGGATCTGCGGGCGATGGGCATCGATCGTGTCCGGCAGGCAATGGCTGAGTTGGCCGCAGCCGTGGCACACGCCATTCTCGCGGCGCTTGCCCTCCAGATGCTGGAGCCGCAGCGCATTCATCGTCTCCGAGGTCCAGATCTCCTTCATGGAGGATTGGCGCACGTCGCCGATGATCAGCTTGCGGCCCCAATCGAGGAAGCAGGAGCTGACTTGCCCGTCCGCATTCACGGAATAGCCGTAGAAGATATAGGGGCAGGTATCGGTCTCGCCGACCGGCTGCTGGTAGATGCCGCCGGTGATCTTCACCCCGCTGCGGGCTTCCACGTCGAAGTCCGGCCAGCAGGGGGCGAAATTCTCGATGAAGATGCGGTCGCAATGATCGCCGAAGGTCTCGTAGAATTCATCCCGCTGCGCCTCGGTGATCAGTTCGCCGGGGATTTTGATGACGACTTCGCACCGGCCCTTGTTGGCATAGAGCCATTTCACATTGGCGACGAAGGCCTCGAAATCGAAATCGAAGCCGGTGAAGCGCCGATATTGCTCGGCCGTCATGCCGTCGACCGAAATGTTGATCTTGTCGAGCCCCGCAGCGATCACCGGCGCGAGCCGCTCGGGGCTCAGGAAGGTGCCGTTGGTGGTGGTGTCGATATAGTCCACATGCCCGCTCGCCTTGGCATAGGCGATCATGTCGGCAAGGCGCCTGTTCAGGAACGGCTCGCCGTCCTTGTACATGCGCAGCACCTTGATCTTGTCGTCGAAGGCGCCGAGATCGTCGATGATCTTGGTGAACACCTCGAACTTCATGGCGCCCTGGTAGCGGCCGGTCTCGCGGATCAGGTCGCGATGGCCGGTGGGGCAGAAGGTGCACTGGAAATTGCACGCGCTGGCGGGATCCACGAACACCACGAACGGGGTGGCGAGCGGAATCACCGTTTCCAGCGCCGTGCGGCCTTCCAGATTAATGCGCGGCTTGACCTGTGCCTTCATGATCTCTCCACCCACCCGAGCCTGAAGCCGCCGCGTTGCACACCCGGCAAGGACATTCCGAGCCGCGCCGCGCCAGCGCCTTTGCCTGTTGTTCCGGCCCATGCCGAAGGATGGAGCCACTCAACCAGCGGTTCATTGCGCCAGGCTGTCCTCGCAGCTCGCCCAAAAGCCACAAGCCCGGCGAAAGCATCGTGCGGCACGCTCTCGTCAATGGCGCGGACCCTTGGGA
>NCHM01000136.1 GCA_002257205.1 Rhizobiales bacterium 24-66-13 | reverse complement strand
GAGCGTGGCGAGATGGGAGGTGCCCTGCGCCACCACATCTGCCGTGCCCTCCAGGCGCAGTACCGAACCGGCGGTGGCGTTGAGGGTGCCGCTCCATTTCTCCAGCGGGCCGGAGCCTTTCACCTGCGCGTCCAGCGGCGGCAGCCCCTCCAGCGCCGCCATGCGGGCGACGAGGCCGCCGGCCGGCTCGCGGGCGGTGAGGTCGAGGTCGAGCGTGCGCGCCTCCGGCACATAGCGAATGGAGCCGCCGACCGAGCCCGGCTCGTCGCGCCGCTCCAGGTCGAACTTGAGCGAAATGCCCTTGGCGGGCTCCATCAGGCGCAGGCCGCCTTCGAACTGCAATTGCGCCTTGCGGCCCAGGACCGGCTCGGCGAGGTCGATGCGGTCGAGCGCGAGGCGGTCCACGATCACGCGCAAGGCCATGCCGCCACCCGTGTCCGAGGGCGAAGCCGGCGTGGTGGACGGGGGCAGATCGGGCGCGCGCAGCACGTTCACCCGCGCCGCCTGCACCAGGGAGACATCCACCGTTCCCGACAGCAGCGCGAGCGGCGACCAGCGCAGCCGCAGGTCCTCCAGCTCCAGGAAATTGCCTTTCGGATCGGCCAGTTCCACCCGCGCGAGCGCGATGTCGCCGGGCACGAAGCCGGTCAGGCCGGTGATCGTCACCCGCAGCCCGTTGGTGGAGGCGAGCTCGGAGGCGAAGCGGGCGAGGAAGGCCTTGCCGGGCGGGGTCTGCACGATGCCGAAGGCCAGCAGGGCGAACGCCACCAGCGCCACCAGCGCGACCGAGACGACCAGGGCAATGCCTTTGAGGATGCGGGAGAAAATCGCCATCAGAAGGATTGCCCCAGGCTGACGTAGAGGCCGTAATGGGTGCCGGCCACCTGCGGATTCACGGGGAAGGCCAGATCCAGTCGGATCGGGCCGATGGCGGTATAATAGCGAAGGCCGATGCCATAGCCATATTGCAGTTCCGCAAGGTCCGGCGTCTGCGAGGCGAAGGCCGCGCCCATGTCGAGGAACGGCACGATGCCGATGGTGTCGGTGACGCGGATGCGCGCCTCCACCGAGGCGGCGAAGAAGCTGAGGCCGCCGATGATGTCGCCGAAAGCATCGCGCGGGCTCGCCGACTGGTAGTCATAGCCGCGCAGCGTGCCGCCGCCGCCCACATAGAACAGGCGCTGCGGCGGGGCATCATAGAAATCCGCGCCGACGATGGAGCCGGCCTGCACCCGGCCGGCGAGAATATAGCGCTTGTCCTCGTCGAAGGCGTGGTAGGCGGCGATCGAGCCCTTCATCAGCACGGGGCCGGCGCCGGACTGGCCGAACAGGGCGAACGGCTCGACGGTGGCGCTGGCGCGGATGCCGCGCGAGGCGTCCAACAGCGAATCCGTGGTGTCGTAATTGGCTTCGACGGGGACGCCGACGATGGTGTAGTCACGCAGGCCGATGGCGTTCTCCACCTGCGATTGCTCCAGGTCCACGCCCAGCTGCATGTTCAGCGTATCGTCGAAGCGATGGCGGATGCCGCCGACGAAGGTCTCGCCCTGCCGCACATAGGCATTGGTCACTTCCCGAAGGATCGCCGCCTGGGCCACGAGATCGTCGTTCGGCGTGATGATGCCGGGCTTCATGAAGGTCGCGGCGAAGCGATAGCCGAACGGGTCGGCGTTCGGCACCGAGTCCGGCTCCTTGCCGAACCAGGACACCTGCCCGTCGAGCCGCAGCGTCTCGCCGCCGCCGAACAGATTGCGGTGGCCCCAGAAGACATTGGCCGCCGAGCCATCGGTATTGGAATATTTGGCGCTGAAGCCGACATAGCGCGGGTCGCGCTCGCTGATCTCTACCTCGATGGGCAATTGGCCCTGCGCGTTCAGCCGGTCCGCCTCCTTGAAGCGCACGCCGCCGATGATCTCGAAGGTCAACAGCCGCTTGCGCAGGGCCGCGAGGCGCGCGGGCGAAAACGGCTCGCCGGGGCGGATCTCGATGCGCTCCGACACGAATTGCGGCTTCAGCGTCTTGGTGCCGGCCACGGTGAAGGGCCCGAAGGTCGCCACGGGGCCAGGGGCGACTAGGAAGGTCACGTTCAGCTTGTGCCCGGCATGGTCGGCCACCACATCCTTGCCCACCACCTTGGCGAACGGATGGGCGCTGTCGCGCAGGGCGGCGACGATGGTGCCCTCGGCGCCGAGCACGGCGGTGGAGCGCGCGGGTTCCCCGGCGATCAGCCGCAGGCGGCGCGGCGGCGGCGCCTCGGCAAGGGGACGCTTGGTCGCGGCATCCAGCACCAAAATGGTGCCGAAGGTGAAGCGTGGGCCCGTCGCCACGCGCACCACCACCGGCACCGGACCCGCCGCGCGCGCCGCATCCACGGCGGGAAACACGTCCAGCGCATCGGGCGGCCGGCCGGCCACGAGGATGGTCACCGTGCCGGCATAATAGCCCTCGGCATAGAGCGCCGCGATGATGCGGTCGCGATCCGCCAACGCCCGCCGCACCAGGCCGGCGGCGCCGGAGGGCGCGTTGCGCTTCAGGGATTCGAGATTGGAGGCGCCCGATACGTTGGATTGCAGAGCGGCATCGCCCGTGACGTCGAAGGTGACGGTATAAGGCACCGCATCCGCCGCCGGCGCCTCGTCCTTGGCGCGGTCGGGATCGAACCAAGCCATGGCGCGGTCGAAGAAGGTGGCGGCGTTATCATCCTGGGCGGGTTGGGCGGACTGCGCGGGTTGGGGAGACTGCGCAGATTGGGGAGACTGCGCGGGTTGGGCGGGCGTCGCCTGCGCCAGGGCGGCGGGCGTGAAAAAGCATCCCAGCAGCAGAAGGCCGGAAAGGCAGGACCCGCGGAGCGCTGCCGCGCAAGGGGCAATGTTTCGCGACATTGGCCGCCGTGGAGCATTCCGCAAAATGTACCGCCCGTCAGCCTCCCTTTTTCCCGTGCATTGTACCGGGGCGGGCGGTGCGCGTCCATCCGCCGGGGGCGATCGCGCTTAACGTTTGATGAAGCTAAAGCTCTGGAATTGCTTGCGTGCCATTTTGGCCACCCTGGCGCGGTCCGTGTCGCGCACGGGCCTGTTCGCCGCGCAAACGGCTCGACACGATTCAAGGGGAATGCGACTTTCGCCAAGCCTGTGGGGGGCAGCCGGCGCATGGACGCCGGCCGGGGATTGGGGGACGGCGTGAAGCACAAACTCACGGTCTATATCGGCATCGCGATGGTGCTGGGCATCGTCGTCGGCTACACCAATCATCGGCTCTGGCCCGATCCCGACACGGCGCGCCAGATCGCCGATCACATCTCCCTGCTGACCGAAATCTTCCTGCGGCTGATCAAGATGATCATCGGCCCGCTGGTGTTCACCTCGCTGGTGGCCGGCGTCGCGCACATGGGCGACATGAAGACCATCGGCCGGGTGGGCGGCAAGGCGATGATCTGGTTCATCACTGCCTCGCTGGTGTCGCTGTTCATCGGCCTCATCATGGTGAACCTGCTCCAGCCCGGCCATGCGCTGAATATCCCGTTGCCGGCGGCGAATTCCGCCACCGGTGTGCAGGAGGCGAACTTCTCGCTGCACGACTTCATCAAGCACGCGGTGCCGGACAGCGCCGTCGGCGCGCTCGCCAATAACGAGGTGTTGCAGATCGTCGTGTTCGCGATCCTGTTCGGCCTCGCCGCCGCATCCGCCGGGCACAAGGCGAAGGTGCTCGTGGGGCTGATCGAGGAAGCCTCCCACGTGGTGCTGAAGATCACCGGCTATGTGATGGCGCTCGCCCCCATCGCGGTGTTTGCGGCCATGGCGGCGACCGTCACCGAGCATGGGCCGGGCATTCTGCTGAGCTATGGCCGCTACATGGCCTCGTTCTATTTCAGCCTGTTCATCCTGTGGCTGGTGATGGTGGCGGTGGGCTATGCGATCCTCGGCAAGACCGCGCTGCGGGTGGTGAGCCTGGTGCGCGCGCCGTTCGTGGTCGCCTTCACCACCGCGTCGAGCGAGGCCGCCTATCCCAGCATGATGCGCCAGCTGGAAAAGGTACCGGTGAGCGAGAAGATCATCAGCTTCGTGCTGCCGCTCGGCTATTCGTTCAATCTCGACGGCTCGATGATGTATTCGACCTTCGCGGTGATGTTCATCGCCCAGGCCTATGGCATCGAGATTTCCATCACCCAGCAGATCGTCATGCTGCTGACGCTGATGATCACCTCCAAGGGCATGGCCGCCGTGCCGCGCGGCTCGCTGGTGGTGGTGGCCGCGACGCTGGAAATGTTCCACCTGCCGGCGGCAGGGCTGCTGCTGGTGCTCGGCGTCGATCAGTTCCTCGACATGGGGCGCTCGGCGACCAACGTGCTCGGCAATGGCATCGCCACCACCGTGGTCGCCAAATGGGAAGGCGAGAATGTGGATGCCGGCACCACCGACGAGGATGAGGAACTGGCGGCGGCCTGAGGGCGCGCGCTTTCCACCCCCCGCGGCGGCGTTCAGGCGCAGGCCGCGGGCTGCGCGAGCGCGAGCAATTGCGCGTGAACGCCCACCAGTATCTCCTCGGATAGGGCCGCATCGCTCTTGGCGACCGCGCGGGCGAGCGCCATGCCGCCCACCAGGGCGGAAACCATGAGCATGGCCCGCGCCCTTCGGTTCGTGCCGTTCCCCTCGCCGTCCTCCGGCAACAGGCTCTCGAACGCGGCGATATAGGCCGCGATGCCCGAGGCGAAGCCCTGCTGCACCGTGGCGTCCTGGTGGTCCACCTCGGTCGCCACGGCGGCCATGGGGCAGCCCTCCTGCGGGTCGTCGCGATGCGCCGCCGAGAGATAGGAGTCCAGATAGCGCGGCAAGCCCCCGCCCCCGGGAGCGGCGCGCGCGGCGATGCGCTTCACGCTGCGCGCGAAGGCGGCATCGAACGCCTCGACGGCGAGCGCATCCTTCGAAGCGAAATGGCCATAGAAGCCGCCGTGGGTAAGGCCGGCGGCGCGGGTGATCTCCGCCACGCCGACGCCATCGAACCCGCGCTCGCGGAATAGCCGCGCGGCCGCGGCGATGATCGCGGCCCGATGCGCGGCGGCCTTTTCCTTGGAAACCTTCACAGGGACACCCTCCCCTCCCTCACATACCTCGGCCGGCGGGGATGCACGGCGCGAGGAACGGTCGGCTTGACTTTAATCATGATGGACATACTCTATCTTCAAACATGATGCACGTCATCATTGATCCTTGCGACGCGCCATCGACGTCGCGGAGCCGTTCTGATGCTGTCAAACTGCCTCGCCGCCTATCTCGCGTCCCGCAACATTCATTATGGCTGGGTGATCGCCGGCGTCACCTTCCTCACCATGCTAAGCGCGGCCGGCGCGGTGGGAGCACCGGGCGTGCTGCTGCTGCCGCTGCAACGCGAGTTCGGCTGGTCCACCTCCGAGATTTCCGCCGCCATGGCGGTGCGGCTGCTTCTGTTCGGCCTCATGGGTCCATTCGCGGCGGCGCTGCTCAACCGCTTCGGCCTGCGCCGTATCGTGCTGTGCTCGCTCGGCCTCGTCGGGGGCGGGCTGCTGCTTTCACTCGCGATGACGCAGGTATGGCAATTGATTTTGCTGTGGGGCGTCGTGGTCGGCTTCGGCACCGGTATGACCGCTTTGGTGCTGGGCGCGACGGTGGCCACCCGCTGGTTCTCCCACCGGCGCGGGCTGGTGATCGGCCTGCTGACGGCGAGTTCCGCCACGGGACAATTGGTGTTCATGCCTGCGCTTGCCATGCTCTCGGAGCATTACGGCTGGCGGATCGCGCTGGCACTCCTGTGCATCATGCTGGTCGTCGCCGGGCTTGCGGTGCTCGCTTTGATGCGCGACCGGCCGTCCGACCTCGGCCTCCGCGCCTATGGCGACACGAAGCCTTCCCCCGCACCGGCCGGGCCGTCCCAATCGGTGGCCGCTGCGGCGCTGGAGGCGCTGCGCTTTGCCGCGAAAACCCGCATGTTCTGGGTGTTGTTCGCGACGTTCTTCATCTGCGGCGCCAGTACCAACGGCCTGATCCAGACCCATCTCATTCCTTTGTGCGCGGATTTCGGGGTGCCCGAGGTGAGAGCGGCCGGCATGCTGGCGTTGATCGGCGTGTTCGACTTCATCGGCACGGTGGGCTCGGGCTGGCTTTCCGATCGCTATGACAACCGCTGGCTGCTGGCCTGGTATTACGGCCTGCGGGGCCTCTCCCTGCTGTATCTGCCGTTTTCCGATTTCACCTTTTACGGCCTCTCCCTCTTCGCGGTGTTCTATGGGCTCGACTGGGTAGCCACCGTGCCGCCGACGGTGAAGCTGACCGCCGAGCGTTTCGGAAGGGAAAAGGCGAACCTTGTGTTCGGCTGGATCTTCGCCGGCCATCAGATCGGTGCCGCGGCGGCGGCATTCGGCGCCGGCGTCTCGCGCACCGTGCTCGCAAGCTATCTGCCGGCCTTTTTCGTCGCAGGCGCGCTGTGCCTGATCGCCGCGGCGCTGCTGGTCACGCTCAAACGCCGCGGCGCGGACATCATCCCCGCCCCGGTTCCCGCCGAATAGAACCTCGGCTCGCAACGGAGGCTGCATCATGCCCGCGCTTTCTGATCCCATCGTCATCGTTTCCGCTGTGCGCACGCCACTCGGCCGCTTTCTCGGCGCGCTCGCACCCGTCGAGGCGCCGCAGCTCGGCGCGCACGTCATCCGCGCCGCTCTGGAGCGCTCCGGCCTTCCGGCCGAGCGCATCGACGAGGTGCTGATGGGCTGCGTCCTGCCCGCCGGCCAAGGGCAGGCGCCGGCCCGGCAGGCCGCGCGCGGCGGCGGCCTGCCCGACGCCACCGGTGCCACCACCATCAACAAGGTGTGCGGCTCCGGCATGAAGGCCACCATGCTGGCGCATGACCTGATCGCGGCCGGCTCGGCGGAGATCGTGCTTTCGGGCGGCATGGAATCCATGTCGAACGCGCCCTATCTGCTGCCCAAGGCGCGCGCCGGCTATCGTGCCGGCCATGCCCAGGTGCTCGACCATATGCTGCTCGACGGGCTGGAAGACGCCTATGAGGGCGGGCGGCCCATGGGCGATTTCGGCGAGGCGACGGCGCAGGCCTATCAATTCACCCGCGCCGACCAGGACGCCTATGCGGTGGAAACCCTGACCCGCGCCCGCCGCGCCATCGCGGACGGCGATTTCAAGGCCGAGATCGCGCCCTACGCGCTGAAGGCCAAGGGCGGCGAGTTGCTGGTTTCGGACGACGAGAACCCGCTTAAGGTCTCGCCTGAAAAGATCCCCGCCTTGAAGCCCGCGTTTCGGCCGGACGGCACCATCACGGCCGCAAGCTCATCGGCCAATGCGGACGGCGCGGCGGCCCTGATCCTCACCCGCCGCTCGATCGCCGAGCGCGAGGGGCTGCCGATCCTCGCCGAGATCAAGGCGCACGCCACCCATTCACAGGATCCGGCCTGGTTCACCACCGCGCCAATTCCCGCAATCCGCAAATTGCTCGCCAAGACCGGCTGGGGCGTTGAGGATGTGGACCTGTTCGAGATCAACGAGGCCTTCGCCGCCGTCGCCATGGCGGCGCAGCGCGATCTTTCGATCCCGCGCGAGAAGCTCAATGTGAACGGCGGCGCCTGCGCCCTCGGCCATCCCATCGGGGCCACCGGTGCGCGGCTGATCGTGACCCTGCTGCATGCGCTGGAGCGGCGCGCCATGAAGAAAGGGGTCGCCGCTTTGTGCATCGGTGGCGGCGAGGCGACCGCGATTGCCGTCGAGCGGGTACAGTGACTACCCCTCGAAGCAGGCGCGGCCGAGAGGATTCCCTCAGCCGCTGCCGATGAGAATGCCGGCGGCGAGCACCAGGGCGCCGCCGAGCACCACCTGAAACACGGCCCGTACGAAGGGCGTCTCCATATATCTGTTTTGAATCCAGGCGATGGCCCACAATTCGACGAACACGACGACAACCGCGAGGGTCGTCGCGGTCCAGAATTCCGGGATCAGATAAGGCAAGGCGTGGCCGAGGCCGCCGACCGCCGTCATCACGCCGGAGGCGATGCCCCGCTTGATGGGAGAGCCGCGTCCCGAAATCACCCCGTCGTCATGCGCGGCTTCGGTGAAGCCCATGGAAATGCCCGCACCGACCGCGGCCGCGAGGCCCACCAGCAATGTGGTCTGCGAATTCTGGGTCGCGAAGGCGGTGGCGAAGATCGGGGCGAGGGTCGAGACCGAACCATCCATCAATCCGGCCAGGCCCGGCTGCACCCAGGTGAGCACGAATTGGCGCCGGGCCCTGCCTTCCTCCTCGGCCCTGACATCGTCGGGCCGGTTGGCGGCCTCCAACTCCTCGGCGACGGCCTGATGGTTCTGTTCCTGGGTCGCAAGATCACCCAGCAGGCGGCGTGTTCCGGTATCGCTCGCGCGCTTGGCGGCTTCCAGATAGAAGCGTGCGGAATCTTCCTCCATCTTGCCGATCTCGGCGCGGATGCGTTCGATGCCTAAATTCTTGATCAGCCAGACCGGCCGCCGGGCGTAAAACCCGGCCACGTGCTCGCGCCGGATCAGCGGAATATGGGTGCCGAAGCGGCGCTCGAATTCTCCGATCAGCCGACGCCGGTGATTGGTCTCTTCTTGCGCCATGCCTTCGAAAACATGCGCGGAGGCGGGGTATTCCTGCCGGATCAATTCCGCATAATCGGAATAGATGCGTGCGTCGTCTTCTTCCTGCGAGATTGCGAGGGCGAGAATTTCGCGTTCAGAAAGGTCGGAGAAATTGCGGCGGCTGGGGAGGCCGGGAAACATGGCGGATGCTCACTTTAGAATTTCTCTAAAATATAGCGTCACTGCGGCGCGTTTTCCAGGGCCCTTCCTTGCGACAGTTTAGCGTTTTGCGACGTGGATCCCGAACGCAAAAAGCCGCCCTTTTGGGGCGGCTTTTTGTTTTGCTTCGTAGATATGGCATTGTGCTGGTCTGTCTGAATGTCCTTTGCAGGCCTGGC
>NCHM01000135.1 GCA_002257205.1 Rhizobiales bacterium 24-66-13 | reverse complement strand
GGCTTCAGGCCGGCGAACATGCGGATCTCGCCGATATAATATTCAGCCATGCTTCTATCCTTTCCTTGAAGAGCACGTCACGGCGGATCAGGGGCGCGGGGGATAAAGGCCCTGGGTCGCGATGCAGAGATTGAACGCGAGCGAGGGCTGGATGTTCAGGTGGGCGCCGTTGCCGCCCTCATTGCGAATGGCGTCGGCCTTCACGGCAGTCAGCTGTGTCGCGGCGCCGTAATAATTGGCCTGCGGCTTGCTCGCGTCGACCTGGGTGACCTGGGCGAACACCGCGTTGTTCGGCGCGTTCACCGTGCCCTGCTGGGTTGAGACGCAATAGAGATGGGTATGCGCCGGCAGCTCGGCCTGCGTGAGCGTGACGGTTTCCACCCCCATGGGCGTGTTGAGCGCAACGGTGATGCGGTCAGCCAGGGGCTGGGTATTGAAATACACGGGCACCCGTCCGCGCAGGTCCGGCAGGGCGAAGTTGGCGCGGCCGTCGCCTCCGAACCGGTTGCCCAGCAGTGTGAACAGCGCCTGATTTTGCTGCACCTGCATCAGCTGGCCTTCGCATTTCGCCCATCCGTAGGGGATTCGGTCGTAGGGAAAAATGCGGATTTCACCCAGATAAAAATCGCTCATTGGCGCCTCCGGCGAAATGTTCTCGTTGCGGTGTTTGCAACTCTAGGCAGCATTTCATGGCAACAGCAACCACTTTTAAGTGTGTGCTTCTGTTTTGCAACCTGTGTGGCTCGCGCGGTTGCATTCGCCGTGTGCGATTCGTGCGCAAGGCATGTTCCGCCCCGCAATGTCGGCAGAAATGAATGCGCCCGCGATCGGCGTCGCGGGCGTGGGTTTCGGCATTTCGGGCGGGGGACGCCCCCCCCCGCCGGGGCGCGATTTCGTCGGGTCAGTTGTTGCCGATGCCGCGGTCGCCCTGCGAGAGGAACAGCGCGTCCTTCTGAGACAGCGCGTGGGTCTCGGGCTCGGCGAAGATATGGGTCGCGCCATGCGGTGCGGCGGTCACGCCATAGCCGAGGGCGGTGTCGGCACCGCGCATCTCGCCGACGCTCGCGGCGGACTGCGCGGCGACCGAGTAATTCTCCTTGATCATGGCGGCTTCATATTCGTCGGCGCGCGCGGCGCCAGCGAACAGGATGGCGGCACCGAGCGCGAGCAGGGGGAAAGAGAACTTGTTCATCGAAGTGTCTCCAAGTGTTAGTGGGTTAGTGTTCGTGGGTTACACTCCCTATTCCGTTGCCCGTGCTCTTTCAGTTACAGGTACAGATAAAATCAAATTCAATCTCATGTGAGATGTTTGCCTGTAACCTTTTGCGGAAATTTCACGGATCACGTGCGCTCGCGGGCCTTTTTGGCGAGGCATGGGCGCTAAACCCGCAGTCGTCTCGCGGGTTCGTGATGGTCATGTCGGTAACGAAGCGCGGTGCCGCTGCGAAGTCCTCGTAAATGAGGACAGCATGCAGAGCGCCGATGTGGATCTTGATCACTTGATGATTGCCAGCCAGGCCGGCGACGCACAGGCGCATCACGACCTGCTGCGCCAGGCCTCGACGCATCTGCGCGCCTATTTTCGCCGCCAGCTTTCGCGCTATGGCCATGGGTTGGATGCAGCCGAGGATCTGCTCCAGGACACACTCTTGGTGATCCATACGCGCCGGCAAGCCTATCTGCCCGGATCCCCCGTGCTGGCATGGATCTATGGGATCGCGCGCTACAAATTGATTGATTTCCTGCGCGCCCGGCACCGATCATTCTCACATCTGCCCATCGAGGATGCGGAGCATGTGGCGGCACAGGATGGATATGAGGGCATTGATACGGCGCGCGAGCTGCGAAAGGCGCTGGCGAGCTTGCCGAACAACTTCCGCCTGCCCATCGAATACGTGAAGCTCGAGGGCCTCAGCATCGCCGAGGCGGCAGCCCGCACGGGCATGTCCGATGCCGCCATCAAGGTCAGCATTCATCGCGGCATGAAAAAGCTCGCCGCCATCCTTTCGGAGGCACGCCCATGAATACCGACGACCTGATCGACTTTCTCGCCACGCGCGTCGAGCCGGTCGATCCGCATCGGCAGGATCGCCAGGCGCTGGCGGCGCTTCTCATGTCGTTCGCCGCCGCAACCGCCGCCGTGATCGTCGCCTTGGGCCTGCGCGCGGACCTGATGGAGGCCATGGTCTCCGCCGGCTTCGCCATGAAAATCGGCTTCCTGGTGACGCTGGTGGCGATCGCGCTCTGGGGCCTGCGGAAGGGCGCGCGCGCGGGGGCGGCGGATCCGGTGCCGCTCGGCCTGCTCTGCGTGCCGCTGGTGCTGCTGTGGATGCTCGGCGCGCTGGAGCTGGCGCGGCTTCCGCTCGCCTCCTGGCGCGCCACCGTGCTGTTTTACGAATGGCCGGTGTGCCTGCTGTCCATTCCCCTGCTTTCGGCCTTGCCATTGGTCGCGCTTACCTTGGTGGTGCGCGAGGGGGCGCCGACGCATCTGCGCTATTGCGGAGCGCTCACAGGCTTGTGCGCGGGCGGGCTCGGCGCGCTGGCCTATGCCGCCTACTGCCTCAACGACACGCCGGTCTATGTGGGCGTGTGGTACGTGGCTGGCATTGCCGCCGTCACCGCCTTCGGCTGGCTCATGGGGCCGCGCATGCTGCGCTGGTGAGGGTGCGCGTTAGCGGCGCGGCGCCTGCGGGCGCTATTGTGCGGCGGGCGCGCGGGGGATAAAAGCACCCCTCGGCGTTCCGCGGGTTGCCCCTTCATGAATCAGTATAGGGCCGATATCGACGGCATAAGGGCGATCGCGGTTTCCCTTGTCCTTGTGTTTCACGCCGGATTTTCGTTTCTGCCGGGCGGATTTATTGGCGTTGACGTGTTTTTCGTCATCTCCGGTTATCTGATCACGGACAATCTGCTCCAGGCGATGCGCGCCGGGTCGTTTTCGCTGCTGGATTTCTATGATCGGCGGGTTCGGCGCATTCTGCCGGCGCTGCTGGTGGTGATCGCCGCGACGCTGGGCGCGGGCTTTTTGATCCTCGCGCCGGGCGCCTATGCGGTGCTCGGGCGCAGCGCGGCGTTCGCGGCGCTCGGCATTTCCAATTTCTTCTTCTTCCGCAATACCGGCTATTTCGACGGCGCGGCCGAGGCGATGCCGCTGCTCCACACCTGGTCGCTGGCGGTGGAAGAGCAATTCTATCTCGCCTGGCCGCTGGTGCTCTATGGCGCCTATCGTGGCGCGAGGCGCTGGCCGCGCCTGCTGCCGCTGGTGGTCGCGCTGGTGGTGGGCCTGAGCTTCGCCCTCGCCGCGCAGAAGGTGGCGGAAGGGGCGAAAAGCGCTTTCTATCTGCCCCTCGGCCGGGCCTGGGAATTGGCGCTGGGCGGCGCCCTGGTGCTGGCGCGCGATCGTCTCGCCCGGCTGCCCGGCTTCGTGGCGCAGGGGCTGAAGCTCGCCGGCCTCGGCCTCATCATCGCGCCGGCGCTGCTGCTGACCGCCGCCAGCCCGTTTCCGGGGCTCAACGCTTTGGCGCCGGTGCTGGGCGCGGCGCTGCTGCTGATGCCGACCCGTGGCCCGACCCTCGGCGCGCGGCTGCTCGCTTTGCCGCCGCTACCCTTCATCGGCCGCATCTCCTATTCGCTCTATCTCTGGCACTGGCCGGTGCTGGTGTTCGCGCGCCAGTACCAGAACGGCGATCCGCTGGGGACGGGGGAGGCGCTCGGCGCGCTCGCGGCTTCCGTGCTGCTGGCATGGCTCTCCTGGCGGTTCGTCGAACAGCCGTTCCGCGTGCGCCGCTTCGCCGCGCGCAAAGTGGTGCTGGCGGGAAGCGCAGCCTGCCTGCTGATGGCCGCGCTCTCCTTCGGCATTTATCGCGCCGACGGCATTTCCGGCCGCGTCTCGCCGCAATTGGAGGATCTGGGCTCGCTCGCGCGCATGTGGGCTTGGCCGTGCCCGCAGCAGGTCTCGCTGGATGGCGGGCCGAGCGTCTGCGTCGCCGGCGCCGATTGGGCGAGCGCCAAGACGCGCGGCGTGATCTGGGGTGACAGCCATGCCGAGCATCTGATGCATCTGCTGGATGTCGCGGGGCGCAAGACCGGCACGGCGGTGGCGCTGCTGCGCATCTGCCCGGCCATCTTCTCCGAGGACGGGTTGCGCCGCAAACCGGTGGGCCTGCCGCCGGAATGCGAGCGCACCTATCGCGCCACCCTCGCCATGCTGAAGGCGAACCCGCAGATTAATCTGGTGATGCTCGCCTCGAACTGGGGCTTCATGCCGGATTCGGTCTATCGCCGGGAGGGGGACGCGACCAGCCACGAGGCGGGGCTGCGGCTGATGCGGGAAACCTTCCTCGATCTCTTGCCGCGCCTCGCCTCGCCGGGCCGCAGGATCATCCTGTTCGCGGACATTCCCCATTGGGCGAGCGACCCGCTGCCCTGCGTCGCCGCCCACGACGGCTCGCTGCTGCGGGCGCCCTGCCGACGCGAGGTGGACCGCCTCACCCCGGCCGAGTTCGGCCAGGACCAGCGCGACGTGGATGCGATGTTCCGCTCGCTGCGCGGGGTGCGGGACGATGTGGTGGTGGCGGTGCCGGCGGACAAGATGTGCGACCAGAGTGGGTGCATGGCCCGTTTCGACGGGCAGTTCCTGTATTTCGACCGCGATCATTTCCGCCGCAACATTCCCCTGGCGACGCGCGAGCGTTTCGCCGATCTGCTCGGCCTGCCGGCGCTGATCGACGTCGGGGGTGGCGGGGCAAAGGCGGCGGCGCAGGCCGGGGAATGAGCGGGCGGCGGGAAATTTCCCGCCGCCATGACGGATGCGGGCATCATAGGCCGCGAATGTCATGCCCCGTTTGTCATGCCGTGTTCATCTATGGTCGCACAGGCTGGTTTCGTCCGTTGCGCGCAATCGCGCGCTCGGCGGGCGGCATGCGAACCATTCCGCAGCGGGGGCGTTCTCTGGGCGGAGCACGCAGGAGAAGCAGATGAGCATCTTTGGAAAGATCGTTTCCGCCATTTTCGGCCACTCGGCTCAGGCCGAGACCGTAGCCCCGGCTGACGCGCCGTCGCCCGGCGGCACCTCGGGCGGTGCTACGCCTCCCGTTCCCGGCGCGACGCCCGCCGCCCCGGCCGCCCCGGCGGTGGACGTGGAAGCTGTCCTCACTGGCCTTGCCGCCAAGAACAGCGAGAAGCTGGACTGGCGCCATTCCATCGTCGACCTGATGAAGCTGCTGGACCTCGATTCCTCGCTCGCGGCACGCAAGGAACTCGCCCACGAGCTGAATTATTCCGGCGACACGGGCGATTCCGCCACCATGAACATCTGGCTGCACAAGCAGGTGATGGCGAAGCTGGCCGAGAACGGCGGCAAGGTTCCCGAAGACCTGAAGCACTGAGGCCAGGCGACCGAGCCCACGCGCAGGACCCCCCACGCGCAGGACCCCCGCGCCCCACTCTGGGCGCGGGTCTTTTCGCGGACATGTGCCCGCGCTGGAGGTAAGAGCAGCACATGTATTCATCGCCCGACGGACAATCAGGGAAGCAATCCTGACATAAGCCCAAAGTTTTCGTGAGCGCGGCTGCTCTTGCCTTGCGCGACGGAAAGGCCTATTGCCCGCGGCGGGACACTCCTCCCCAACGAGGAGCGCCCATCTGAAAGGATGGCCATTATGACGACGACTGACGCTCCGGCGACCCGCCCGGAGAACCCTAATTTTTCGTCCGGTCCTTGTGCCAAGCGTCCCGGCTGGACGCTGGACGCCCTGCGCGACGCGCCGCTCGGCCGCTCGCACCGCGCCAAGGTCGGCAAGACCAAGCTCAAGCAGGCGATCGACCTCACCCGCGACGTGCTCGAAGTGCCGGCCGATTATCGCATCGGCATCGTGCCCGCTTCCGACACCGGCGCGGTGGAGATGGTGCTGTGGTCGATGCTGGGCGCCCGCCCAGTGGATATGCTCGCCTGGGAAAGCTTCGGCGAAGGCTGGGTGACGGACGTCGTCAAGCAGCTCAAGCTCGCCGACGCGCGCATCATGACCGCGCCCTATGGCGAACTGCCGGACCTCAAGGCGGTGGATTTCACCCATGACGTGGTGTTCACCTGGAACGGCACCACCTCCGGCGTCATGGTGCCGGATGCGGACTGGATCCCGGCCGATCGCGAAGGCCTGACCATCTGCGACGCCACCTCCGCGGCGTTCGCCCAATCGCTGGATTTTTCCAAGCTCGATGTGGTCACCTTCTCCTGGCAGAAGGTGCTGGGCGGAGAAGCGGCCCACGGCATGCTCATCCTCTCCCCGCGCGCGGTCGAGCGGCTCGAAACCTACAAGCCCGCCTGGCCGCTGCCGAAGATCTTCCGCATGACCAAGGGCGGCAAGCTGATCGAGGGCATCTTCGAAGGCGAGACCATCAACACCCCCTCCATGCTGTGCGTGGAAGATTATATCGACGCGCTGGAATGGGCGAAGATGGTGGGCGGCCTGCCGGGCCTGAAGGAGCGCTCCAACCGCAATTTCGAGGCCATCGCGCAATGGGTGCACCGCACCGATTGGGTGGATTTCCTGGCCAAGGACCCCGTGACCCGCTCCAACACCAGCGTATGCCTGAAGGTGGTGGACCCGGACGTGACCTCCCTTCCCGCCGACGCGCAGGCGGCGTTCGCCAAGGCGCTCTCCGCCGGCTTGGAAAAGGGTGGCATCGCCTATGACATCGGCGCCTATCGCGATGCCCCTCCGGGCCTGCGCATCTGGTGCGGCGCCACGGTGCAGGCTTCCGACGTGGAAGCTTTGACCCATTGGCTCGACTGGGCGTTCACCGTCGCCAAGGGCTCGCTCGCCAAGGCGGCGTGAGGGTTCGCCCCTAAGCGCAATCGGCTCCCTCTCCCGCTTGCGGGGGAGGGTGGGGGAGGGGGCAGACGCCAGCCTCTCCTGTTTTCTTAGCGCTTCCGGCCTTTGGCCAGCCCCCTCCCAACCCTCCCCCGCAAGCGGGAGAGGGCTTTGACGACCCGGCCTGCTGCATGTGCGCGGCCGCACTCGCAAACCCAATTCCGGAGCCCACACCATGGCCCCTCGTGTTCTCATTTCGGACAAGCTGTCCGCCGCCGCCGTGCAGATCTTCAAGGATCGCGGCATCGATGTTGATTTCCAGCCCGACCTTGGCAAGGACAAAGACAAGCTGGCCGAGATCATCGGCAATTATGATGGCCTCGCCATTCGCTCCGCCACCAAGGTGACGCCGAAGATCCTGGAAAAGGCGACCCGCCTGAAAGTCATTGGCCGCGCCGGCATCGGCGTCGACAATGTCGACATCCCGGCCGCGACCGCCAAGGGCGTGATCGTGATGAATACGCCGTTCGGCAATTCCATCACCACCGCCGAGCATGCCATCGCCATGATGTTCGCGCTCGCCCGCGAAATCCCCGCCGCCGATGCCTCCACCCAGGCCGGCAAGTGGGAGAAGAACCGCTTCATGGGCGTCGAGCTCACGGCCAAGACGCTTGGCATCATCGGCTGCGGCAATATCGGCTCCATCGTCGCCGAGCGCGGCGTCGGCCTGAAGATGAAGGTGATCGCCTTCGATCCCTTCCTCTCCACCGAGCGCGCCAAGGACCTCGGCGTCGAGAAGGTGGAGCTGGAGGACCTGCTCGCCCGCGCCGATGTCATCACGCTCCACACGCCGCTGACCGAGAAGACCAAGAACATCCTCTCGGCGGAAAACCTCGCCAAGACCAAGAAGGGCGTGCGCATCATCAATTGCGCGCGCGGCGGCCTGGTGGACGAAGTGGCGCTGCGCGCCGCCCTCGACAGCAAGCACGTGGCCGGCGCCGCATTCGACGTGTTCACAATCGAGCCCGCCGAGACCAACCCGCTGTTCGGCCATCCCAATGTGATCTGCACCCCGCACCTCGGCGCCGCCACCACCGAGGCGCAGGAGAATGTGGCGCTCCAGGTGGCCGAGCAGATGAGCGATTATCTGCTCTCGGGCGCCATCTCCAATGCGGTGAATTTCCCTTCCATCACCGCCGAGGAGGCCCCCAAGCTGAAGCCGTTCATCGAGCTGGCCGAAAAGCTCGGCTCGTTCGCGGGCCAGCTCACCGAGACCGACATCAAGACCGTGCGCATCACCTATGAGGGCGCGGTCGCCGAGCTGAAGGTGAAGGCGCTGACCAGCGCGGCGGTGGCCGGCCTGCTCCGCCCGGTGCTCGCCGACATCAATGTGGTCTCCGCCCCGAGCGTCGCCAAGGAACGCGGCATCGTGATCGAGGAAACCACCCGCGCCGCCGAGAGCGACTATGACAGCCTGATCACCCTGACCGTCATCACCGACACGTTCGAGCGTTCGGTGTCCGGCACGGTGTTCGCCGATGGCCGCCCGCGCATCGTCAACATCAAGGGCATCAAGGTGGACGCCGAGTTCGCGCCATCCATGCTCTATGTCACCAATGAGGACAAGCCGGGCTTCATCGGCCGCTTCGCCAGCCTGCTGGGTGATGCGGGCGTGAACATCGCCACCTTCGCCCTCGGCCGCGATCGCCAGGGCGGGGATGCCATCGCGCTCGTGGAAGTGGATGGCGCGCTGCCCGCCGACGTGATCGCCAAGGTGGAAGCCCTGCCCCAGGTGAAGCACGCCAAGGGCCTCGCCTTCTGAGGGCTGTCCAAACGCGCGGACGCTGAAGCATAAGACAGCCGCCGGATCGCATCCGGCGGCTTTTTGCTGTTCGGCGAGTCAGGCCGGGGCGGGTGCGCGGGCGCGGGTGGCGGTGATGATGCCGGCGATCACCAGCGCATAGCCGACCCCGTGGAACCATTCCACCTGCTCGCCCAGCACCAGGATGGCAAGCGCCGAGCCGAACACCGGCATGAGGTGGAAGAACGGCGCCGCGCGATTGGCGCCCACCAGCTCCACGCCGCGATTGAACGCCATATAGGCGATCAGCGACGGCGCGGTCATCACGAAGCCCAGCACCGACAGCGTCATGCGGTTGAAATGGATGACGTGGCCCTGG
>NCHM01000749.1 GCA_002257205.1 Rhizobiales bacterium 24-66-13 | reverse complement strand
TGTTCAAGCGCGACTGAACGCGCGGGGCGACCGCAAGAAGGTTGGCGCACGCCTTCGAGATGCGCTAGGCAATCATTGCGTTCCAATGCATGGCGCCGGCGGTTCGAGCGAGCGAGGGGACACATGGCCTCGGGTGATGTTTCTGTTTCCATCGAGGGCGGCATCGCGCGGCTCACCTTGTCCAATCCCGAACGGCGCAATGCCATTTCCAGCGGCATGTGGCGCGCCCTCGCCGCGTTTGCGTCCGATACCGCCAAGCGGACCGACATCCGTGTCGCGATCATCCGCGGCGAGGGAACGCTCGCCTTCTCCGGCGGCGCGGATATTTCCGATTTCGATGCGGCGCGCTCGGATAGTTCGGGTGCGCAAACCTATGACGAACTGGTGGAAGGCGCCTGCGCGGCCATCGAGGCGGTGGCCTTTCCGACCATCGCTTTGGTCCATGGCGCGTGCGTGGGAGCCGGGGCCGCGCTGGCGGCGAGCTGCGATCTGCGGGTGGTCGCGGAAGAAGCCTTCTTCGCCATTCCCGCCGCCCGGCTCGGCCTTGGATATGATCCGCGCGGCGTCGCGCGCTTCGTGCGGGTGTTCGGCAGCCAGGGCGCGCGCCAGCTGTTCTTCGGTGCCGAGCGGCTGAAGGCGACCCGCGCCTATGAGACCGGCGCGGTGGACCAGATCGCCCCGGCCGCCGAGGTGGACGCGCTCGCGGAAAAAGTGGCGCTGCGCATCGGTGAGAATGCACCGCTCACACTGCGCGCCGCGAAAGCCTCGATCCGCGCGGCGGAAGGCGCGGGCCACGGGGTTGCGGCAGAAGCGCGCCGGCTGACCACGCTCGCCAATGCCAGCGCGGATTATCGCGAGGGGCGCCTCGCCTTCGCCGAAAAACGCATGCCCCGTTTCAGCGGCAATTGAGCCGCCCTGGCGTGCCTTTTCGCACTTGGAAAAGGCACGCCAGGGCGTTGCATTCGCCCCGCTTTAGCGGATATGGTCCGCGCCCATCGCGATGGGGCGTCGCCAAGTGGTAAGGCAGGGGATTTTGATTCCCCCATTCCCAGGTTCGAATCCTGGCGCCCCAGCCATCGTCC
>NCHM01000134.1 GCA_002257205.1 Rhizobiales bacterium 24-66-13 | reverse complement strand
CCGGCGGCATAGCCGATGCGCCAGCCGGTCATGCAATAGGCCTTCGACACGCCGTTCAGCGTGAGCGTGCGGTCGTACAGGCTCGGTTCCACCTGGGCCGGGGTGGCGAACTTGAAGTCGTCATAGACGAGGTGCTCGTACATGTCGTCGGTGAGCACCCACACATGGGGATGCCGCACCAGCACGTCGGTGATGGCTTTCAGCTCGTCATGGGTATAGGCGGCGCCCGAGGGGTTGGACGGCGAGTTGAAGATCAGCCACTTGGTCTTGGGCGTGATGGCGGCTTCCAGCACGTCGGCGCGGAGCTTGAAATTGTCTTCCAGCGTGGTGGGCACGCTCACCGGTGTGCCGCCGCAGAATTCCACGATGTCGGGATAGCTCACCCAGTACGGCGCCGGGATGATGACCTCGTCGCCGGGGCCGACGGTGGCCACCAGCGCGTTGAACAGCACCTGCTTGCCGCCGGTGCCGACCGACACCTGGCTCGGCTTGTAGGTGAGGGCGTTGTCGCGCTTGAACTTGGCGACGATGGCGGCCTTCAGCTCGGGAATGCCGTCGACCGCGGTATAGCGCGTCTCGCCCCGGCGGATGGCGGCGATGGCGGCTTCCTTGATGTTCTCTGGCGTCTCGAAGTCCGGCTCGCCGGCGCTGAGCGCGATCACGTCGCGGCCGGCCGCTTTCAGCTCCCGCGCCTTGTTGGAGATGGAGATGGTCGGCGAGGGCTTGATGCGCATCAAAGCGGGCGAAAGGAGGCTCATGGCCTTTGACTCCGGACGCAGGCCGGCGGTGCCGCACGCGAATGCGCTGGTGCCGTCGGACGCGAAGGGTGAGACGAAGCGCCGGTCCGCCGCGAGGCAGGCCGGCATGCGGCACTTTATTAGTCGAGGGCGATTTCCCGAACAAGCAAGCATTGTGAATGGGTGGGGCGCAATGCACTGATGGATTGCCGGCGCATAACCTTCCGGCCCGTCTTGCGGGGCACGGCACAAGCCTCCATCTAGGCGGGGGCCGAGAGGGAGACGCCGTGCTGACGCTCTATTCCACCCAGGCATCGGGAAATTCCTACAAGGTGCGCATGCTGCTGGCCAAGCTCGGCCTGCGGTTCCGCCTGACCGAAGTGGATATTCTCTCCGGCGAGCACCGCACGCCGGAATTCCTCGCGAAGAATGCCGATGGCCGCGTGCCCCTGCTGGAACTGCCCGGCGGCGCGACCCTGGCCGAGTCGAACGCGATCCTGTTCTATCTCGCCGACGGCACGCCTTTGCTGCCCGCCGCGCCTTTGGCGCGGGCGGAGACCCTGCGCTGGATGTTCTTCGAGCAGAACAACCACGAGCCGGGCATCGGGCAGGCGCGGTTCTGGCTCCAGCAGGTGCGCGGCGGGCGCGAATTGCGCACCCACGACATCGACCGCTGGATGGAGGAGGGCTATGGCGCGCTGAAGGTCATGGAACGCCACATCCAGGGCCGCGACTTCTTCGTCGGCGAGCGTTTGACCATCGCCGATATCGCGCTCTACGCCCACACGCACATCGCCCACGAGGGCGAGTTCGACCTTTCCCCCTTTGCCGCCGTGCGGGCGTGGCTGAGGCGGGTCGAGCGCGAACCCGGTCACGTCCAGATCGACTGGCGCCCGCTGGAGCAGGCAGCCTGACGCAAGCTTCAGCGGATAATGTGAGGATGCGCGCAAAAGAATCACATCGCGCGCGCTACAACCTTATCCAGCGTAAAGTCTCGCGCCCGCGTGATCTAAGTCACGAAAACGCCACGCTTATTCCAGCACATGCCGTGGCGTCGCCACAATCGCGGCTTGCTTGAAGGGCAACTCTTGGTGAGTCGCAGGGAACCGATTCGCGGCATTCCCGCTTCTATAGGTCAGTCGAACCGTCCGAGGCGAAGCGATGTCTGAGTTTCGTGAGTTTGCCGTACTTGAGAACGGCGTTTCATCCGCCGACCCCGAAGCCTTGGCGCGCGCGGTGCGCAAGCACAAGGCGGGGGACGCTCTCGCCCAGGTCGCGCTCACGATTGCGTTGATGTTGGCGATTTGCGCCGTAACCGTGGTACTGTCCTTCGATCGCGCAAGCGCTTCGGTCCTCAACGCCGCGGAGGCGACCATGTCCAGTTCGCTCCTCTCCACCTCGCTGCTGTCCCTCTCCCTGTTCGGCCTCGTGGCTCTCGCGGGTGCGGCGCTGCTGACGCGCATGCGCGTCGCGCGCCTCCAGCCGGTTCGGGTGCGCGCGTCTCGTCCCCGCCTGCCGCGCTGATCTTCGGTTTCTGGATCGTCCGGGGTTGGCTTGCGGCCCCTCTCGCGCGGCCGACGGCGGCGCTTTATGCATATCAAAGCGCCCACCCGCAGCGCCCCGGAATGCCGTGGCACTCTTGCCGCCGCCCGGCCCGCCGCTCTTCGACACGCCGCGTGCGATCTGTCAGAATTTCTGAAAGATGAAATAGGCGCCCAGCGCGATGAAGCTGAACCCCAGCGCGTGGTTCCAGCCCAGCGGCTCCTTCAGGTACAGCACCGAAAATCCCGCGAACACCACCAGCGTGATGACCTCCTGCATGGTCTTGAGCTGCGCGGTGGAATAGGCCGCGGACCCGATGCGGTTCGCCGGCACGGCCAGGCAATATTCGAAGAAGGCGATGGCCCAGCTCGCGACGATCGCCAGCAGGATTGGAGAGGATTTGTACTTTAGGTGGCCATACCAGGCGAAGGTCATGAACACGTTGGAGGCGATCAGCATCCCGATCGGCAGGAGCGCGGTGGCGGAAAACGGCATGGTGGTTCCATCTGGACATGAGCGGGCCCGCAAGCCGCGGGCGGGGCGAGAATAGCCGGGGTCCCGGTGGCCTAGAGGTGTTTTTATACCGACAAATTTACATTCCCCCGATCCTTTGCTGGCACTACACTTCAACCTCCGGGACATGAGGCGAAGCGGGTGTGGCCTAAGGTGGACGGGGTGGAGCTCTGGGGGGAAAGCCCTTTATTCAAGCTGGTGGACGCGGCGCTCCTGGTGCTCGGGGACGGGTCCATGACGATCGAGGCGGCCAATCCGGCGGCGGCGCGGTTGCTGGGTCCCGAACTCGGCACGCTGCCCTGCGCGGCCGCGATCCTCGGCGCCACGGTGCCGCTGGCCCTCAGCACGGTAATTCAAGGTGCCAAGCGGCGCGAGGACACGCACGCGGTGCTGCGATGGCCGTGCCGCACCGCGCACGGCAATCGCACCCTGACCTTCTCCCTCGCCGCCTTGCCGGGCGCGCCGAGCCGCTGGCTCGCCACCGTCACGCCCGCCGTGGTGGGGCAGGGCGATTGGCCGGGATCGTTCGCCGAAATTCTGCATGCCCTTCCCGTCGGCGTCGAGCTCTATGATCGGGACCTCAACGCGCTGTTCTACAACAAGGCATCGGACGATCTGTTCCTGTACCAGGAGCATGCGGTGGTGCATTTCGAGGATTGGTGGGTGCTCGGCTTTCCCGATCCGCAGGTGCGGGCGCGGGTGGTGGAGGAATGGCATCAACTCATGGCCGCGGCCGAGCGCGCGCCGGACTCCATCCAGCAGACGGAATGGGTGGTGCGCTGCCGCGACGGCGTGGACCGGGCGGTGCAGTTCCGCTTTCGCTGGGTGGGACAGACCTATGTGCTGGTGGTGTCGGACGTGACCGCCCAGCGCCAGCTCGAACAGGATCTGCGGCGCCTCGCGGGGTCCGATCCGCTGACCGGGCTGCTGAACCGCCGCCGGTTCCTGGAGCAGGCGGAAGCGGTATTTTCCGCGCCGCGGGAGGCGGGGGCCTTGTCGATGCTGATGCTGGACATCGACCATTTCAAATCCATCAACGATGCCCATGGCCATGCCGCCGGAGATGCGGTGATTTCCATTGTCGCCGAGCTGTGCCGGCAGGTGCTGCGCGGCGAGGACAGCATCGCGCGCATGGGCGGGGAGGAATTCGCGGTGCTGATGCCGCAGGCGGGGCCGCAGATGGCAATGGCGCTCGCCGACCAGCTGATCGCCGAGGTGTCGCGCGCGCCGGTGGAGGCGGAGGGGCGGCCGATCGCCGTGCAACTGAGCATCGGTGGCACGGCGCGCTGCGCCGAGGATGGAAGCGTGTTCGACGTGCTCGCCCGTGCCGATCGCGCCCTCTATGCCGCCAAGCATGGCGGGCGCAACCGCGCGGTCTTCATGTCATAGGCAGCGTGTGACGGGCAGCGTGTGACGGGCCGCGCGTCAAAGGCGCGCGTCCAGGGCGTGCCCGCGCGCATTTGGGCGGGCCGTGCGGCGGCTCATTGGCCGGTGGAGCCGGACCCTCCGGGCGCCGGAATCACCCGCACCGGCCGTCGGCCGGGCTGCTCGGCGGCCGGGGCCAATGGCGCGGCCGAGGTGGGCGGCACGGGGTCGAGGGGGGCGGCAGCGGGGCGCGAGGGTGTGGCGGCCGCCGCCTTGCCCTTGGCGCCGGCGGTTGCCGGATCGCTGGCCGGGCGCGGCTGGGACATTTCCTTCGCCTGTTCCTCGGTCACGAGGATGTCGCCCTTTTGCAGGGTGGAGGCATCCTCCAGGCCCGAGAGCGCCTGCGCCCAGGACTGGCCGGGCGCCCGGCAGGAGCAGGACGGCACCAGCTGCTTGCGATACATGAGCGCGGTCGGCAGCGACATATAGGGCTTGCCGGTGATCGAGGTCGCCTGCTGGATATCCTCGCCGGGATTGCGATAGCTGAACAGCTGAGCTTCGGTCGCCGGGCATAGGCGCCGGCACTGGGCATCGTCGCTGGCGAAGCGCGAGGGGACGGTCGCGTAGGAAATCGGGAAATAGAAGCCGTCGCAGGTGCGCACGCACACGGTGCGATAGGTGGAGGATTTCGGCAGCTCCATCGGCGCGACGTCGAGGCCGGGACCGCCTTCTTCCGGCTCGCTGTTCACCGGGCCGCCGAACAAAGCTTCGAAGAAATTGCGTTGGCGTGGCGGCTGGCGCGCCGGCTGGCCCGCGCCCATGGCCTGGGCGGCGGCGCGATATTGCTGGCCGCAATTGGCCTGCGCCAGGGCGAGGATCAATTGGCGGCGCTGGCCGTCCTGGTCGCCGCCGCCGCGATCGACGCTGGCGATGGAGGCGCGCAGGCGGGAAATCTGGTCGTCGATGACATCGCATTGGGGCGGACGCGGCGGCCCTTGGAAGATGAAGAAGCCGCGCGGCGCATCGCAGCTCATCTGCTTGGCCTGGCTGTTCAGCCGGTCCAGATCGCTGCGCATGCGCGCCAGCTGGGCCGCGCGCCCGTTATTGGGATCGTTGGTGCTGCGGTCGAGCGAGGCGAGGGCGCCTTCCAATTGCACGCAGCTGGGGCCGGCCTGCGCCTGCTGGCCTCCACCATAGCCGGGGGGCGGCGCCCCATAGCTTTGGCCGGGGGCCTGCGCCAACGCGGGGCCGGACATGAGGGCCAAGCAAAGGCCGAACACGCGAACCGATTTCATTCTCAACCCTGTTCGGACCCACCCAGGCCGATCACCGAGGGCCCTTATAGCGCCATTCGGGGCGGTCAATGGTGACGAAAGTTTGATCGTGGCTGGAAAAGTCGATCCTACCTCACGAGCGCCCGCGCATGCGGATGTTGAAGCTGTCGTAGGAATATTCCGCGATCTGCCACCACAGCAGCTGTTCGGAGCGAATGCTCATCAGGCTTTCCAGCGCTTGCTTGAAGCTCGGATTCTGCGCCGCCAGCGTATTGTAAAGCTCGAACGAGGCCTTGTAGCCCGCCTCCATGATCGGCGTGGAAAAGGCCCGCAATTCCGCCCCCTGCTGCACCAGCCGGCGCAGGGCGGGCGGGTTCACGGCATCATATTTCGCCAGCATCCAATTGTTCGCGGCTTCGCAGGCATTGGCGAGAATCGCCTGGTAATGCTTGGGCAGCTTCTCCCACTGGCCCTTGTTGATGAGCAGGTGGAGCATGGCCCCGCCTTCCCACCAGCCGGGGTAATAATAATATTTCGCCACCTTCACGAGGCCGAGCTTCTCGTCGTCATAGGGCCCGACGAATTCCGCCGCGTCGATGGTGCCGCGCTCCAGCGCCGGATAGACGTCGCTCGGCGGCAATTGCTGCGGCACCACGCCGAGCTTGGCCAGAACCTGCCCGCCGATGCCGCCGATGCGGAATTTCAGCCCCTTCAGATCCTCTAGCGTATTGATTTCCTTACGGAAGAAGCCGCCCATCTGGGTGCCGGAATTGCCCATGGGAATGCCGAGCGTGTTGTACTTCGCCAGCACGCCGTTGATGATGTCGGCGCCGCCGCTGAAGAACCACCAGGACTGCTGCTGGCGCGAATTGAAGCCGAACGGCACGCCGGTGCCGAAGGCCAGCGTCGGGTCCTTGCCGATATAGAAATATGTGGCGCTCTGGGCGCATTCCACCGTGCCGTTCTGCACCGCGTCGAGCGCCTGGAGGCCGGGTACGATCTCGCCGGCCGGGAAGGTCTGGATTTGGAACTTGCCGTCGGTGGCCTCGCTCACCATTTTGGACAGCGTTTGGGCGGTGCCGAAGATGGTATCGAGCGAGCGCGGGAACGAAGAGGTCAGGCGCCACTTTACCTCAGGCTGGCTCTGCGCCAGGGCCGGCATGGCAAGCGTGGTGGCTGCGGTCGCGGCGATCGCGGTGCCGGAAGCGCCGAGGAAGCGGCGGCGTGCGGTATCCATGGGGATCTCCTGGGCGTCTTCGTTCTTATGTCTTGGTTTGGGGCGTCTTGATTTTGTCGCGGGAGAGGTGTCACGACGGGGCGATGGCGTCAATCGCGGCGTCCGTGCGCCGCATCGCAGCATCGTGAACCCGCGCCGTCTGAGAGGCGCGCCCTCTGTGAGGATTGAGCTTATGTTTCGGCCGACCTGGATTGCCGCTTTGCTGGCGCTCGCGATTGCCGCTCCTTCCGCGGCGCGCGCGCAGGAGCCGGACCTGATCTTCAAGAAGTCCACGGTCTGGAAATTCCTCACCCCCGACGACAAGCTCGCGGTCTATGGCATCGACGACCCGGTGGTGTCGGGTGTCGCCTGCCATTACACGACGCCGGAAAAGGGCGGGATTTCGGGCATGGTCGGGATGGCGGAAGAAGTGTCCGACATCTCGCTCGCCTGCCGGCAGATCGGGCCGATCGCCTTCACGAAGAAGTTCGAGCAGGGCGACGTGGTGTTCCGCGAGAGCCGCTCCTTCTTCTTCAAGAAGATGCAGATCGTGCGGGGCTGCGATGCCAAGCGCAACGTGCTGGTCTACCTCGTCTATTCCGACAAGCTGATCGACGGCAGCCCGAAGAATTCCACCTCCACCGTGCCGATCATGCCCTGGGGCACCTCCGGCGAGGTGCCGCGCTGCGCCGACTTCCTGAAGTAGCCGGTCGGAGTTTCCGGCGCGCCCCGCGAATGCGGATGATCAGCGCGCGCAGGAATCAGCGCGTGCAATATTCGCCGCGTGCAGGATTCACAGCGTGCAGGATTCACCGCGTGCAGGATTCACCGCGTGCAGGATTCACCGCGTGCAGGTGATGGCGACCACGGCGGGGCAGCTTTGCCCCGTGCACACCGCGCGGGGGGTCTGTTGGGTGCTGGCGATGGGCACGATGCCGCTGGCGTCCGCGACCTTGCCGTAGTCGAGCGCGCGGGAATAATCATGGGTGCGGCACCAGGCGGTGGCCACCTGTTCGCCGCAGCGTTCGCCATTTGCGAGGCACATGTCGACGCCATAGGCGTCGGAATTCTCGATCAGGAAGATTCGCGTCTCCGCCGACGCGGCGCTCGAAGCGAGCATGAAAGCGGCGGCGAGAAGCAAGGCGGGTTTCTGCATGGGCAGGTCGGGGACCTCTGAGGGACCCGAGGGCCTGAGCAACATCAGGCGCGGGGGCCGCAGGAATGACGCGCGGAGACAGATACGCGATACCGAAGCGGGATTGGCATAGCCGCGTCGCAGCATTTCGGTCAAGCCTCCCGCTGGGACACGAAATGGGGCGGCGGCGCCACAAAGCGGGCATCGGCGCGCGAAATCGGCTTGACGCTTGCGTGATCGCCTCCCATTGTCCCGCGCCATGAACGGCCAGATCTCAGCGCGTCCGCGCGCCCACCTGTCGATTATCTGCGGTTAGCCCGAACAGCTGGCCGCGGCCGTCCTATGCTGCACCCCTCTTGAGGAGTTTGGACGCCCCGGCCGGCACCGGAGCGGCGCTTGCGCGTCCTATAAGGTCCAAAGGGGAGCACACGATCCATGGAGCTGCGGCTCTACAATACCCTGACCCGGTCGAAAGACCCGTTCCGGCCCATCGATCCCGCCAATGTGCGGATGTATGTGTGCGGCCCCACGGTCTATGACCACGCCCATATCGGCAATGCGCGGCCGGTGATCGTGTTCGACGTGCTGTTCCGCCTGCTGCAACGCACCTATGGGGCGGAGCAGGTGACCTATGTGCGCAACATCACGGACGTGGACGACAAGATCAACGCGCGCGCCGCCGATCGCGGCATTTCCATCCGCGACCTGACGGAGGAGACCTACGACTGGTTCCGCAAGGATACGGCGGAGCTGGGCTGCCTGCGGCCCACCGTCGAGCCGCGCGCCACCGAGCATATCGCCGAGATGAAGATCCTCATCGAGCGGCTGGTGGCGTCCGGTCACGCTTATGTGGCCGAGGATCACGTTTTGTTCAACGTGCCGGCCATGCCGGACTATGGCCGCCTGTCGCGCCGCCCGCTGGACGAGATGATCGCCGGCGCGCGCGTCGATGTGGCGCCCTATAAGCGCGACGCCATGGATTTCGTGCTGTGGAAGCCGAGCGCCGAGGGCGTGCCGGGCTGGCCTTCGCCCTGCGGCATCACCGTGCCGGGGCGGCCGGGCTGGCATATCGAGTGCTCGGCCATGTCGTGGAAGCATCTGGGCGAGACGTTCGATATCCACGGCGGCGGCATCGATCTGGTGTTCCCGCACCATGAGAACGAGATTGCCCAGTCGCGCTGCGCCTTCGACAGCGGCGTGATGGCGCGGGTGTGGATGCACAACGGCTTCCTGATGCTGGAAGGCGAGAAAATGTCCAAGTCGCTG
>NCHM01000133.1 GCA_002257205.1 Rhizobiales bacterium 24-66-13 | reverse complement strand
CCATGTCGTCGGGCCAGCTCAGCCAGTTCCTGCTGTTCGCGGTGCTGGCGGCGAGCGGGCTCGGGGAATTGTCGCAGGTGTGGGGCGAGGTGTCCGCCGCATCGGGCGCCGCCGAGCGCATCGGCGAATTGCTCAAGGAAGAGCCGAAAGTGAAGGCCCCGGCGGCGCCCGTGGCGCTCGGCCGGGTCTCCGGCGCGATCCGGTTCGACCATGTGGGCTTCACCTATCCCACCCGCCCCCATGCGCCCGCGCTGCGCGATGTCTCCTTCACCATCCGCCCCGGCGAGCGGGTGGCGCTGGTGGGCCCCTCCGGCGCGGGCAAGAGCACGGTGTTCCAGCTGCTAGAGCGCTTTTATGACCCGCAGGCCGGCGCCATCCTGCTGGATGAGCTGGACGTGACGCGCTGCGATCCGGTCGCGGTGCGGCTCAATCTCGCCTTGGTGCCGCAGGATGTGGCGATCTTCGCAGACACGGTGCGCGAGAACATCCGCCTTGCGCGGCCGCAGGCGAGCGATGCCGAGGTGGAAGCCGCCGGCCGCGCGGCGCTGGTGGACGAATTCGTCACCCGCATGCCCGGCAGCTGGGACACGATGGTGGGCGAGCGCGGGGTGACGCTTTCCGGTGGCCAGCGCCAGCGCATCGTGATCGCCCGCGCGATCCTGCGCGCCGCGCCCATCCTGCTGCTGGACGAGGCCACCAGCGCGCTGGATGCCGAGAGCGAGACCCTGGTCCAGACCGCGCTGGAGCGCTCCATGGAGGGGCGCACCACGCTCGTCATCGCCCATCGCCTCGCGACCGTGCTTTCCGCCGACCGCATCCTGGTGATGGAGGACGGGCGGATCGTGGACGAAGGCACCCATGGCGAGCTTGTCGGCAAGGGCGGCCTTTATGCCCGCCTCGCCGCGCTTCAGTTCAACGCGGGCGCCTGAGGCGGCGCGCGTTCCGGCAGGGCGTCAATCGACCACGAGGTCGGCCACCTCAGGATGGCGCGCCGCCCACGCCACCAGGAAGGAACAGCGCAGCACCGCCTTGTGCCCATCTTCCCGGATATGCGCGAACACCCCGGCGGCAAGGCGCGAGCCGATGCCCTGGCCGTTCAGGGCCGGCGGCACTTCGGTATGGGTAAGGATCACCCGGTCGCCCTCGCGCCGGTAGGTGGCCAGCGCCAGGTCCGGGCCGATCTTCAGCTCGAAGCGGTGCTGGGCGGGATTGTCGATGACATCTGTTTCCATGCGCGATCCGATCTGCGTGCTGCGTCGCTGAAAGCATAAGGCCGAAGGCGGGCGGATCGCAGCGCCGGTGCGTCATCACTTTCCCGTTGTGCACGGCCGCGTTCGCCCGAACGCGCGGTGACCTCAGGCCGGCGGGCGCCATTCCATGCGCCAGATCGCCCGGCCGGACATGGGATTTTCCCCAGCGGAGGCGATCGCAAATCCGAGCTTCTGGTAGAAGGCGACGGCGCGCGGATTGTCCTGGTTCACGTCGAGCGCGATGCCGGCGGGCGCGCGCCGGCGGGCGGCATCCATCAGCGCCTCCGCCGCCCCCTTTCCCCAGAAGGCGGGCGCGACCGCCAATTGGTCGAGATAGCCGGTGGCCGGATCAATTGCCACGAAGCCGGCGGGTGCACCCTCATCGCCCGCGAGCGCCACATGGAGTTCGCTTCCGGCCGCGCGCAGCCCCGCCACATGCTCCAGGAACCAGGGGCGGCGGGCCTCGAAATCAATGTCCGGCATGGTCCGCGCCCAGGTTGCGACCCAGAGGTCCGCGAGCGCGGGCAGATGGGCGGGGACGAACGGCACGATGGTGAAGGGGGAAGCCATGGGGCGCCTTGGCTGAGGAGCGAGCGGCCAGTCTAAAGCGTTTTCAGCAAAAGTGGATTCCGGTCTTGCGTTAAGAAAACGCGTCAAAACAAAAGCCTAGCGCGTTCCGGCGGTGGCACACGCACCGTCGGGCGGAGGAAAAGGGCGGGGAGGGGTGAGGTCCAGGCGGACGAGACCTGTCCGGCGGAGGCGGCCGGCCCCTCCCCGGGCGCGCATTGTCTGCGCGCAGGGGAATTTCTGTCGCGCTCAGTCCGGCAGCACCAGGTGGCCGGCTTCGTCGAACGGGAAGAAGGGATTGTGCGCCACTTCCCATAGATGCCCGTCGGGATCGGTGAAATAGCCGCCATAGCCGCCCCAGAACACGCTCTGCCCCGCCTTCACGACCGTCCCGCCGGCCGCCTGCGCGGCCGCGAGGGTCGCATCCACCTCGCCCGGGCTGGCGACGTTGAAGGCGAGCGCGATGCCGGAAAATCCACCCGCACCGGTGTCCGCAAGCATCGCGTCGGCGGCGAGCGCCGGGCGCGGGAACAGGGACAGCACGGCCCCGCCGGCATCGAAGAAGGCGACGCCCTGCGTGGTCCGGTCCCGCCGCGCAAGGCCGAGGGTTTCATAAAAGGCGATGGCGCGGGGAAGATCGGCCACCCCCAGCGTCACCAGATGCAGGCGAAGCTGTGGCGCAGCGTCGGGACGGTCGGCGGAGGGGGCCGCCTCCTGCGATGCCGGCGGCGTGGGGACGGTCATGGCAGGGACGCTCATGGGACAGCCTTATGCGAAGAGGGACAATTGCTCGCCCACCTGGGTGGCGCGCTTGAAATGCTCGGTGGTCAGCTTCAGCCCGCGCCCCACGAGGCCGAGCCGGCGGGCGGCGATCTCGAACCGCCGGCCGATGGTCCAGGCATAGGGCCCCTCCCCCCGGCCGCGCTTGCCGAAACCGGAATCATAATCCTTGCCGCCGTGCATCTCGCGCACCAGCGACATGATGTGGCGGGCTTTTTCCGGGAAATGGGCGGCCAGCCATTCGCGGAACATGTCGGCGATCTCCAGCGGCAGGCGCAGCGTGACATAGCCGGCCTCGATGGCGCCGGCCGCCTTGGCGCTGTCGAGAATGCGCTCGATCTCCATGTCGTTGAGTGCGGGGATCAGCGGGGCGGCGAGCACGGCGGTGGGAATGCCGGCCTCGCTGAGCCGCCGGATGGTCTCCAGCCGCCGTGCCGGGCTCGCCGCGCGCGGCTCCATCAGGCGAGCGAGCTTGGGATCGAGGGTGGTGATCGAGATCGCCACCTTCACCAGGCCGCGCGCGGCCATCGGGGCGAGAATGTCGATGTCCCGCGCAACCAGGCCGGATTTGGTGACAATGCCCACGGGATGGCCGAAATCCCGCAGCACCTCCAGCAGCTTGCGCGTGACCTCATATTGCCGCTCGATCGGCTGGTAGGGGTCGGTATTGGTGCCCATGGCGATGGTGCGCGGCGTATAGGTGCGGTGCATCAGCTCGCGCGCGAGAAGCTCCGGCGCGTCCGGCTTGACGAACAATTTGCTCTCGAAATCCAGCCCCGCAGAAAGGCCGTGATAGGCATGGGTGGGCCGGGCGAAGCAATAGATGCAGCCGTGCTCGCAGCCGCGATAGGCATTGATCGACCGGTCGAAGGCGATATCGGGCGAGGTGTTGCGGGTGATGACGGTGCGCGCGCGCTCCTCCACCACCTCGGTGCGGAACGCCGGCAGGTCCTCCAGGCTCGCCCAGCCGTCATCGAACAGGATGCGCGCGGCGGGCTCGAAGCGGCCGGCGGCGTTGGAGACCGCGCCGCGCCCCCGGCGGCGGGCTTCGCCCACCTGCGCCAGCGGGTCCACGTCCACCGCCGTCAGCATGTGGTCCGGCGCGGCCGATGCCGTAGCGGCAGAGGTATCGGGGACCGCCGCACCTTTCGCTTCGGCAAGCGCCGCGGCCAGGGCCTGGGCTTTGGCGGCGGCGCGCTGGCCGCGATCGGTGGTCAAGCGGCCAACAATCTGGTCGCTTTTGTTGCTTTTTTTTGTCGCGGAAGCGACGGAACGCTTCGCCTCGGCCCGCGCCGGCCGCGACGCGGACCCGGCGGCCGGGGCGCCGGCTGAAGCTACCGGAAGGGCAGAATCGCGCTGAGAATCCATGGTTTCATGCTACATCAGCCCACGAACAAAACAAGAACAAATGCGCGCGATGACGCTGCGTTTTTGGCCTTGAACCTTGGCGTATCTGGTATATTGTCCACCAGCGCGAGTTGCCACAGAAGCCCTTCTCCGCTAAAGGGCCAAGGCCACCGTCAGCTGAGGGGGAACGCCAATGGCCGAGCACGGCTCGATTGAATATGTGACAGCCGAGGGCAACGATTACGCCGAGCATGCCCGGACGTTTGCGCTCTTTACGCAGCTCACGAAATACGGCGCGATCACGGTCGCCGTCATTCTCGTCCTCATGTGGATTTTCCTGCTCTGAGTCACGCACTCGGACTTCGGAGACGTTTCAATGAAAATCGCTGTCCCCGTCGAGATTGATCTCGGCGAGCCGCGGGTCGCTGCGAGCCCCGATACGGTGAAGCGCCTGACCGCGCTTGGCGCCAATGTCGTGGTCGAAAGCGGCGCCGGCGTGAAATCCGGCATCCTCGACGCGGATTATGAAGCCGCCGGTGCCACCATTGCGCAGACCGCAGTCGACGCGGTGACCGATGCCGATGTGGTACTCAAGGTGCGCCGTCCGACGGAAGCCGAACTTTCGTCCTATAAGCGCGGCACCCTGGTGTTCGCCATCATGGACCCCTACGGCAACGAAGCCGCGCTGAAGGCCATGGCCGACGCCGGCGTCGCCGCCTTCGCCATGGAGCTGATGCCCCGCATCACCCGCGCGCAGGTGATGGACGTGCTGTCCTCCCAGGCCAATCTCGCCGGCTATCGCGCCGTCATCGACGCCGCCGAGCAGTTCGGCCGCGCGCTGCCGATGATGATGACCGCCGCCGGCACGGTTCCTGCCGCCCGCGTGTTCGTCATGGGCGCCGGTGTCGCCGGCCTGCAGGCCATCGCCACCGCCCGCCGCCTCGGCGCCGTGGTGACCGCGACCGACGTGCGCCCCGCCTCCAAGGAACAGGTCGAATCCCTCGGCGCGAAATTCGTCGCCGTGGAAGACGACGAGTTCAAGCAGGCCGAGACCGCCGCCGGCTACGCCAAGCCCATGTCGGCCGAGTATCAGGCCAAGCAGGCGGCGCTGGTCGCCGAGCACATCAAGAAGCAGGACATCGTCATCACGACCGCCCTGATCCCCGGCCGCCCGGCGCCGAAGCTGATTTCGGCGGCCATGGTGGCGTCCATGAAGCCGGGTTCCGTGCTGATCGACCTCGCGGTCGAGCGCGGCGGCAATGTGGAAGGCGCCGAGCCCGGCCAGGTGGTGGACGCCAATGGCGTGAAGATCGTCGGCTATCTCAATGTCGCCGGCCGCATCGCCGCCTCCGCCTCGCTGCTGTACGCGAAGAACCTCTACGCCTTCGTCGAGACCCTGGTGGACAAACAGGCCAAGGCCCTCGCCGTGAAGTGGGACGACGAGCTCGTGAAGGCGACGCTCCTCACCCGCGACGGCGCCGTGGTTCACCCGAACTTCGCCCCCAAGGTTGAGGGAGCCGCCCAATGAACCCCATCACTGCCCAGACCGCCGCTGACGCCGCCGCCCAGGCGCGCGCTGCCGCCGAGGTGGCCCGCCAGGCCGCCGAAGCCGCCCAGATCTATGCCGACCAGGCGGCCACCGCCCTCGGCGCGGTCGCCCATGCCGCCACCGGCGGCGCCATCGACCCGTTCGTGTTCCGCCTGTCCATCTTCGTGCTGGCCGTGTTCGTCGGCTATTACGTCGTCTGGTCGGTGACGCCGGCGCTCCACACCCCGCTGATGTCGGTCACCAATGCGATCTCCTCGGTGATCGTGGTGGGCGCGCTGCTGGCGGTCGGTGTCAACACGGTCGGCGATGCCGGCCATTCTCTGTGGGCGCGCGGCTTCGGCTTCATCGCTCTCATCTTTGCATCGGTGAACATTTTCGGCGGGTTCCTCGTGACCAGCCGCATGCTCGCCATGTACCAAAAGAAGAAGTGAGGGCGGACCCATGAACGCCAATCTGGCCGCGCTTCTTTACCTGGTTGCGGGCATCCTCTTCGTGCTGGCGCTGCGGGGGCTCTCGCACCCCACCACGTCGCGTCAGGGCAATATGTTCGGCATGGTCGGCATGGCGATTGCCGTGCTCACCACGCTCGCGCTCTCGCCCCCTTCCGACATTCTCGGCTGGGTGCTGGTGATCGCCGGCATCGGCATCGGCGGCGGCATCGGCGCGGTTGTCGCCCGTCGCATCGCCATGACCGCCATGCCGCAGCTGGTCGCGGCCTTCCACTCGCTGGTGGGCCTTGCGGCGGTGCTGGTGGCGGCGGCGGCGCTCTATGCCCCGGCGGCGTTCGGCATCGGTGAGCCCGGCAACATCCATGGCGCCAGCCTGATCGAGATGACGCTGGGCGTCGCCATCGGCGCGATCACCTTCACCGGCTCGATCATCGCCTTCGCCAAGCTCAACGGCAACATGTCCGGCAAGCCGATCATGCTGCCGGGCCGGCACTTCATCAATGGCGGCCTCGCGCTGCTGCTGCTGGTGCTGATCATCGCCTTCGTGATGACCGGCTCGATCCCGCTGTTCTGGATCATCACCATCCTGTCGCTGGTGCTGGGCGGCCTGCTGATCGTGCCGATCGGCGGCGCCGACATGCCGGTGGTCGTCTCCATGCTCAACTCTTATTCGGGTTGGGCGGCGGCCGGCATCGGCTTCACGCTGGGCAATACCGCGCTCATCATCACGGGCGCCTTGGTGGGCTCCTCGGGCGCGATCCTGTCCTACATCATGTGCAAGGGCATGAACCGGTCCTTCATCTCGGTCATCCTCGGCGGCTTCGGTGGCGAAGTGGCGGCGGGGGCCAGCGGCGCGGTGGAAACCCGCCCGGTGAAGAAGGGCTCGGCGGACGACGCCGCCTACATCATGAAGAACGCCCAGAAGGTCATCATCGTGCCGGGCTACGGCATGGCGGTGGCCCAGGCCCAGCACGCCTTGCGCGAGATGGCCGACAAGCTGAAGGAAGAGGGCGTCGAGGTGAAGTACGCCATCCATCCGGTGGCGGGCCGCATGCCCGGGCACATGAACGTGCTGCTGGCGGAAGCCCAGGTGCCCTATGACGAGGTCTTCGAGCTGGAAGACATCAATTCTGAGTTCGCCCAGGCGGACGTCGCCTTCGTCATCGGCGCCAACGACGTGACCAACCCGGCCGCGAAGACCGACCCGACCTCCGCCATCTACGGCATGCCGATCCTGGATGTCGAAAAGGCCAAGACGGTTCTGTTCATCAAGCGCGGCATGGGCTCCGGCTATGCCGGCGTGGAGAATGAATTGTTCTTCCGCGACAACACCATGATGCTGTTCGGCGACGCCAAGAAGGTGACCGAGGAAATCGTCAAGAACCTCTGATCTAACCTCTGATCTCTTGCCGCGTCTCACCCTTCCGCCGCTGCGGCGCGAAGGGAGGAGACGGGACGAAAAGAAAGGCCGCCGGGGCGCAAGCCCGGCGGCCTTTTCATGTGCGGTGACGCGGTCGGCGACGGCTTCCTGCCTCTCGCGGCTTGAATTCTTCTTGCCGCTTGAATTTGTCCTGCCCCCGATTGCCCGCTCACGGGCTGCCCCGGCGGATAGCCCACGGGAATAAGCTTCCCCGGAAGCCCTCAGGCGGCCGGGGGCTCCTTCGGCGTGGTGTCGAACCGGGCTTCGCCGATCTCGTGGCCGTGGCGGGAGATGAAGCGCGCGAGCGCGAAGGCGCCGGCCACCGTCACCCCCAGAATCAGCGCCAGGAAGCCGATGTCCCCGCCGTCCTCATGGAGCTTGGCGATGGCCGCCATGCCGGTCAGCAGGATGACGCTGACGCCTCCGGTCACCGCCCAGCTGTTGGACCGTTGCGGCTGCGGCTGCGGGTCGGGCGTCGGCATTGCGGGCATCTCCTGGTCCCCATCCATATGGGCGTCCTTCCCCGCGTGCGGGAGAAAAGGATAGAATGAATGGCTCGTCCGCGATACCGCGCGGGGTCAGCGACGGCGGGCGGAACTGCGCTACGGAACTGCGCTCAGGCGGCGAAGAAGGCCACGAGCCGGGGAATGACCTTCCCCGGCGCCTCGTCCATCAGCCAATGGCCCGAGCCTTCCACCACCACGCCCTCCACATGCTCGGCCACGAGGCGGCCCTGGGCGATCAGGAATTCGCCGGAAGCCTTCTCGCCGGTGAGCACCAGCATGGGCGTGGAGAGCTTGGTTTCGGCATAGGCCGCGAAATCCGCCGCGTCGCGCTCGAACGCGCGGAACACCTCGAACCCCGCCGCCATGCCACCGGGCTGGGCATAGGCCGCGGCATAGAATTGCCGGTCGGCCTCCGAGACCGCATGGGCGGGGTCGGCCGCGAAATCATTCCAGAAATGCTCGAAATAGATACGCTCGCGCCCCTCCACGAGGGCCAGCGGCGTCTTGCCGTAGAAGTGGAAATGCCACAAATCACGCATCAGCCAGACATGCGTCCAGTCGCCGACGCCGGGAAGAAACGCGTCCATCAGCGCGATGCGCGTCACCGCCTCGGGATATTGGGCGGCATAGGCATAGGCCACCATGAGCCCGATATCATGGCCGACCACGCCCGCGCGGTCGATGCCGAGCGATGTCGCGAGGGCGCGCACATCCTGCGCCAGGGTGGTCTTGTCGTATCCCGCCTCGGGCTTCGAGGAGGCGCCGAAGCCGCGCAAATCGGGCGCGATCACGCGGTGCGTCTTGGCGAGTTCGGCGATCAGCGGCCGCCACATATGGCTGGTCTGCGCATAGCCGTGCAGCAGAAGCACCGGTTCGCCTTCGCCCGCCTCCAGATAATGCAGGCGCACCGCGCCAAGCTCGGCGAAGCGGCTCGCGATGTCCAATCCCTCGCCGTCTTCTCCCGGCGTCCCGGATATCCCGTGGTCCGCATTCATGTCGGCGCCCTCCCCCCGCGTGCAGGAGGAGGAACGATAGCAGGAAACGCGCCGCCGGGGCCGGCAGATGCGCGCCGTGCGCGAACGCCCGCGCTTTTGACCGCGCGGGCGCCGCGCGTCCTCAGCCTTCCTTGAAGCCGTATTCCGGCGTGCCCTGCTCGGCGCCGTAATATTTATAGGGCAGGAATTTGCCGGTCATTGT
>NCHM01000748.1 GCA_002257205.1 Rhizobiales bacterium 24-66-13 | reverse complement strand
ACCGCGGCCGTTCCTCGGAGCGGTCGCTCGGAAGATCCCTGCGGGAGAGACCGGCCCATCCCCGGATGATGGCCGGCGCCGAAGGCGCAACCGCCCCGGAACCGCTCAGGCAAAAGGACCGCAGGGGGACGACACTCTGGAAAGCAGCCGCGGCGTGACCCTCAGGGATCATGCGGGTGGCTCACCGAAGGCGTAAGCCGTGCCCGTTCCACCGGGTGCGGTCAAATCTCTCAGGTTCCGGTGACAGAGGGGGCGCCGCTCGGGTCGAAAGACCCGATGACTTTGGCGCGCCCCCAGGAACCGGAATGTCACATCCCGAGAGCGATCTCCCCCTTCTGACGACGCCCTTGCACGGCGCCCATGCGGCGCTCGGCGCCCGCCTCGTGCCGTTCGCCGGCTATGACATGCCGGTGCAATATCGCGACGGCATCCTCGCCGAACATGCCTGGACCCGCACCCACGCCGGCCTGTTCGACGTCTCCCACATGGGCCAGGCGAAGCTCGTCGGCCCCGACCATGCGACCACGGCCGCCGCGCTCGAAGCGCTGATTCCCGCCGACATCCTCAATCTGAAACCCGGCCGCCAGCGCTATTCCCAGCTGATGGCGGACGATGGCGGCATATTGGACGACCTCATGGTCACCCGTCCCGGTGCGCCGGACGAGGACGGCACCTTGCTGCTGGTGGTGAACGCCGCCGGCAAGGAGGCGGATTATGCCCATATCGCCGCCCGCCTGCCCGCGGGCGTGACGCTGGAACGGCTCGACGATCGCGCGCTGCTCGCGCTTCAGGGCCCCGAGGCCGCCGCCGTGCTGGCGCGCCATGCCCCCGAAGGCGCCGCGCTGGACTTCATGGCCGCCGGCCCCTCAAGCTTCGACGGCATTCCCGTGCATATCTCCCGGTCCGGCTATACCGGCGAGGACGGGTTTGAAATCTCCATTCTCGAAAGCGCCGCCGTCACCGTCTGGAACAGGCTGCTGGCCGAATCGGAGGTGAAGCCCATCGGCCTCGGCGCGCGCGATTCGCTGCGGCTGGAGGCGGGCTTGTGCCTCTATGGCCACGACATCGACCCCACCACCTCCCCGGTCGA
>NCHM01000747.1 GCA_002257205.1 Rhizobiales bacterium 24-66-13 | reverse complement strand
CGTCTCCCGCGCCCGCATCATCGCGACCGAAGCCTGCCGGGCGGCCGAGAACGGCGCCGACTTCTGCGCCGAGGTGGAGCGCCGCACCGGCCTCGTGCTGGAAGTGGTGGACCGCCGCACGGAAGCCGGCCTTGCCGCCTCCGGCTGCGCCCCGCTGGTGGATCCTTCTTGCGACGGCGCCATCCTGTTCGATATCGGTGGCGGCTCGACCGAAGTGGTCTGGCTCGGCCGCCGCGCAGCGGGGGATGACGGACCGCCGCGCGCCCGCATCCGCTCCTGGGCCTCCATGCCGGTGGGCGTGGTTTCCCTGGCCGAGCGCCATGGCGGGGTCAAGGTTTCGCGCGAACTGTTCCTCAAGATGGTGGACGAAGTCCTTGATATGCTGGAGGGCGTGCGCCAGAGTTGGGGTGTTCGCCCACCGGGGCGCATCCATTTGCTCGGCACGTCGGGCACCGTGACGACGGTCGCCGGCATCCATCTCGGGCTTGAGCGCTATGATCGCGCGCGGGTGGATGGCGCCTGGCTCCACGCTCGCGACATCAATGAGGTGGTGGACCGGCTCGTGGGCATGTCGTTCGAGGAACGGGTTTCCAACCCCTGCATCGGTGCGCAGCGGGCGGATCTGGTACTCGCCGGCTGCGCCATCATGGAAGCCGTGCGGGAGGCTTTTCCCACGGATCGGCTGCGCGTCGCCGATCGGGGCTTGCGCGAAGGCATGCTGGTGCAGTTGATGCGGGCGGACGGGGCCTGGCGTCGCCATCGGCCCCAATAGGAGCATCGCGTGACCAATCCAACCCGGGGCCCGGATGGGCGGCCGCTGAAAGTGCGCGTGAAAAACGCCCGCAGCCGCACAACCTCCTCGCAGAAATGGCTGCAACGGCAGCTCAACGACCCCTATGTCGCCCGTGCCAGGCGGGAGGGCTATCGCTCGCGCGCGGCCTATAAGCTGATCGAGATGGACGAAAAGGCGCATCTGCTGAAAAAAGGCATGCGCATCGTCGATCTCGGCGCGGCCCCCGGCGGCTGGAGCCAGGTGGCGGCCAAGAAGATCGGCCTGGAGGAGGGCCGCGGCAAGATCGTCGCCATCGAT
>NCHM01000132.1 GCA_002257205.1 Rhizobiales bacterium 24-66-13 | reverse complement strand
GCATATCGAACCCGGTCTCGTGGATAGTGGGAAAATCTGGCTCAGCTACGTCACCGCAGCCGGTGCCGGCGGCTATGCCGTGAAGCTGGCCTATGAGGCTGTCCGCGAGCGCGGCATCCTCTCCTTTCTGTCGCGCAGCGTGATCGCGAGCGCCCTCGTGTTTTCGTTCTTCGAGGTGCTGCCGCATTATCCCGTCGGGGTCTCGGAGGTTCACCTGATCCTCGGCTCGACCCTGTTCCTGATCTTCGGCATGGCGCCGGCCGCCATCGGCCTTGCCGCCGGCCTGCTGGTGCAGGGCATCTTCTTCGCACCGTTCGACCTGCCGCAATTCGGCATGAACGTCACGACGCTGCTGGTGCCGCTGTTCGCCCTGCAGGTGGTGGCCCAGAAAATCATCGCGCCCAACACGCCTTATGTGGAATTGCGCTACCGCCAGGCGCTCGCGCTCTCCACCACCTATCAGGCGGGCATCGTCGGCTGGGTGGCCTTCTGGGCGCTGTATGGCCAGGGCTTCGCGGCGGATAATGTCGCGGCGATTTCCACCTTCGGCGGCGCCTACATGCTGGTCATCATCATCGAGCCTTTGGCCGACCTTGCGGTGCTCGGCGCCGCCAAGGCGCTGAGCCGCCTGCGCGGCTCCATGCTGCTGGAGCGCCGTCTTTACGAAGCCGTCTGAGGCGCATCTCTCGATGTCCGTGGGCGGCTTCGCCCACGGACATGTTGCCGCAGCGGTACTTCCCGGGAGAACGCGCGGGCCGCGTGCCCTATAACCGGGGCATGATGTCGCCCCCATGTGCCTCATGAGCCGTTCCGTGCCGGCCTGGAAGCTGCCTTTCGCGCTTCTTGCCGCCTATCTGCTCGTCTTGCAGATGGTGCTGGCGGGGTTCGCGCTGGGCGCGATGGCGGCGCCCGATTCGGCCGATCATCAAGGCATTTTCTGCTCCGCCTCGGGTGCGCCCGACGGCGCTCCTGACGAGGCCCCCGATCCGTCGCAGGCGGGTCATTTCGACTGCTGCACCCGCAGCTGCCCCATGCTGGGCGGCCTGCTCATCACGCCGCCGCCCGCCGCTGAGGTGTCGGCGGTCGGCTTCGTGGTTGCGCCCGGACCGGTGCCGCCCCCCGATCCCGGCGCAAGGTCGAGCTACCCCCGCAATCAACGAACGGCCAGAGGGCCGCCCGGCGCGGACTAATCGTCCGCCCGCGGATCCCGTGCGCGCCGCTTCCCCCGCGTCTTCCTGCGAAGGCGCCGAGGAGCCGCGCGTCTTTCGATCCGTGATGCGCTGATCGCCCTCCGCGCAACCCAATTCGTTGAAATGCAACCATGATTCAGCCCCCCGCACCGCGCGGCGGAAAGCGGCTTTGCGCCGCTCTCCTGCTCGCGACCACGCCAGCGCTCGCCCAGAACGCCCTCGCCCAGAACGCAGTCGAGCTTCCCGAAATCACGGTGCAGGACGGCGGAGCCGGCTCCCTGCTCCTGCCGCAGATCCAGAAGCTTAAGATCCCGAACGAGACCGGCAGCCTGGTTGGGCTCACCCCGTTCGAGACCCCCGCGGCGATCGACATCGTGACCCAGCAGGAGATGCAGGAGCGCGGCCTCAACACCCTCACCGAAGTCTATAATACGGTGCCGGGCGTGATGGCCGGCAATTTGCCGGGAGAGCCGGGCGTCACCTCCATGCGCGGCTTCTCGCGCGGCGCCGTGGGCTATTCCGTGGACGGGATGCAGGTGCCCGATCCGCTGCTGGTCTCGCGCAATTACGACAGCTTCAGCTTCGACCGGGTGGAGATCCTCAAGGGCCCCGCCTCGGTGGTTTCCGGCAATGGCGCGCTCGCCGGCTCCATCAATCTCGTGACCAAGCAGCCGTCCTTCGAGCGCAATTTCGGCCAGGCCATCGGCAGCATCGGCAGTTTCGACACCTACCGGGTCGGCGCCGATTACAATGTGGTGGTCAACCCGAACCTGGCGCTGCGCGCGAGCGGGATCTATTCGCAGTCGAACGGCTATATCGACGACACGGGCTCGACCCAGGGCGCCTTCACCCTCGGCGCCACGGTGAAGCTCACGGACCGCCTCACCAACACCACGTCGGTGGATTATTTCCACGATGATTACGAGACCCCCTATCAAGGGGCGCCGCTGATCGCGCGGTCGGCCGCGCTTTCTCCGTCCAATATCGTCTCGGCCCCTGGCGGTCTCGTCATCGACGAGGCGCTGCGCAACAAGAATTACAATGTCTATAATGGCGAGATGAGCTCCACCGCCTGGTGGGTGCGCAACCGCACCGATTATGAATTGAACGACGACTGGACCGTCCGCAACGATTTCAATTATTATACCGCGAGCCGGGTGTGGGCGAACTCAGAGGACTTCACCTATAATGCCGCGACCGGCCTGCTGAACCGCAGCACCACGTATATCTCGCACGATCAGAACGTGTGGTCCGACCGCGTCGCCGCCCTGTATGACGGCCAGCTTTGGGGCATGCGGCACCGGTTCGCGGCGGGGGTCGAATATATCGACACCACCTTCTATTCCCAGCGCCGTTTCGGGAACACCACGCCGGTCAGCCCCTATTTCCCGGCGCGCGGCTATTTCCCGGCGGATACGGCGGCGAATTTCCCGACCCGCCAGGATTATGACAGCCAGGTCGGCACCGCGGCCGTCTTCACCGAGGATGCGGTGAACATCACCGACAAATGGCTGGTGGTGGGCGGCATCCGCTATGAGAACATCCAGCTGGATCGCCAGATCTTCAATCTGAACACAAACGGGCTCTCAACCTTCGACAATACGTACGACAGCGTGTCCTGGCGTGTCGGCACGGTCTATAATATCCTGCCCGAGACGGCGCTCTATGCGCAGTATAATCAGGCGACGGTGCCAATCTCCAGCCTGCTGCTGAGCAATCTCGCCAATTCCCAGTTCGAATTGTCCTATGGAAACTCCATCGAGGCCGGCATCAAATCCGCCATGTGGGACAATCGTGTGGTCACGACGGCGTCGATCTATAAGATCGAGCAGTACAACATCCTGACCCGCGATCCGCTCAACCCCGCCCTGACCGTACAGGGTGGCTCGCAGCGCTCGCGCGGTGCGGAGGCGGAAATCGCCGTGGCGCTCACCGACCGTTGGAAGGTGATGGCCAATGTCTCCTACATCAATGCGGAATTCACGCAGCTCTACAGCGCCTCGGCCAATCTGGCCGGCAACCGGCCGCCGAACGTGCCGGAGCTGACCTATATGTTCCTCACCAGCTACCGGTTCGAGCGGATTCCGCTGACGGTGAGCGGCTCCCTGCAATATGTCAGCTCCTTCTATACCGACACCGCCAACACCATCGAGGTGCAGGGCCGCACCGTGTTCGATGCCTGGCTTGATTATGAGGTGGGCAAGGGCACCGTGCGCCTGCGCGGCAAGAATTTGACCAACGAATTCTATGCCGATTGGTCGGGCTATAGTGCAACCCAAGTCTATATCGCGCCGCCGCGCAGCTTCGAACTGTCCTATGCGGTGAAATTCTGAACCCCGGCCGCCCGGCGTCCATGTGGCGCCGGGCGGCGGGTGTGGGAGATGTTCCATGCGGGATGCTCGATGGTCCGCCGCCGCCCTCTATCGCGCGGTCTGGCGCTGGCATTTTTATGCGGGGCTCATCTGCGCTCCGTTCCTGATGATCCTTGCCGTGACTGGCGCCATCTATCTCTTCAATGACGAGATCAATGATTTCGTCTATCCGAACCTGCGGTTTGTCCCCGCGGCGCAAGGGGCGGTGCCGCTGAGCGAAATGGCCGCCGCCGCCCTTGCCGCCCATCCGGGCGGGACGGTCACGCGCCTCGACACGCCGAAGGGCGAGGGGCGCAGCGTCGAGGTATTCGTGACGCCGCAGCAGGGCGCGCCGCGCCGGGTGTTCGTCGATCCCGGCACCGGGCGCGTCCTCGGCTCCTATGTCTATACGCGCACCTTGGTGGGCTTTGCCGATGTCGCGCACGGCTCGCTGATGCTCGGCACGTTCGGCGACGCCATGGTGGAGCTTGCGGCCTGCTGGGGCTTCATCCTCATCGTCACCGGCCTCTATCTCTGGTGGCCGCGGACGGGGACGGGGATTGCGGGCGTTTTCGTGCCGCGCTGGCGCCTCGGCGGGCGCGCGTTCTGGAAGGAATGGCACGCGGCCGTCGGCCTGTGGACGGCGGTGCTGGTGATGTTTCTCATCCTCACCGGCCTGCCCTGGGCGAATGTCTGGGGCGATTTGCTGCGGCGCGGCACCGATTTCGCCGGCATCGGCTATCCTTCGAGCCATCGCGGGCATGGGGCGAGCATCATTTCCACCACCGTCAAGCAGGCGACCGACGGCGCCGGCCCCTGGACCACGGAAAATGCCCCAGCCCCCCATTCGGATGCTCCCCAGTCGGATCCGCATGCGCACCATGGCGCGGCCATGGCTCCGGCGGCGCAGGCGGGATCGCATGCGATCGGCGTCGACGCGGTGGCGCAGGTGGCGGCGGCGCATGGCATGACCGGACCCTACCGGCTGAACCTGCCGCGTAATCCTGCGGCGGCCTATATTGTCTTCAGCTATCCCGACCAGCCGGAAGGCCAGCGCACGCTCTATGTGGACCAGTATTCGGGACGCGTGCTCGACGACGTCGGCTTCGCGGACTACGGCATCGCCGCCAAGGCGGTGGAACTGGGCGTGCAGCTTCACATGGGGAATTATTTCGGCCGCCTGAACCAGATCGTCATGCTGATCCCGTGTCTCGGCATCCTCTTCCTGTCGATCACCGGCCCCTATATGTGGTGGCGTCGCCGGCCGAGCGGGCGGCTCGCCGCGCCGCGCGCGCTCGCGGCGCCCACCTTGCGGACGCTGGTTCTGCTCATCCTCGCGCTGGCCATTCCCTTCCCCCTCGCCGGCGCCTCACTGCTGCTGTGCCTGGCCCTGGATGGGGCGGTGCGGGCGTTGCGGCTCCCGCGCGCGGCCTGAGGGCGCGCGGGATCCATCCTTGCCGGAGATAATTGTAAACAGTATACAGATTGGAGCCGTTCGGCTGCCCGGTCCCCTCGCCGGGCGCTCGAACCGCCGGGGTGACAAGCGGACGGGCGCCGCCGCGCATCGCAGCGCCGGCGCGCGGATCCCGCAGAAGGTGTGCGCAAATCCAATCGGGGAATGACCATGGCCTACGCGACGACGGACGACGGAGTGCGCCTGCAGTATGAGGAAACCGGCACCGGCCGGCTGGTGATCTTCGTCCATGAGTTCGCCGGCGATATCCGCAGCTGGGAACCGCAGATGCGCCATTTCGGCCAGCGCTATCGCTGCGTCGCCTTCGCCGCGCGCGGCTTCCTGCCCTCCGACGTGCCGGAAAATCCCAGCTCCTATTCCCAGGCCCGCGCGGCCGACGATATTGCCGCCGTGCTCGCGGCGACGGGGGAAAAGCAGGCCCATGTGGTCGGCCTGTCCATGGGCGGGTTCGCGACCTTGCATTTCGGCTTGCGCCATCCGCAGCTGGCGCTGTCGCTCTGCGTCGGCGGGTGCGGCTATGGCGCCGAGCTGGAGCAGCGCCCCCGCTTCCAGGCCGAGGCCGACACCATCGCCGCCTTCATCACCTCCGCCGGCATGCCCGCCTTCGCCGAGAAATATGCCTATGGGCCGACCCGCGTGCAGTTCGAGAACAAGGACCCGCGCGGCTTTGCCGAATTCAAGCAGATGCTGGCCGAGCATTCGGCCCTGGGCTCCGCCAACACCCAATTGGGCGTCCAGCGCGAGCGGCCCTCGCTTTATACCCTCGTGGAGGAGATGAAGCGGCTGACCGTGCCGACGCTGGTGATCACCGGCGACGAGGATTGGCCCTGCCTCACGCCCGGCCTGCTGATGAAGCAGCACATTCCCTCGGCCGCCTTGGCGGTGATGCCCAATTGCGGGCACACCATCAATCTGGAGGATCCCGACGAATACAACCGCCTCGTCGGCGACTTCCTGACCAAGGTGGATTGCGGCCGCTGGCCGAAGCGCGACCCGCGCGCCATGAGCGCCTCCATCACCGGCATGAAGGACTGAGCGACTGAGCGCGAGAGCCTGTTTTCCAAACAGGCTCTCATGCCAAACTGGCGCTCAGGCGCAGGCGTTTTCGGCGAGCCACCAGGCGAGAAGGCTGGCGGCGCGCATGAAATCCTCCATGTCCATGGCTTCGTGCGGATTGTGGCTGCCGTTCTGGTTGCGCACGAACATCATGGCGGTGGGAATGCCGGCGGCGGCGAATGCGGCGGCATCGTGCGAGGCGGGGCTGCCGAGCGTCATCGCCGGAATGCCCAGCGCCCGCGCGCCCTCGACGAGCCGCGCGCGGATTGAGGCGTCCATCTTGCCCACCACGGCGCTCGCCCGCGGCCCCATGTGGAAGGTCACGCCGCGCCGCCGTTCGATGTCGGCGATGATATCGCCCATGCCGCGCTCCAGCTCCGCCAGTTGCGCGTCGTCATAGGCGCGCACGTCGAGGCTGAAATGGAAAGCGCCGGGCACCGTGGTCAGGCCGTGCTTGGCCGGATCGGTGTGGAAGCGCCCGAGCGTCATCGCCATGGGCCGCCCCTCCGCTTCGTGCGCCGCCCAGAGCCGGTCCAGCGCCGCCGCAAATTCCGCCGCGGCCATCACGGCATCGCGGCGAAACCGGCGCGGAAGCCCCACATGGGCGTATTCGCCCGCGATCTGGGCATTGGGATAGCGGAAATTGCCGGGAATGGCGGTGCACACCGCGAGCGGAAGGCCGGCCTCCACGAGGCTCGGCGCCTGTTCGATATGCACTTCCAGGAAGGCGCGGACCGCGCGCGGGTCGAGATGCCGGTGGCCCGCGCGGAGCAGCGCGGGATCGCCGCCGCATGCTTCCAGATGGTCCGCCAGGGTGCGGCCGGTATCGATGCGTTGCGCGTCGAGCGCGCCCGGCGGCAGCGTTCCGAGCGCGGAGCGGCTGCCGAGATAGGATACCTCGAACCACACGCTTTCTTCCGCCCGCACCCCCATCACGGTGATGTCGCAGGCCGGAATGAGCCCGAGCGCCCGCAGGGTCGCCACCGCCACCAGCCCCGCCACCACGCCGGCCGCGCCATCGAAATTGCCGCCGTGGGGCACGCTGTCGAGATGCGAGCCGGTGAGGATGCGGGGCGCCGCGCGGTCGCGGCCGGGCAAGGTCATATAAGTGTTGGCGGCGGCGTCGGTCGCAATATCGAGGCCGAGGCGCAGGGCATGGTCGCGCATCAGGCCGTGGGCGAAATTCTCGCCGGCGCCATAGGTGTCGCGGGTGATGCCCGGCGTGTCGATGCTGCCGTTCCGCAGGGACTCGAACAGGCGCGTGGCGAGGTCCAGCTGGGCGGCGGTGGCCGCGACGAGGGCCTCAGGGGAAGGCAATGGCGTGGACCGTGACGTCTGCACGGGCGATGTCTGGGAGTGCGATGTCTGGGAATACGAAGTCATGGGCAGCGGTCTCATTCCGCCGCCAGCCGCGCCATGGCGAGGGCCATGGCGGTGGCGGCGCGCGAGGGTTCGATGACGGGGAGGCCGAGCGCGTCTTCCAGCGCGGCGCGATGGCGCGCCATGCCGGCGCAGCCGAGGATGAGCACGTCCGCCTGCTGCGCATCGCGCAGGAAGGCGCCCGCCGCGATCATGCGCTCGCGGGTGCGCCCGTGGTCCGCCAGTTCCGCGACGCTGAGGCCGATCGCCTTGCTGCCGGCATAGCGCGGGCAAACGCCCAGCATCCGCGCCTGCCGCTGCTGGCGCCGCACCGAGGCGTCCAATATGGCGATGACCCCGAACCGGTCGCCGCGCATCATGGCGGCGAAGGTTCCGGCCTCCCCGATGCCGAGCACCGGGCGGGCCGTGAGCTCGCGCGCGGCGATCAGGCCGGGGTCGCTGTAGCAGGCGATCACATAGGCGCTTGCGGCTTCGCGGCCGATGTATTCGAGCACGAGGCGCGTCGCGTGCTCCACGTCGCCTTGGGTTTCGACGCCGGGCGGCCCGTCATGCAGCGTCACGCATTGGATCGCCGGCCCGTCCGGGGACGCAAGATCGCGCACCGCCGCCGCGATCTCGGCCGTGACGGCGGCGTTGCTGTTGGGATTGATCACCAGGATCCGGTTTGCGGCGGCATCCGCCATGGTCTCAGGCCCTCCCGGCCGGCGCGCGTGCGGGAAAGATGGCGGCGCCGAAATTCGTCGCCGGGTCGGTCTCCGGCACCGGCGGCGGCGTGCCGGCGGCACGGCCGGAGGCGGCGCGGGGAATGAAACGGCCGGAGCCGGGCGCGGCGTGCAGCGCGCTGTCGTCGATGATCACCTCGCCGCGCCGGATGATCGTGGTCGGCCAGCCCGTGACCTCCCGGCCCTCGAACGGGGTATAGCCCACGGTGTCGTGCAGGTCGGCCGCGCGCAGGGTGACACGCCGGTCCGGGTCCCACAGCGCCAGATCGGCATCGGAGCCGACCGCGATCGTGCCCTTGCGCGGGAACAGGCCGTAGAGCTTGGCGGCATTGGTGGCGCTGAGCGCAACGAAGCGGGCAAGGTCGATCCGCCCTGCGTTCACGCCTTCCGAGAACAGCAGCGGCAGCCGCACCTCGATGGCGGGAATGCCGTTGGCGATATCCTTGAAGGTGGGGGTCGCGCTGCGGGCGAACTTGCCGCTCGCGTCCATGCGATAGGGCGCATGGTCGGAGGAATAGATTTGCAGCGTGCCGTCCGCGAGCCCCGCCCACAGCGCCGCCTGCTCCACCGGGCCGCGCGGCGGCGGGCTGAAGCAGAATTTCGCCCCCTCATAGCCGGGGAGATCCAGATCGGCCGCACTCAGCAGCAGATATTGCGGGCAGGTCTCGCCGAAGATGGCCCGGCCCTCGGCCCGCGCCGAGCGAATGGCACCGAGCGCTTCCACGGTGGAAACATGGACGATGAGCAGCGGTGCGTCCGCCAGGGTCGCCAGCGCGATGCAGCGCCGCACCGCCTCGATTTCCGCGAGGCGAGGATGGCTCATGGCGTGGTATTTGGGCGCGGTGAAGCCGCCGGCGATCAGCTTCTTGGCCATCCATTTGATCATGCCGTTGTTCTCGGCATGCACCATGGCCATGGCGCCGTGCTC
>NCHM01000131.1 GCA_002257205.1 Rhizobiales bacterium 24-66-13 | reverse complement strand
CAGCCCGCCGGCGCGGTGGACGGGCAGATCCGCGTGACCGAGCAGGGCGAGATCATCGCCTCCAAATATTCCAATCCCGATGTCGGCCGGCGCAATCTGGAGATCCTGGTCTCCGCCACCCTCGACGCCACCCTGCTCCAGCCCGAACAGGCCGATCCCCGGCCGGAATTCTCCGCCTTCATGGAGGATTTGTCGGCCCGCGCCTTCGCGGCCTATCGCGGCCTCGTCTATGAGACCCCCGGCTTCGAGGATTATTTCTGGGCCTCGACCGTGATCAGCGAGATTGCCACCCTGAACATCGGCTCGCGCCCCGCCTCCCGCAACAAGACCCGTTCCATCGAGGCGCTGCGGGCCATTCCCTGGGTGTTCTCCTGGGCCCAATGCCGGCTCATGCTGCCGGCGTGGTACGGCTTCGGCACTGCGGTGAAGGGCTTCCTCGCCGCCCATCCGAACGATGGGATGGCGCAATTGCGCGCCATGTACAAGGAATGGCCGTTCTTCCGCACGCTTTTGTCCAACATGGACATGGTGCTCTCGAAAAGCTCGATCGCGGTGGCCTCGCGCTATGCCGAGCTGGTGCCGGACGAAGGGCTGCGCGCCCGCATCTTCGAGCGCATCCGGGCGGAATACGAGACCTCCATCGAACTGCTGCTCGCCATCATGGGCCAGAAGCGCCTGCTGGAGGGTAATCCACTGCTCGACCGCTCGATCCGCAACCGCTTCCCCTATCTCGACCCGCTCAATCACGTTCAGGTGCACATGCTGAAGCTGCACCGCCGTGCCGAAGCGGGCGAGGACGTGGGGGACAAGGTGCTCCACGGCATCCAGCTCACCATCAACGGCATCTCAGCCGGATTGCGCAATTCGGGGTGAAAACGACACGGCCCCGCGCGGTCTCGCCGGCCGGGCGGCGGGCATCGGAACCGCCCGCCGCGGCGTAACGCCTTGCCTCGCCAGCCTCGATCCCGTAAGACGCACCTTTAATGCCCCGGACAAACCGGGGCTTTGCTTTGTTCGCGCGCGCCGCATCCGGCCGCGCCCCGGCGGAGGACCGCTCACCTTGGCCAACGTGGTCGTTGTCGGCTCGCAATGGGGCGACGAAGGAAAAGGCAAGATCGTCGACTGGCTCTCCGAGCAGGCCGACGTGGTGGTTCGCTTCCAGGGAGGCCACAATGCCGGCCATACCCTGGTGGTGAACGGCGTCACCTATAAGCTCTCGCTGCTGCCCTCGGGCGTGGTGCGGCCGGGCAAGCTTTCGGTCATCGGCAATGGCGTCGTGCTCGATCCCCAGGCGCTGGTGGATGAACTCGCCCGCCTCGCGGCCCAGGGTGTCGTCGTCGGCCCCGAGCGCCTGCGCATCGCCGAAACCACCCCGCTGATCCTGCCGCTGCATCGCGAGCTGGACGCCCTGCGCGAAGGCGCCAATCCGGGCACCCGCATCGGCACCACCAAGCGCGGCATCGGCCCGGCGTACGAGGACAAGGTCGGCCGCCGCGCCATCCGCCTCGTGGACCTGTCCGATCTTTCGAGCCTGCCGGCCAAGGTCGAGCGCCTGCTCAGCCATCACAATCCGCTGCGGCGCGGCCTCGGCCTCGCCGAGGTGGATGCGGCGGCGCTGATCGCCGAGCTGGAAGCCATCGCCCCCAAGGTCCTGCCGTTTATGGACCGGGTGTGGGAATTGCTCGACAAGGCCCGCCGCGACGGCAAGAAGATCCTGTTCGAAGGCGCCCAGGGTGCCCTGCTGGACATCGACCATGGCACCTATCCCTATGTCACCTCCTCCAACACCGTGGCCTCCGGCGCGGCGAGCGGATCGGGAGTGGGGCCGGGCGCGCTGGACTATGTGCTCGGCATCACCAAGGCCTACACCACCCGCGTCGGCGAAGGCCCGTTCCCCTCGGAGCTGACGGACGAGGTGGGCAAGGCCCTCGGCACCAAAGGCCGCGAGTTCGGCGTCGTCACCGGCCGCCCGCGCCGCTGCGGCTGGTTCGACGCGGTGCTGGTGCGCCAGACCGTGAAGACCTGCGGCATCCACGGCATCGCGCTGACCAAGCTCGACGTGCTGGACGGATTCGAGGAGCTGAAGGTCTGCGTCGGCTACATGCTCGACGGCAAGGAGATTGATTATCTCCCGGCCGAAAGCGGCCAGCAGGCGCGCGCCATACCCATCTACGAGACCATTCCCGGCTGGAAGGAATCCACCGCCGGCGCCCGCTCCTGGGCCGATCTTCCGGCCGAGGCGGTGAAATATGTGCGCTGGGTCGAGGAGCTGATCGGCTGCCCGGTGGCCGTGCTTTCGACAAGCCCGGAACGCGATGACACAATTTTGGTGCAAAATCCGTTTCAAGCTTAACCAAAGCTTTCCTGTTCTCCTCCAGACATAAGCGCTGATGGCTGATTATTACCCGCTCCTGGTTCGTGCGATCGCCGGTCTCCCGTCCAACACGGCCGAGAAGCGGAAGATGATGTTCGACCGCGCGCGGAACACCCTCCTGAAGCAATTGCGCGGCGTCGAGCCGCCCTTGCCGGAAGGGGAGATCACCCGCGAGCGCCAGTCCCTGGAAGAGGCCATCCGCCGGATCGAGGCGGAACAGAAGACTCTCTTCCCGGCCGTGGAGCCGCCCGCCGCGGCGGAACCCCCACCGCCTGAAAAGCCCGCCGCCCCGCCGCCGGAGCCGGCCCCCTCCGGCACCGAACCGCCGCGCCGCCGCCTCGGCGAGAGCCCCGCGCGCCCAGCCTTCCCCCCGCCACCCGCAGACGAGGTCCCGGATGCGGCGGACGATGCCGCCACCGACCAGCGCCCGACCCTCGGCAAGCCCAAGGTCGCGAGCCGCACCGCCCGCCCGCGCATGCCGGCTTCCGACGATGGCAAGACCAGCGGTCGCGGCCGGCGCACGCTCATCTATTTCGCCTTGGCCATCGTGGCGGTCGGCGGCATCGCGCTCGCCGTGGTCAATCACGAAACGCTGGAGCAGCTTGTCTTCTCGCGCGCGGCGCCCCCGCCGGGTCCAGCCACGCAGGGCGCCGATGCCTCCCGGCCCGCGAGCGAACCGGCCAAGAGCGCGGATCGCGTCGCCCAGGCCTCTGGCGATGCCGCCCGCCGTCCCCCGCCCATGCCGCTGCGCCCGACCAGCGGCACCCAGCGCGCGGTCCTGTTCGAGGAAAGCGCCTCGGGGCCGCAGGGCCTGCAAAGCTATGAAGGCACGGTGACCTGGAAGACCGAGACCTTCAATGCCGGCCCCGGCCTGCCGCCCGACACCGGCATTCGGGCCGAATTACAGATTCCAGAACGGCGCATGGCGCTGTCGTTCGTGCTCCGGCGCAATACCGACCAGACCTTGCCGGCCTCGCATACCATCGAGATCGGCTTTACCCTGCCGGCTGACTTCCCCTATGGTGGCATCACCAATGTGCCCGGCATCCGCATGAAGCAGACCGAAGGCGCCCAGGGCGCGCCGCTGGTGGGGCTCTCGGTGCGGGTCAACCCGACCTATTTCCTGGTGGGCCTCTCCGCCGTGCCGGCCGATCGCCAGCGCAATATTCAATTGCTTCAGACCCGGCCGTGGATCGACATTCCGGTGGTCTATACCAACAACAAGCGGGCGATCATCGCATTCGAGAAGGGCGCGCCGGGCGAACAGGCGTTCCAGGATGCCTTCACCGCCTGGGGCGAATGGCAGCCGCAGGCCGCTCCGCCGCCGCCGCCCATCGACGCCGGCACCGCGCCCATGACCGCGCCCGCGCCGGGCGGGGGCTGATCTCCTCGCAGCTCACCCGGCCGTCTGTGTCCGCAGGCCCTTCAGCCGGTACAGCGCCTCCAGCGCCTCGCGCGGCGTGAGGCTGTCCGGATCGAGCCCATCCAGCGCCGTCAATGCGGGATTGACCGCGCGCGTCTCAGCTTGCGACTCCGGCCGGCGGGCGGCGGCGAACAAAGGCAGTTCGTCCAGCAGCTTCTGCGCCGGCGCTGCCCGTTCCGCCGCTTCCAATTCCGCCAGCACGGATTTTGCGCGGGCGATGACGGCGGGCGGCAGGCCGGCGAGCTTCGCCACCTGGATGCCGTAGGAGCGATCCGCCGCACCCGCGATCACCTCGTGCAGGAACACCACGTCGCCCTGCCATTCCGCCACCTTCACGGTGGCGTTCATCAGCCGGTCGCAGCGTTGGGTCAGCGCGGTCAGCTCGTGGAAATGCGTGGCGAACAAGGCCCGGCTGCGGTTGATTTCGTGCAGGTGCTCGAGGCTCGCCCAGGCGATCGACATGCCGTCGAAGGTGGAGGTGCCGCGCCCGATCTCGTCCAGGATCACCAGCGAGCGCGGCGTCGCCTGGTTCAGGATGGCGGCGGTCTCGACCATTTCCACCATGAAGGTGGAGCGGCCGCGCGCGAGATCGTCCGCCGCGCCGACGCGGGAGAACAGGCGATCCACCACGCCGAGCCGCGCCGCGCGCGCCGGCACGAAGGCGCCGGCCTGCGCCAGCACGGCGATTAGCGCGTTCTGGCGCAGGAAGGTGGACTTGCCCGCCATGTTCGGGCCGGTGACCAGCCAGATCCGGCCGGCCTCCTTGCCGGGCGGGGCGGATAGATCGCAATCATTGGCGACGAACGGCCCGCCCCCCTTGGCCAGCGCCTGTTCCACCACTGGATGGCGCCCGCCCTCAACCTCGAAATCCACCGCGCCGGTCATCTCGGGGCGCACATGGCGTTCATCCACGGCGAGCCGCGCGAGGCCGGCGAACACGTCCAGCTCCGCCAGGGCCTCGGCGGCGGCGCGGATCTCGCCCGCCTGCGCCACGACGGCGGCGGCGAGGCGGTCGAAAATATGCTGTTCCAGCGCGAGCGCGCGTTCGCCGGCGCTGGCGATGCGGCTCTCCAGATCGCCCAGTTCCACGCTGGTGAAGCGCACCGCGCCCGCCAACGTCTGGCGATGCACGAAGGTCGCGGAGAACGGCGCCTCGCGCAGGCGGTCGCCGTGCTGGGCGGTGACCTCCACGAAATAGCCGAGCACCGCATTGTGCCGGATCTTCAGCGAGCGAATGCCGGTCTCGTCCACATAGCGCCGTTCCAGCGCCGCCACCACGCGCCGGCTCTCGTCGCGCAGCGCCCGTGTGGCGTCGAGATCGGCATCATAGCCGGCGCGGATGAAGCCGCCGTCGCGGCGGGTCGGCGGCGACTCGTCCTCCAAGGCGGCGGCAAGATCGCGCGCCAGTTCCCGGTCCATGCCGGCAAGCGCCAGGACGGCGTCGGCCAGATCGCGCGGCGGCGCGTCGACGAAGGCGGCGGCGAGCGCAAAACCTTCCTCCAGGCCCCGGCCGATGGCGGCAAGGTCGCGCGGGCTCGCCCGGCCGAGCGAAAGGCGGGAGAGCGCGCGCGCGAGGTCCGGCGCTCCGGCCAGCCCGCGCCGCAGGACCGCGAGAATCTCGGCATTGCCAGCGAGAAATTCCACCGCGTCGTGCCGTGCGCGGATCGCCGCGAGATCGGTCAGCGGCTCGGAGATGCGCCGCGCCAGCAGGCGGGCGCCGGCCGCCGTCACCGTGCGGTCGACCGCCGCCAGAAGCGAGCCGCGCCGCTCGCCGGACAGCGTGCGCACCAGTTCCAGATTGGCCCGTGTGCCGGCATCGATGAGCATCAAGGCGCCATCGGCCTCGCGCACCGGCGGCGCCAAAGCGGGCCGCGCGCCGAGCTGGGTGCGCTCCACATAAGCGACGATGGCGGCGGCGGCGATCAGCTCGGCGCGGGAGAAGGCGCCGAACGCCTCCAGCGTCGCCACCCCGAAGAAACCCGCTAGCCGGCCTTCCGCCCCCGTGCCCTCGAAACCCTGGCGCGGCAGGGGCGTGACGGCCGGCAGCTGGTCCCAGATCTCGCGCAGGTCTCCATCTTCATAGAGCGCGTCCGAGATCAGCACTTCCGCCGGCTCGATGCGGGCAAGGTCGGCGGCAAGATCGGCCCGGCTGGTGGAGATCACGCGGAAGCCGCCGGTGGAGACGTCCGCATAGGCCAGCGCATAGGCATGGGCCTCGCCCTCCCCGCCGGCGCGGGTGCGCGCCACCGCGAGCAGCACATTGTCGCGCCGCGCATCCAGCAACGCATCCTCGGTGAGGGTGCCGGGCGTGACGAGGCGGGTCACGTCCCGCCGCACCACGCTCTTGCCGCCGCGCTTGCGCGCTTCCGCCGGATCTTCCAGCTGCTCGCACACCGCGACACGGAAGCCGAGCGCGATCAGCTTGTGGAGATATTCCTCCGCCCGCGACACCGGCACGCCGCACATGGGGATGTCCTCGCCCAGATGCTTGCCGCGCTTGGTAAGCACGATGCCGAGCGCCTGGGAGGCCTGCTCGGCATCCTCGAAGAACAATTCGTAGAAATCGCCCATGCGGTAGAACAAAAGGCAGTCCGGATTGGCCGCCTTGATCTCCACGAACTGGGCCATGACCGGGGTCACGTGCCCCTCGCCCGCGCGCGGCGCCTGCGCCTTTGCGGCACGCGCGCCCTCCCCCGCCCCGGACGGGACGGGATCGATTTCGACGGGATCGGCTTGCGGATGGATGCCTTCGCTGGTCATGGCCGCAGGCTAGAGCACGCGGCCGGGCAAGGAAATCGCGCCGCTGCCCTTTCCCCCGTCATTGGCGTGCGGCGGGAGAGGGTCGGTTGCGCGACGCGGCCGGTCCCAACGAAAAAGGCGCGGCATCCCGAAGGAGCCGCGCCCGGTTTCAGACCTGCGGAACCGACCGGCGGATATCCGCCCGGCCGGTCACATCAGCTGGCGCAGCAGGATATAGAGCCCGCCGGAGAGGATGATCGCCACCGGCAGCGTGAGCACCCAGGCCATGGCGAGGTTGCGCACGGTGGAGAGCTGGAGGCCGGACTTGTTGGCCGCCATCGTTCCCGCGACGCCCGAGGACAGAACATGGGTGGTCGACACCGGCAGGCCATACATGTCGGCGGCGAAGATGGTGCCCATGGCGACTACTTCCGCCGCGCCACCCTGGGCGTAGGTGAGATGGGTCTTGCCGATCTTCTCGCCGACCGTCACCACGATGCGCTTCCAGCCCACCATGGTGCCGAGGCCGAGGGCGATGGCCACTGCCACCTTCACCCACAGCGGGATGAACTTGGTGGCATTGTCCAGCGCGCGCTTGAACGCCGCCAGATTGTCGCTGGTCTCGGTATCGAAGGTGGGTTCCTTCTGGCGCCCCATCAGGCGGATGGTTTCCGAAGCCAGGTACATGTCGTTGCGCATGTTGGGAACGGCGGCGGCGGGCACCTGGGCGAGCGTCTCGTGATTGCCCACCAGGGCGGAGATTTCACCCGCCACGGCGGCGAGGGCCGGCACCGTTTCAGGGGTCAGCTTGCGGTCGCGCACATAATCGGTCAGCGCCTGGCGCGGGTCCGCGGGAACGGCGGCATTGTCGGAGGCCTTGACCAGCGACGCCTGGGTCACCGACGCAAGCGCGCGGAATTGGGCGACATCGGTCGAGTCGATGGCGCGATTCAGCGCGTAGGCGGTGGGCACGATGCCGATCAGGATCAGCATGATGAGGCCCATGCCCTTCTGGCCGTCGTTCGAGCCGTGGGCGAAGGAGACGCCCGTGCAGGTCAGCACCAGCAGGCCGCGGATCCACCACGGCGGCGGGTGGTGGGGCTTGGGCTCGGCATAGAGCGCCGGGTTCTTCACCAGTACCTTCATGGTCAGCAGCAGCAGGCCGGCGGCGAAAAAGCCGACCACCGGGGACAGCAGCAGCGCATAGCCCACATTGGCGGCCTGGCTCCAATCCACGCCGGCGACGCCGCTCTTGCCCTGGATCAGCTGGTTGGCGATGCCGACGCCGATGATCGAGCCGATCAGGGTGTGGGAGGAGGAGGCCGGCAGGCCGAGATACCAGGTGCCGAGATTCCAGATGATGGCGGCGATCAGCAGGGCGAACACCATGGCCATGCCGGCGCCGGTGCCCACGTGCAGGATCAGTTCCACCGGCAGAAGCGAGATGATGCCGAACGCCACCGCACCCGAGGACACCAGCACGCCGAGGAAGTTCCAGCCGCCGGACCACACGACCGCGAAATGGGCGGGCAGCGAATTGGTGTAGATCACCGTCGCCACCGCGTTCGCGGTGTCATGGAAGCCGTTCACGAATTCGAAGCCGAGCGCGATCAGCAGCGCCAGCAGCAGCAGCATGAACGGCGCGAAGGTGAGCACGCCGGGAGATGCCGCCTGCACGTCGGTCCAGATGGACCACACCGTGTAGCCAAGGCCACCGATGAGCAGGGCGAAGAAGATGAAAATCTCCGGTGCGCCGTTCTTGCGATCGAGCTTCACCGGCTTTTCGCGATGCGCGTGGCCGTGCGCCGCCCCATGGGCATGCGCCGGTTTCGCAGCAGTGTGCGCCGTCATCGAACCCCCCTCAACCGACCCGGAAAAACCTTCCGTTACCTCGCACCAGCCCGTGACACGCGCATGACGCGTTGCAGCATAAGGGCTTGTGCGACCGGCCCCGAGGTGTGGGGGAAACGCGGGAAAAGTCTTTGCCGGGTCAGGCCGGAGGCCTCACGCGACGCCGAGCCGCCGGCAGATCAGGTCCAATTGGTCGAGGTCGCCATAGCGGATGCGCAGTTCGCCCGCCTCGCCCTTGGCCTGGAGGCTCACGGCCAGCCCGAGCGCATCCGTGAGGCGCTTTTCCAGCGCGCGGGTGTCGGCATCCTTGGGCGCCGGGGCGGGCTTGGGCGCCGGCACGGACGACAGCGCCTCCCGCACCTTGCCCATGGCCTCCACGTCCCGCACGCTCAGGCCCTTTTCCACCACGTCGCGGGCGATGGCCTCGGGATCCTCGTGCGCGAGGAGCGCGCGGGCGTGGCCGGCGGAGAGGCGGCCTTCGGCGAGATAGGCCTTCACGCTCTCGGGAAGCTTCAGCAGCCGCAAGGTGTTGGTGATGTGGGAGCGGCTCTTGCCGATGACCTTGGAAAGATCGAGCTGGGTATAATCGAACTGCGCCATCAGGGCTTCGTAGCCGAGGCCCTCTTCCACCGGGTTCAAATCGGCGCGCTGCACATTCTCGATGATGGCGATTTCCAGCGCCTCGCGGTCGGTGAGCTCCAGCACCACCACCGGCACCTCG
>NCHM01000746.1 GCA_002257205.1 Rhizobiales bacterium 24-66-13 | reverse complement strand
TCCACCGGCGTGGCGCGGCCGAAGATGGAGACCGCGACCTTGAGGCGCGAGCGTCCCTCGTCCACTTCCTCGACGATGCCGTTGAAGGAGGCGAACGGGCCGTCGGAGACCTTCACCGTCTCGCCGACCTCATAGCTGATGGAGGGCTTCGGCCGCTCGATGCCTTCCTGGACCTGCTGAAGGATGCGCATGGCCTCCTTCTCGGAGATCGGCATGGGCTTGTTGTCGGCGCCGAGAAAGCCCGTGACCTTGGGCGTGTTCTTGATGAGATGGAACGCCTCGTCGGTGAGGTCCATCTTCACCAGCACGTAACCTGGGAAGAACTTGCGCTCGGCATCCACTTTGCGGCCGCGGCGCACTTCCACCACCTTCTCGGTGGGCACCAGGATCTGCTCGAACAGATCGGTCACCCCCCGCTGCTCCGCCTGCTCGCGGATCGAATCGGCGACCTTCTTCTCGAAGTTCGAATAAGCGTGAACGATGTACCACCGGTAGGACATGGGCGCTCTCAGTGGCCGAGGGTCAGGAGCTGGCTCACGCCGAAGCGTATCACCTGGTCGGCGATAAGGAAGAAAACGGACGCGATCAGCACCATCACGAACACCATGGCGGTGGTGATGAGGGTTTCGCGCCGGGTCGGCCAGGTCACCTTCCGGGTTTCGGTGCGGACCTGCTGAAAGAACTCGGTGGGGCTGATCTTCGCCATGTCGCCTCGGCATCCCCGCGAACCTGCGCCCGCGCGATGCCTTCTCCTCGCTGGCGGCCGCCCTGAGCAAAGGCCCTGGGCCGGCCGTTCCAAAACCATCTCCGCCCGGTGCCGCAGCGCCTCGCGGAATACGGACCGGGCACGCCCGGCTTCGTGGCGCCGGCAATCGCCGATACGCCACGGATCATCCCCTCTTGTGGATCAGGAAATGCGCCGGCTTGCAACTCAAGCCCTGGTGTCTTTCCCGGTCCGTCCGGCCGCCCGCTTGCGCCGCGCCAGATTTATGCTTGCCCGAACCTTCGCCGCGCCTGGCAGGAGTGGAGGGACTCGAACCCCCAACCCCCGGTTTTGGAGACCGGTGCTCTAACCAGTTGAGCTACACTCCT
>NCHM01000130.1 GCA_002257205.1 Rhizobiales bacterium 24-66-13 | reverse complement strand
GAACCCTTCGAGCTGCGGGGAGGCGGCGATGCGCTCCAGGTCGCTGCCGGTGGAATAATAGATCGCGGTCTGGTTCTCCTTCAGCGCCGCGACATAATCCTTCAGCGCGCGCCAGGCGCCTCCGGAGGCCGTGGTCTTGAAGCGGGCGAGGTTCAAAAGCGCGGTGCGGCGCTCGTAATCCTCATAGAGCCCTTCCTTCAGCACCGGCCCGAAATTTTCCCAGATGGCGTCATAAGCTTCGGCATCGTTCGCGGAGAGCTTCTCCAATTCGCCGAGGATGCGATTGGAGACGCCCTTCTTGATGGCGGCGAGGATCGGGCTTTCCTGGATCATCTCGCGCGACATGTTCAGCGGCAGATCGGCGGAATCCACCAGCCCGCGCACGAACCGCAGATAGCGCGGCAGCAATTCCGCCTCGTCGGTGATGAACACCCGCTTCACATAGAGCTTCATGCGCCCGTGGCGGTCGGGGTCGAACAAATCGAACGGCTTGGCGCCGGGCACGAAGGCGAGCACCGCATATTCGTGCCGCCCTTCCGCTCGATAGTGCAGTGTCAGCGCCGGATCGTCGAACTGGCCGGCGACGCTGCGATAGAAATCGGCATATTCCTCTTCGCTGACCTCGGATCTGGGCTTGGTCCAGAGCGCGGCGCCGTCGGCGATCTCGGAAGGCTCCTCCTCGCCCGTGCCGATGAGTACGATCGGCACCGGAACATGGCCGGACTGGGCCTTAACGATGCGCTCCAGATTGTAGCGCTCGCAATAGGCCACTGCATCTTCCATCAGATGCAACACCACGCGGGTGCCGCGCGCGGGGGCTTCCGCCAGATTGACCGGGGCGATGGTGTAGGTGCCCTTGCCGTCGGAGGACCAGAGCGAAGCCTGTTCGCTGCCGGCGCGACGCGAGATCACGTCCACTTTCTCCGCCACCATGAAGGCGGAATAGAAGCCGACGCCGAACTGGCCGATGAGCTGCGTGCCCTCCCCGCCCGCATTGGCGGCGATGCGGTCCATGAACGCCTTGGTGCCCGAGCGCGCGATGGTGCCGAGCGCTTCCGCCATGTCGATGGCGCTCATGCCGATGCCATTGTCCTCAATGACGAGGCGGCGCGCTTCCGCATCGGGACGCAGGGTAATGCGCAGCTTCGGATCGTCGCCGAGAAGGGCGGGTTCGCCGATGGCCTCGTAGCGCAGCTTCTCGCAGGCATCGGCGGCATTGGAGATCAGCTCACGCAGGAATACGTCCTTGTCCGAATAGACCGCGTGCACCATCAGGTGCAGCAGCTTGGCCACATCGGCCTCGAAGGCGTGGGTCTCGGGGGCGGGGGCGCTTGGGGCGGCGCTCTCGGTGGCAGCGCTCTCGGGGGTCATGGCGGCAGCTCTCCGGTTGAAGGCGACGACCAGATGGCGGATGCCCCCGCCGATTTCAAGGGGCGGCCCGGACAGGAGGCGCCAGCCGGGCGCACCGGGCTGTTCTCCTTAAAGGTGCATCCTCTGCGCTTTCATCCTTAGCCATCTTCTTTGTTATTGCTGGTTTTCGTCGCCATGAGAGAGCGAGAGCTGTATAAAATTGCATCTCTGAGATGCTTACATATATTATTCAACCTACAAATGCGTCTCAGTCTTCGATGCGCGATTGGGAGCGCCGCAGGGGGGAAGGGACCATGGCCGTCCATCGGATCATCGGGAAACACATCATTTCTGAAGAGGAATTGCGCAACAACCCGTCCAGGATCGCGGAAATCATGCAAAGTCAGCGGCCGCCGGCCCTTGGCGGGCAGATCAGGGCCCTCGGCGCCACGACCCCCTATATGCCCATCGGCAAGGGCCTCCCGCTGACCGTGCTGATCCGCCACGTCTATACCGGGCAGCATCCCGACCCGAATTTCCTTGGCCATAACGGCGATATCGCCGTGGTGTCAGGTGTGCGGGACTTCGACGTGTTCAACGCCGCGGCGCGCGCGCTCAATTTCATTCAGGAATCGGTGCCGCCCAACTCGCATTTGAACGCACCCAGCGCCTTCACCAACGGCACGCCGCTGGTTGCCTATTCGCCCGCGGTGCTCGCGGATTCCATCACGCTGACCATCGAGCTTGCGGCCGCGCGGTTTCCGCAGGGCTTCGTCAAATCCTTGTCCGGCGCCTTCACCGCCCTCGCGGGGATTCCGATGCTGATGCCCTATGCGGGCTGGCTCCTCGGCAGCGGGCAGATCACGAAGCTGGCCGGCGACATCGGCCACGCCCTGATGGACGGGCCGGTGTTCACGCAGACCGAGCGGCTCGATTTCGAGCTGCCGGGCGCGACAATGGCGATCGCGGATTTTCGCGTGATCTCCAGATCGGAATTCCCCGCGCATCTTTTCGCATACAAGGAGGGCAAAGGCCTCGTCGACCTCGACGATCAGGCCTATCGGGGCGAGCAGCCTTATGTGGTGGTGAGCCTCGACGGGCGCAGGAACGACAAATACGCCAAGTTCGCCCCCACGCTCGCCAGCGCCGCCGTGTTGGAGCGCTTCTTTCAGGTGAAGGAGGGGCAGCAGGCCGCCATCGATACGCTGATCGAGGGCATGCGGCTCGCCTCCGATCTGAAATATCGGCAACTGGCCGAAGGGCTGGCCCAGGATATCGCCGCCGCCGCGGGCGATGCCGAGACGATCAAGTCCCTCACCCAGCAATTGAAGGCGGTGCGCGACAACATCCAAACCCCCGCGCTCCGCCCGCCCATGCCCTGAGCGCCGCACGGGCGGCCTCGCCGAGTGTCCGTATCCTCACGGCGCCGGCTGGCCTTGAGGGGCGCCCGCTTGATCGGGCAGGCAGCCGAGGCCCGCGAGGGTCTCGCGCACGGCGCTGAAGAGCGGCGTGTGGGGCTCGGCGCCGAGGAATGCCACGAGGCGTGCATTGTTCATGCGCAGCGGCACCCGCCAGAGATAACGCATCTCCCCCATCTCCCGGAATGTGGTCACGAACGGCGCGGCGAGCGTGACCAGCCACCAGGGAAAGGGCCGGGCCTTGAGATCCGGCCGGCCCGATGCGGCACGGATGGCCGCGGTCATCGCATTGCCATCGGCATCCCAATGGCCGTCCATGTGAAACACCGCGAAGGCATCGAGCGCGTCGGCGCGTTCCGCAAGTTGCACCATGGTCCGCGCCACGTCCGGCAGATAGGCCCATTGGTGGCCGATGCCGGGCAGTCCGGGCCTGCTGATGGCGCGCACCGGCCGGCCGGGCCGCACCAGGCCTTGCGAGAACCAATTGTTGCCGGCATGGGGACCAAAGAAATCGCCCGCCCGCACGATCAGCGCCCGCACCCCTTCGGCCGAGACCGCGCGCAGCCGGCGTTCCATGGCAACGCGGATCGCGCCCTTGCGGGTGGTCGGATTCTGCGGGGCGTCTTCTTCCGGACCCGCGAAGGCGTCCGGGCCGAAATTATAGACCGTGCCCGGCAGCAGGATGCGGGCGCCGCTCGTCCGCGCCGCCGCGATGGTGTTCTCCAGCATGGGCAGCACCAGCTTATCCCAATCGCGATAGCCGGGCGGGTTGACGGCATGGACGATCAGCCTCGCCCCTTTCGCCGCCGCCGCCACCGCGCCGGCATCCATGGCATCCCCCTTGAGCCAATGGACGCCACGTTCCGGCCGGCACCAGCGCGCGGCGGCGGATTGAGGATCGCGCGCCAGGGCATTCACCTTCCAGCCCCGGCGCAGCAGCTCCGCCGTCACCTCGCCGCCGATGCCTCCCGTCGCGCCCAGCACCAGCGCCGTCTTTTCCGATGTGTCCGTCATGTCCGTCTCCCGATCTTGCGGGGATAGAACGGGGTTTAGGCCTCATATGGAATTGTCAAAGCTGGCGCAGCAGCTAGTATGAAATGTATGAGCCTGACCGCCGCCGACTGGGAAAATCAGCGCGCGTTTCTCGCGGTGCTGGAACATGGCAGCCTCTCCGCCGCGGCGCGGGAGCTGGCCGTGGCGCAGGCAACCGTCCGGCGGCGACTGGAGGCGCTGGAACGTGGGCTCGGGCAGGCGCTGTTCACGCGTTCGCCCTCCGGCCTTATGCCGACCGCGGCGGCGCGGGCGCTTGGACCGCACGCACGGGCCATGGCGACCGCCGCCGCCGCCTTCGCCCGCACCGCCTCGGCGGACGTGGGCGCGCTCGCCGGCACGGTGCGCATCACGGCGAGTGAGATGGTGGGCGCCCATGTGCTGCCCGCCATCCTGGCCGAACTGCTGGAGCGCCATCCGCGCCTGCGGTTCGAGAGCCATCTCAGCAACCGGACCGAAGACCTGCTGCACCAGGAGGCGGACATCGCCGTGCGCATGGTGCGGCCGGTGCAGAGCGCGCTGGTGGTGAAGCCCGTGGGCGCGGTGAAGCTCGGCCTGTTCGCCGCGCCGGTCTGTCTCGCGCGCGCCGGCGTGCCGCGTGACCTCGCCGATCTCGCCCGCTTCGCCCTCGTCGGCCCGGATCGCGACGTGGATTTCCTGCGCGCCCTCGCCACGCTGGGCGACGGCGTGGTGCCCGACGCGCTGGCCTATCGCACCGACAGCCATTTCGCGCAGTTGGAGGCGATCCGCGCCGGGGCCGGCATCGGCGTCTGCCAGGTGGCGTTGGCGGCGCGCGCGCCGGTGCTGACGCGCCTTTTGCCCGATCTGTTCGATCTGCGGCTGGAGACCTTCGTCGTCATGCATGAGGACCTGCGGCAGGTGCGCCGGGTGCGCGCCACGTTCGACCATTTGGTGTCCCGCCTCCGGGCCTATTGCGCTCTGGCGTGAGGCGGCGCGGTTGTGAGCCGCGCCGTCACGGCATTGTCATGAAACGCGTCGACACCTCCGGTTCGGATCAAAGCGGGTGCCCAGATGGACTATTTCAAGCGCTTCAACTTCCTGTTCGCGACACCGGTCTTTGACGCGGAAGACCTGGAAGGCGCCCGTTACAACCAGATCGTCAAAGAGATCGAAAGCTCCGGCTTCGAGGTGGTGAAGGCGCGCAATCTGGAGGACGCCGAAATCGCCGTGCAGACCGATGCCGCCATCGGCTGCATGCTGGTGGACTGGGGCAAGAAGGGCCTGGAGGGCAAGACTGCTTCCCTCATCAACCTCATGCGCCGGCGCGGCCTCGATTTCCCGATCATCTTGCTGATCCGCCGCAAGCGCTTCGAGGATGTGCCGGTGGAGGTGCTGGACTTCATCGACGGCTATGTCTTCCTCTCCGAGGAGACCCCCGCCTTCATCGCCAAGAATCTCATCAGCCGGCTGAAGCAATATGCCGAGACGCTGAAGACCCCGTTCTTCGGCGCCCTGGTGGATTATGCGGAAGAGGGCAACCAGCTCTGGACCTGCCCCGGGCATAATGGCGGGGTGTTCTATTCCAGAAGCCCCATCGGCCGCGTGTTCATGGAGCATCTGGGCGAGGCGGTGTTCCGCGACGACCTCGACAATTCCGTGCTCGACCTCGGCGACCTCTTGACCCACGAGGGTCCCGCGCTCCAGGCGCAGAAGGAAGCGGCGAAAATCTTCGGCGCGGAGAAGACCTATTTCGTGCTGAACGGGACCTCCACCTCCAACAAGGTGGCGCTGACCGCTTTGGTCACCGACGGCGATCTTGTGCTGTTCGACCGCAACAACCACAAGGCCGCTCACCACGGGGCGCTGCTGATCGCCGGCGGCATCCCGGTCTATGTGCCCACCGTGCGCAATGCCTGGGGTCTCATCGGCCCGATGGATTTCGCGGCGCTGGACGAAGCGGCCCTGCGCGAGCGCATCCGCACCCATCCGCTGGTGAAGGATCCGGAGGCGTGGAAGAAGCCGCGCCCGTTCCGCGTCGCCGTGGTGGAGCAGTGCACCTATGACGGCACGATCCACAATGCCGAGATGATCCTGAAAACGATCGGCCATCTGTGCGACTACATTTTGTTCGACGAGGCATGGGCGGGCTTCATGAAGTTCCACCCGCTCTATGCCGGACGCTTCGCCATGGGCCTCGCGGACCTCGGCCCCGATGCGCCGGGCATCATCGCCACCCAATCCACCCACAAGCAGCTCGCGAGCTTCTCGCAGGCCTCCCAGATCCACATGAAGGACCGGCACATCACCGGCCAGAAGCGGCGCGTGGAGCATCGCCGCTTCAACGAGAGCTTCATGCAGCACGCCTCCACCTCGCCCTTCTATCCTTTGTTCGCCTCCCTCGACGTGGGCGCGCAGATGATGAAGGGCCGCTCGGGCGAGGTGCTGTGGGACGATACGATCCGCCTCGGCATCGAGCTGCGCAAAAAGATCCGCGCGGTGCGGCGCGAGTTCGAGGAGAAGGAGCAGCGCCCCGAGCGGCGCTGGTTCTTCGAGCCGTTCGTCCCCGATCGGGTGGCGATCCCGGACGTGTCGAGCCCCGGCGCGGTGCATGACGTGCCGTGGGAGAGCGTCGCCACCGACCAGCTCGCCACCAACCCGGCCTTCTGGCATCTAACCCCTGGCGCCGCCTGGCACGGGTTCGCCGGCATGGCGGCGGGCTTCGCCATGACCGACCCCAACAAGCTGACCCTCCTCACTCCCGGCTTCGACCGCGTCACCGGCGCCTATGCCGAGCACGGCATCCCGGCGCCGGTGGTGGCGCAATATCTGCGCGAGAACCGCATCGTCGCCGAGAAGAACGACCTGAATTCGCTGCTCTTCCTGCTGACGCCAGGGGTGGAGGCCAGCAAGGCGGGGACGCTGATCAGCGGCCTCGTCGCCTTCAAGAAGCTGCATGACGAGAATGCGCTGTTGGAAGAAGCAATCCCGGAATTCTTCCGCCGCCGCCCCGCCCGCTATGCCGGGGTGCGGCTGCGTGACCTGTGCGGGGAGATGCACCGCTTCTTCCGCGGCGCCAATGTCAGCGCGCTCCAGGCGATGCAGTTTTCCGCCGCGCACCTGCCGCAGATCGCGATGTCGCCCCACGATGCGGCGCGCGCTTTGGTGCGCAACGATGTGGATTTCCTGCCCATCGACGCCATTTCCGGCCGCATCGCGACGACGCCGTTCGTGGTCTACCCGCCGGGCATCGCCACCATCGTGCCGGGCGAGCGATTGACCGAGCGGGCGCAACCGATGATCGATTATCTCAAGATGTTCGAAGCCTGCTTCAATACCTTCCCGGGCTTTGACGTGGAGATCCAGGGCGTCTATCGCGAATTGGATGCAGCGGGCCGCGTGCGGCTCTACACATATGTGGTCGCCGAATAGGCCGAAGGAGTTTCAGGGTCGCCCATGGAGCAGGAGCAAGCTGTCGTCGTCCGCCCGTCGCGGGATTCGGATGTGGATGCCATGCTGGCGATCTATCGCCGCCACATCCGCCGCGGCGTCGAGGAAGGGGTGGACGACGGCGAGATGCCGCAGCCGGACGATCTGCGCGAGCGGCGCAAGAATCTGAAGAGCCGCCGCTTCCCCCACATTGTCGCGCTGCGGGGCGGCGTGGTGGTGGGCTATGCCTATGTGGTGCTGTTCCGCAAACGTCCGGCCTATCGCTACAGCGTCAAGCACTCAATCTATGTGCACCACGAGCATGTCGGCCAGGGCATCGGCCGCGTGCTCATGCGCGGGCTGATCGATGCCTGCGCGGCCGCCGGCTTCCGGCAGATGATCGGCTATATCGATGCCGACAATATCGCCTCGCTCACCCTGCACGAGCGGTTCGGCTTCGTGCGCGTGGGCCTGCTGCCGGGGGTGGCCTATCGCTACGGCCGGTGGTCTGACAGCGTGATGGTGCAGCGCTCTCTTGGCGCCGGCGCCACCGCCCCGCCGCCGCCTTTGCCGCTCTCCACCCGCTGAGAAACACGGCCGCCGGCCCCAAAGCCAAACCCGGAGAGCGCGGGCGCTCTCCGGGCAGGGCCATCAGGCGTCGACGCGCTCGGGCACCGGCAGGCCGAGCCAGTCCTTGTAGAAGGTGTCGATGTCCGGCTCGAAATCGCGGATCACCGGATACCAGGGGGTGGGCGCTTCGACGTCGTGCAAGGTGCCGCATTCCGGGCAATAAAATTCCCGCAGCACCTGCCAGGAGGAGGTCGGCGTCATCAGGCGCGGATAGATCTCCTCCATCTTTTCCGCCGTGTCGCGGACATGCACGCGGGCGAACAGCTTCCAGTTTTCACGCCAGTCGCAGAAATCATGGCCGCATTCGCAGCGGATCTTCCATTGCTTGGTATCCTTGAGCTGGACCATGAACAGTTTCGGACCGAGCGGCAGGATGATCTTGTCATCCCAGGGCATGCGCTGCTGGAGGATCTCCATATAGATGGAGAAGCGCTCCGGGTCCTTCGGTGTGGCGAGCATCTGGTGCAGCGTGTCGTGGTCGATCTTGCCATCGACGAGGTCGGCGATCTTGGCGCGTGTGTAGGCCATGGGTGTCCTCCTGAATTTTGCTGATTGAGACGAAGGGCACCGGCGCGCGGCCGGTGCCCGGCGCGCTTATTGTTCGACGAATTGCACGGTCTTCACGTCGGGCAGCTCGGACACGTCCATGTGGTAATGCGAGCCGTAATGGGGGATGCCGATCTCTTCCTCCAACAGCGTCCACTCCGCCGGAAGATCCCAGAACGTCTGGAAGTCCTTGAAGAACTTAGGCCCGAGCTTGAAGGACGAGGCGAACATCTGCTTGACGTGGTCGCCCGCGTCCTTGGCGAGAATCTTCTCGCGCTCGCCCTTCATCCAGTCGCGGGTGGGAACAGACTTGGCGAGCCGCTCGGCGCGGATCTCCTTGCGCCGCGCGGCGGTGGCGGGAGCATCCACGGCATAGGTGCCGTCCGCGCCCTTTTCCGCCACGACGCCATAGACCTGAAGGGCGAAGCGCTCCACCAGATAGCCGCCGTTGATGTCGTCCACCACGCTCTGCGGATCCCGGTCGATCGGATCGCCGAAGCCGGGGCCGCCGCGCATGTAATTGAGATAAAGATCGTAATCCTTGAACATCTCCTCGGTGGTGATGGCCTGCTTGTCGCGCTTGATCTTGGCGTCGGGCATCATCGCGTCCCACACCGGGTTCTGCGGATCGGTATCGCCGCCGAACGGCAGCGGCGCGCCGGAGGCGATCAGCTCCTTCAACCCGGTGTCATGGGCGGCGAAGCGATAGCCGGAGGCGGCGGGATAGCCGCCCATCAACCCCCAGTCCGAGGACATGTGGCCGTTGCCCATGAAGAACAT